>JBBRLA010000043.1:0-23233 GCA_038231615.1 Polyangia bacterium | reverse complement strand
TGGACGAAGGCGCGGTGCTACCGCCGCGCCCGATGACTTCGCCGCCTCTTGTCCGGAAGACTCCAAAATTGCCCCGGTCATTCCACCCAAATTCGCCCACCTGAAACCCGGAAGAGCCGCCTTTCCTTGCGCGCCGAGTCTCCCGATCCCGGCCCGCGGACCCCCCACTGCCTGAATGATGATCTTGCGTAGGCGCTTCTCTGAGGCGGCATCTTCACCTACAAGAGGCGGCATCTTCACCTACAAGAGGCGGCATCTTCACCTACAAGAGGCGGCATCTTCACCTACAAGAGGCGGCATCTTCACCCACAAGATGGGGCATCTTTGCCTGCGAGAGGCGGCCTCTTCACCACAAGAGGCGGCTTCTTCACCCACAAGATGGGGCATCTTTGCCTGCAAGAGGCAGCCTCTTCACCCACAAGATGGGGCATCTTCACCACAAGAGGCGGCCTCTTCACCTGCAAGAGGCGGCCTCTTCGACCAGAAGACCCCCCACCTTCATCTGAAGGTCCCGCACCTTCGATCAGAAGACCCCCCCTCTTCACTTGAAGGACCCGGCCCCTGATCTGGAAGGCTCGGTCCTGGCTCGCGAAACTTGATGGGTCTTTTCTCATCGTAATTCGTTCTTCAATTCCGATCAGCGGCTGATGATTTTACGATAGCAGGGATTCACCTCCGTGCAAGCCTCTACGCCCGGATCAGCGGCAAGGTCCCGCTCAATCCGCCCGAGCTGCACCCTTCCCTCCCCTTTGCGCGGCCTGCCGGGACGGGCCATACTGATTTGACATGGCAGGCAACACGTTCGGTCAGGCATTCCGTGTCACCACCGCGGGCGAGAGCCACGGCCCCGGCAATGTGGTGATCATCGACGGCTGCCCGCCGGGCATTCCGCTCAGCGAAGAGGACCTGCAGGCCGACCTGGACCGCCGCCGCCCGGGGCAAAGCCACCTCACCACCCAGCGCAAGGAGGCCGACCGCCCAGAGATCCTGGCCGGCGTCTTCACCGGCCGCACCACCGGGACGAGCATCGCAATACTCATCCGCAACGAGGACCAGCGCAGCCGCGACTACGCCGACCTCCAGCACCTGTACCGCCCCGGCCACGCCGATTACTCCTTCGACGCCAAATATGGCTTCCGCGATCCCCGCGGGGGCGGCCGGAGCAGCGCCCGAGAGACAGTGGCCCGGGTCGCCGCCGGGGTCGTCGCCAAGAAAGTCATCGCCAGCTTCGGCGGCAAGGTGGTGGGCTACGTGGTGCAGGTCGGCGAGGTGCGCGCGGAGGTGCCGGATCCGGCGGCGGTGACCCTGGCCCAGGTGGAGACGCTGCCCGACGGGTCGCCGAACCTTGTGCGCTGCCCCGACGCGGCGGTGGCGGCGCGGATGGTGGCGCTGATCGAGGAGGTGCGCAAGGCACAGGACTCGATCGGCGGCGCGGCGGAAATCGTGGCCACCGGCGTCCCCGCGGGCCTGGGCGAGCCGGTGTTCGACAAGCTGAAGGCCGACCTGGGCAAGGCGCTCTTCAGCTTGCCGGCGGTGCTGGGCGTGGAGTACGGCATCGGCTTCGGCTGCGTCACCCGCCGGGGCAGCCAGAACAACGACGCCTTCGTGCCGGGCACGCCCATCTTGACTCGCAGCAACCGCCACGGCGGGATGCTCGGGGGGATCTCGTCGGGCATGCCGATCGTGCTGCGGGCGGCGGTGAAGCCGACCAGCAGCATCCCGCTTGAGCAGGACACGGTGGACATCCATGGGCAGCCGGCAACGGTTCGCGTGAAGGGGCGTCACGACCCGTGCCTATTGCCGCGCTTCGTGCCGATGGCGGAGGCGATGGTGGCCCTGGTCCTGGCCGATCATTATCTGCGCTGGCGCGGGCAGCGAGGCTAAGTGGCTGGACCCGCGACAGAGCTTGCCCGGGGCCGATTGTGGGATAGAATAGGGGCGAGAGTTGCCCATGCCAGCATCCGTTCCGATTTACGACCTTGAACTGTCCCCGTACTACTCGCCGCCGCGGGGCGAGGACCTGCCGACCGAGGACGGTGTCCCCATGGAGAGTCAGGCCCACCGCTACCAGATGACCCTCCTTTGCGAGACCCTGGAGCTTTCCTGGGCCGACCGGGACGTATACATCGGCGCCAACATGTTCCTGTACTTCAGCGCCTTGCAGTCGAAGACCAACGACTTCCGCGGTCCCGATTTCTTCGTCGTGCTCGGCGCCGAGCGCCGCTTCAGGGGCTCGTGGGTGATGTGGGAAGAGGGGGGCAAGGGCCGGACTTCGTAGTGGAGCTGACCTCGTCGAGCATTGCCTCGGTCGACCGGGGGGAGAAGAAGCGGATCTACGGAAAAGTGCTCCATGTCCCGGAGTATTTTATCTACGACCCGCTGGGCCACGGCATTGAAGCGTATCGCCTGGGCCCGGACCTGGAATATGAGCGGATCGCCCCGGGCCCCGACGGCAGGATCGAATCGCGGACATTGAAGCTGTGGTTCGGCGTCGGCCCCGGGCGGTTGATGGGGTATGACGGCACCTTCCTGCGCATGTACGAGGCGGACGGGAAGATCCTCCCGACGGCGGAGGAGGCCAAGCTGACGGCGGAGGCGGCCAAGCTGAAGGCCGAAGAGGAGAAAAAGCAGGCCGAGGCGGCCAAGCTGAAGGCCGAGGAGAAATCGGCCGATCTCGCGGCCCGCCTCGCGGCCTACGAGCAGCAATTCGGCCCATTGAAAGGCTGAACTCTCGTTCCCTTCAGGGCAGGGAGGCGCGGTGGCCTACCCGAACCGTTCCAACTGGTGGTTGTCGCCGATGACCTCGTTCCCTTCAGGGCGGTGGCCTACCCGAACAGCTCCAGTTGGCGGTTGTCGCCGATGACCTTGTCGAAGTTCAGGTGCAGGAGCGTCAGCATGGGTTCGGCCACCGGGCGCACCTGCTTTTGCACATAGTGTTCGTGATCCAGGGGGCTTTGGCTCTCATCTGCGGGCTCGGGGCCGGCGGTGGTCATCACGTAGGAGATCAGCCTGCCGCCGGGTTCGCTCATCTTTCGCGCCGCGGCCACGTGGGGCGGCGTGATCGCGGTGTAGGCGGACAGGTCCTTGCGCAGCGCCTTGCGGTATACGAGCAGATTGTCGTAGCGCCCCGCCCGCAGGTCGGCCACCACCTGCCGCAGGTAGGCGTCCACCGGCCGATCCGTGAAGAGCCGCTCGTAAAGTTCCCGCTGCACCTGCCGCGCCAGGTGCGTCCAGTCGCGCCGCACCACCTCCATCCCGGTGAACACCACCTTTTGCCGGCCCTTCTCCTCGACCAGGCCGGCGTATCGCTTGCGGGCCCCGGCGCCGCCCCCGCGCATGAGGGGCAGGAGCAACCGCAGGTACAGGGTGTCGTATTCCAGCTCCAGCTTGCTCTGCACGTGCCAGGTGTGCCGTATGTGATCCGTCAGGTCGCGGTTCAACGAAACGAGCAGCTCTTCGCCCAGCACCTGGGTCCTGCGCGGATCGTCGTTGTCGCCGCGCAAAACGACAAAGAGGCTGTCGGTGTCGCCATAGATGACGCGGTGGCCGGCGGCCTCGATGCGGGCCTTGACCCACAAGAGGATCTCCTTGCCGAAGCCGGTGATGGCGTTGGCGATCTCCGGGCTGTGGAAGCGGCAGGCGGAGGTGCCGAGCACGCCGTAGAACGAATTCATCAGGATCTTGATGGCGTGGCTCTTCACCGATTCGCCCGCGGCCTTGGCTGCCTCTCGCGCCGGGAACAGGTCGTCCAAAAGCCCGGTGAGGATGCTCGGCTCGCGGCGGAACGCGGCACCGCCGGGAGCGACGATGGCGTCGATCGGTTTCTGGCGCAATGTACCCCAGCCGGGAAGGTGCCCCAGGGGGTCGATCTGGAAGGTGCGGATGACACTGGGGTACAGGCTCTTGAAGTCGAAGGTGACGACGTTTTTGTACAGGCCCGCCTCGGGCTGGAGCACATGGCCGCCCATCGTTCCTTCGGGGGCCTGGCCTTCGTCGTGGTAGATGACGCTGGGGGCGACCACGCCGCGGCGGCGCAGTTCGCTCAGGTACAGGAAGTCGAAGGAGGCGATGCTGGCCGACACGCGGTCGGGGGGCATGCCGGTCAGCAGGCTGCGTTCCACGGCCAGCTCGATGAGGTGCAGCTTGCTCAGAATTTGCCACGCCAGGCGCGCGTCGGTCAGGTTGTAGGCCACGAAGCGCTCGCGGTCGTGGCGGAAGAGGCGCAGGATCTCGCCGGCCTTGCCCCCCGGGCCGCGAATGTCGTTGCCGATGATCTTGCCCTCGCCCAGGACCTCGCGGGAGACGAAGTCCAGGGAGTATTCCTCCATAGTGATGAAGGACCCGCGGAGCAAGGCGATGCCGTCCAGGATGACCCGCCCCGGTACGGTGGCCCGAGAGCCGCTGTAGCCGGAGGGGGCGCTCTGGATGCGCAGGGAGCCGGCGCCGCGGCCCAGTGACAAGGGTACGCCGTGGGCCTCCGCCAGGCGCGAGAGCACGGCGAGGTCGAAGTCGATGACGTTCCAGCCGGTGATCACGTCGGGGTCAAGCGCCCGCACCCGCTCGGCGAAGGCCACCAGCAAATCGCGTTGGCTGGAGAAAAGCCGGGCGGGGGCCGGGCAGGTGGCGCCGCGCGGGCACAGGAGGAGGACTTCTCCTTCCGTGGCGGCCTCTGCGCCGGCCCGGGTTTTGGCGCCGGCCCCATAAAGAGCGATCGAGAGCAAATGCTGCGCGGTGGGGTCGGTCTCGATGTCGAAGGAGAGCACCGACAGTTCCGGGGCGAAGCGGGTGGGCAGGAGGCAAGGATCGTCATAAACCCGGTGGATGCCGGCGGTGGCCCCCTGGCCTGGGCGGTAGGGGCCGTCGATGATCAGGGCGGATCGGATGCCGCGATCGATCAGGCAGCGCATGGGGAAGCGGATGTCGGCCTCGTAGCACGGGACGCCGGCGGCAATCAGGCGGTCGCGCAGAGGCGGGGTGTCCTGCGGGGTGCGGACCTCGACGCGGAGCAGGGGCTCGCCGCGCAGGCTGACCTCACCGGTATCGGTCAGCCGGCCGGGGTACACGGCGCGCGCCCGGTCGGCGTCGGCACGGCGGAGGAAGAAGTGGGGCACTTCGCGGTGGTCGCAGATGAGGAAGGTCTCGCCGCTCTCCAGCTTGCCGTACAGGTACACCACTGGGCGCCCGGATTCGATGCGGTAGCTGGGTTGGAGGATGAAGCCGCGGTCAGGCATCTGGTCTTGACCGTCCCGGTCGTCCCTTGGCCTTGGCCTTGGCTTTTGGCTCAGCTCCCCAGATGATGCGCCGCGCCCAGGCCGGCGGCCATCTCCGCCGGGGAGATTCTGCCGTCGCCGTCGGTGTCCAGCGCCGCGAAGACCAGCGCCGAGCCGCCCCATTCCTCGCGGGTGATGTAGCCGTCGCCGTCCATGTCGTAGTGCTTGAACCAAGATCGCGCCAGCGCGTCCCGGTCCCGGTGGTGCCGCAGCGAGAGCAGCCGCTCGGTCAGCAGCTTCTCCAGGGCCACCATCGCCTTGCTGAAGCCGGTGATGCCCTCGTCGAGCTTGTCCTTGGCCATGCGGTCTGCCTCGTGCATGCGGCGGAAGCTGGCCTCGTCCATCGGGATGCGGGCGATGTCCATCGAAAGGGCCTTCTGCGGGTCCAGCTTGCGCGGCAGATCCCCCTGGGTGGCTTGCAGCTCGGCGAGCAGGTTCGGGGCGATGGTCAAAAGATCGCAGCCGCAAAGCTCGGTGATCTCGCCGGTGTTGCGGAAGCTGGCGCCCATGACCTCCGTCTTGTGGCCAAACTTCTTGAAGTAGTTGTAGATCTGCGTCACCGACACCACGCCGGGGTCCTCGGCGGGGGCGTAGCTTTGCCGGCCGCTTTCTTTCTTGTGCCAGTCGAGGATGCGCCCGACGAAGGGCGAAATCAGCGTCACGCCGGCCTCGGCGCAGGCGATGGCCTGGTGCATGCCGAAGAGCAGGGTCAGGTTGCAGTGGATGCCCTCTTTTTCCAGCACTTCGGCGGCGCGAATGCCCTCCCAGGTGGCGGCGATCTTGATGAGCACCCGCTCCCTGCCGGCCCCGGCCGCCGCGTACTGGTCGATCAAGGTGTGCGCTTTCTTTATGGTCCCCTCGGTGTCGAAAGACAGACGAGCGTCCACCTCGGTGGACACGCGCCCCGAGACGATCTTCAGGATGCGCAGGCCGAATTCGACGGAGAGGCGGTCGATGGCCACGCGGACGACGGCCTCGGGCGCGGCCTCGCCGCCTTCTTTTTCCGCCCAGTGCAGGGCACCCTCGACGATGTCGGCATAGGCCGGCATCTGCGCCGCGGCGCTGAGCAGCGACGGGTTGGTCGTGGCGTCCCGCGGGCGGAACTTCTCGATGGAGTTGATGTCGCCGGTGTCGGCGACGGTGACGGTGAATTGGCGGAGCTGTTCCAGCAGGTTCGTGGCCATGGGGGATCCTCGCTCCCCACAGTGTAGCAGATCTGGCTGACGCCTTGATCACCCGGCACAATCGTGGGCGCCTCTGCGCGGGCGTGATACGATTAAACCCATCGCCTGTAAGAACGCACGATTGCTGGTGAGCGACCCGCCACGATGAGCGACGATAATAACGAACCGGCGCAGCGGCCGTCTGGAGCGTTCCTTGCCCTGCGTCGACCGCCGCAGCCGGGTGACATCCTGGACGGGACCTACCGGATCGACGAGGTGCTGGGCTACGGCGCCGTAGGGGTGGTGTGCGCGGCGTGGCACCTGCACGTGCAGCGGCCCTGCGCGGTGAAGTACCTGCACCCGCAGCTTGTCAGCAACCCCGAACTGCGCGCCCGCTTCCGTCGCGAGGCCCAGAGCGCCTTCCAGCTGGGCCACCCGCATATTGTCGCCATCACCGACTTCCGCGACGAGGCCGGCGCCTGGCCCTACATCGTCATGGAGCTGGTGAACGGCGAGATGCTGCGCACCCGATTGGAACGGGGCGAGATCCCGCCGCCCCTTTCGGTGCGACTGATGATGGAGCTGTGCGACGCGCTGCACACGGCCCACCGGCGCGGGGTGATCCACCGCGACCTGAAGCCGGAGAACCTTTTCCTGACGCGGGAGGAGGCCGGGAAAAACGGCGAGCCCGAGGGACGGGTGTTTTTGAAGGTGCTGGACTTCGGGCTCTCGAAGATCCTGGACGAGTCGGACATCACCGAGACCGGGCGGCTGCTGGGGTCGCCTTCTTACATGTCGCCGGAGCAGGCCAAGGGCGATTCGCACCTGGTGGACGCCCGCTCGGACATATTCGCCGTGGGGGCGCTGCTCTACGAGTGTCTGACCAGCTACAAGCTCTTCGAGGCGCCGAGCTTCGAGATCAAGCGGCACCTCATCATGGAGGGGAAGCTGCCGGTGCTGAAGCTGGTGCAGCGGGGGATGCCGGAGGCGCTGGAGCACATCATCCGCATGTGCTGCGCCAAGCTGCCGGAGGACCGCTACCAGACCGCCGCGGCCGTGGGCGAAGCGCTGTCCCGGGTGTATCCCGGGGAAGCCTTGAGCGGGCGATGGGAAGTGTCGGGGCGCACGTCGATCGCACACGGGGGATCGGGGCAGAACCCGGCGGTGGGGCGGCCCGCTGCGCCGTCGCGGGGGACAATGCCGCCGCCTCAGCCGCCACCGCGGGAGCCGTCGCCTCAGCCGCCGCGGGGGACCCTGCCGCCGTCGCGGGAGCCGTCGCCCACGGGGGTGCCGCGGGGGACCTTGCCGCCAGCCCGGGAGCAGCAGGCGCCTTCGCGGGAATCGGCGGGAATTCCGCGGGGTACCGTGCCGCCGCAGCAGGTCTCCGCCAGGGCCACCGTGCCGCAACAGGCGCCTTCGCGGGAATCGACGGGGATTCCGCGGGGTACTGTGCCGGCGCAGCAGGTTTCCGCCAGGGCCACCGTGCCGCAACAGGCGCCTTCGCGGGGATCGGCGGGGATTCCGCCGGGCACAGTGCCGGCGCAGCAGGTCTCCGAAAGGGCCATCGTGCCGCAACAGGCAGCGACCCGGGCCGCCGGGCCGCCCCAGCCGGCGCCGTCCCGGGATGCAGTGCCACCCGAGCAGGCCCTGTGGGAGGCGCTGCCGCCGCCGCGGGCCACCGCACCGCAGCAGCATCCCTACTCGCGAGAGTCGCTGCCGCTGCCGCGAGCCATGATGCCGACGCCACACGGCGCGGACCCGGTGTCGCGGCCCATGCCGCCTCCGCATCCTGAGATGCCGCCGCCGCAGCAGCATGAGACGCCACAGCAGCCCATGCCGCCGCCGCAGCAGCGTGAGATGCAGCAGCAGCAGCGTGAGATGCAGCAGCAGCAGCGTGAGACGTCGCCCCCGCAGGCCCAGGAACCGTCGGGCGAGGCCAGGCGCACCTCTCGCCCGTCCCAGCGGCCCGGGTCAGCGCGGATGGGCATCGGCATGGAGAGCACGCTGCCCGCGCAGACGCAGGCCGCGCGCGCCGCGGATCAAGACCCCGGCGATGTTCGGAAGTCGACTTCCAGGAACTTGGCGGTGGACACCACCCGCCAGAACGCCAGCATGGACGGGGCCGAGGGGGTCGCCTCGGGAGCGACCCAGCCCCGGGCGCCTCGGCGGGCCGGGTTGTGGTTCTCGGTCATCGGCCTGGGACTCTTGCTGGGCGGCGGGTCGGCCCTCATCGGCTACCGCTACCTGTTCCCCGAGGAGCACCCGGTCCCGGTGACGCAGCCCTCCGGGGACCCGCCCAAGGTCGCGGGCCCCAGGCATGATCACCAGCCGTCCGTCGAGGCACCGGTCCATCCGCGCCAGCACGAGCCCAGGGACCACGCCCAGACCGATCACGAAGCGCGCGGCCCTGCGGTCATCGACGATGGATCGAAAAAACCGCGGCAGCTCAGGGCCCCGCAGCTCGAACAGTTGACCATCGCCGAGGTGGACGAGGTGATGCACAAAGGCAAGCACGGCATCGCCCACTGTTACCCCCGGGAGAAGGCGCTGCCCCAGCGCATCACCATCGAGGCCATGGTCGCCCCGACCGGGCGAGTCACCGAGGCCACCGCCGATGTGGACGAAGATGTCGCCGGCTGCGTGGTGGATGCTGTGCGCGGGCTGCGCTTCCCGTCCTTCCACAGCACCGACGCGATCAGCGTCCACTATGAATTCGTGAACATGCAGCGCTGACCTCTGGCGCGGCAGGGAAAGCCGATGCGCCGGGGCCGGGCGGCAATGCGCCGCGCCGGGCCGGCTACTTCAGCGTGAGGGACTTCAGCCCCACCGGGAAGCGCACCAACATCGAATATTTGAGGGTGTTCTCGATCTTCCCCCGTCCATGTTCCGCGTGCACGATGACCTGACCCGCCTTGTAGCGTCGCTTCGGGTCGAAGGGCTGCACGTTCTCGACCTTGTCCAGTTCCAGCTTCAGGCGGGTCGCTTCTTGCTTCTTGCGCTCGTCATTGATCTGTTCCGGGGTCTTGCGGGCGATATAGTGTAGCCCCGTGGCCTGCGGCGGGCCGGGCTCCTTGGCCCGGGCGCGGGCGGCGGTCAGGCGGAAGCCGTGGCGCCCCCCGCAGGACTGGCAGACCACCTGCTTGGGGCGCTTGTCCACCACCGCGATGATGTTGTGGGTACGCAGGCCGTCACAGGGGCCGCACCAGGCGTCGACCTCGTCGCCGGGGCGGGGATCGCTGCCCGAGCGGCGCGGTCCCGGCGTGTCGCTGATGCTCTTTCCCGGCGCCCGGGTCTCGATGAACGGCTGACCGCCGCCGGCCACCTTGTCCGCCGAGAGCGCCGTCGCCCTGCCGCCGACGAGCTGCGGCAGCATCGCCGCGGCCCGGCGCAGGTCGATGGCCTGCTTGCCCAGTGAATGTTCCAGCTCGACGTGTTTTTCGGGGGGGGCGGCGGCCAGATAGAGGTTATAGGCCGAGAGGGCCTCCTCGATGACTTGACGCAGCTCGCTCAGCTCGGAGGTCGAGAGCGACTTGCCCAGTTCCAGGGCGGCGAGCACGTCTGCCTTGGCGCCAGCCAGGGCGGTGCGCAGGGACTTCGGGTCATGGGGGGCGGGTTGCTGCTCACTCACAAGTCCTCCTGATGACATGCACAGGTGCGACTGTCCGGCAAGAAGATACGTGAGAAGTCGGCCTTTCTGCAAATCTTCCCTGCGATAGAAGCCGAGAAAAGACACCCGCGACGAAGTCGATGCCAGAAAAAGCCGGCCCAGACAAGCTTCGTCGGAACCTCAGACGTGTCCGAGTTCTTGAGCTATCGGCTGGTGCTCAGTGAGAAACAGCCTGAACGAGTGTTCTACATCGCAGTGCATGACGACGTCTGGACCGAGTTTCTTAGCGCTGTCGTTCGCACGGAAGAAGCGGAACCTGCACCCGATGTATTTCATCGTATTTGATCCTCAGGATAAGGTGATTCGGCAATGGATAAGACCTTGAAGCACCGGGCGGACATCCGCCGGGTTCCGGAAGAGCATGCTCACTCATCCATCGACGCGACTGTAGAGACACAGTTGATCCTGGATGAAGAACGGGGCCACTACCTCGCCGCGGAGCTGCGCGCGATTGTCGATGAAGAAGAGGCCCTTTTGCGGCGGGCGCTGGCCGCCATTGACGCGGCGGCCGATCTGACGCGAGGGGGTACTCAGGACCTGTCCGGGGCCGCGGCCACTGCGGAGCTGCGGGCGCTGCGGGACGAGGCGGCCTCGGCGGCGGCGGACGATCTGCCGAGCCTTCTGCACGAGATGGAGGTGCGGCAGCAACTGCGCCGTAGGGGGACCGGGGCGCAGGCGGTCCCCGACCGGCGATCGCCCTACCTGGCCCACCTGCGCATCCGCGAGGGCGGCATCAGCAAGGACTACCTGTTGGGCCACGCCAGCCTGGTGGATGTGGGCGCCGGGGTGCGCATCGTCGACTGGCGGGCGGCCCCGGTGGCGCGCATCTTCTATACCTACCGCGAGGGCGACACCTACGAGGAAGACTTCCCCGGACGAGTGGCCGAGGGGGTGGTCGAGGCGCGGCGGGTGCTGATCATCGCGGGCGGGACGCTGCGGCAGATCGTGGGAGATGGCGTGGCGCTGGAGCGGGGGCCGGATGGGCGCTGGGTAAGCGGCGAGCGGGCGGGCCTGGCGCTTCAGCCGGGCGGGGCGGGGACGGCGGCGCGGGCGGGGAGCCTGGGGGTAGGGGCCGGGCTCCACGGGACGCGGCACGCCGGGCCCGGAGACATAACGGCGCTGCTGGATGCCGAGCAGTATGCGGCGATCACCGCGCCGCCCGAGCGTCCGCTGCTGGTGCTGGGCAGCGCCGGCAGCGGGAAGACCACGGTGGCGCTGCATCGGATGGCACGCATCGCCGCCGTCGATCCGGAGCGCTACCCCTTGAGCCGGATGCGGGTGGTGGTCCCCGAGGAGGGGCTGGCGCGGCTCTCGGCGCGGCTTCTGGAACCCCTGGGCGCAGGCGGGGACTCGGTGCGGACGCTGGACGCCTGGGCCGTCGAGCTGTACCGGCGGGTCTTCGGCGAGCCGCCGCCCCGGCTGGCGGAGCCACCGGCGCTGGTGTCGCGCTTCAAGCGGCACCCGGAACTCTTCGCTGCCCTGCGCAATCGCTGCGCGCGCCTGCGTTGGGAGGATACCGCCCTGCCAAAGCTGCGGCGGCGTCTGGGGGTGCTCTTCACCGACCGGCCCTTCCTGACGCAGGTGGTGCAGGCATCGGGTGGCGATCTGCCCATGGGCGTGGTAGAGGAGACCGTGCGGCATACCCTGCTGCAACTGGCGGAGTCGCCGGACAAAGCGCTGCGCGGCATCGACAAGGAGCGGCGGCGGGCCATCGACGACCAGCCCCTGTGGGCCGGGACCCCCGACGAACTGGCGCGGACGCTGGACGTGGATGACCTGCCGATCCTGCTGTGCCTGCGGGCCTTCGGCGGCGCGCTGGAAAAGCCCCCCGAGGCGCTGGAGATGGTGCATCTGGTGCTGGACGAGGCGGAGGACTTCGCGCTCTTTGAACTCCACGTGATGGGGAAGCTTCTGGGCAAGACGCGGAGCGTGACGCTGGCCGGGGACGAGGCGCAGCAGACCGCGGGGGGATTTGCCGGGTGGACGTCATCTCTGGCGACGATGGGGGTGAGCAGCCAGGGGGCGGTGAGCTGCCGCCTGGAGGTGTCCTACCGCTGCCCGCGGCCGGTGGTGGAATTGGCGCGGCGGGTGCTAGGTTCGCTGGCCCCGGAGTCCCCTGCCCGGGCGGCGCGGGAGGGGGCACCGGTGGGACGTTTCCGTTTCCCGGATCAGGCGCAGGCGCAGCTTTTCCTGGCAGGCGCAGTGCGCGACCTCATCGAGCGGGAGCCCCGGGCCTCGGTGGCGGTGATCGCCAGCGGGGCCGCCTCGGCGCGGCGGTTCCATGAGCTGATCGCCGATTTACCCGAGTCGCGGTTGGTCCTGCAGGGCGAATTCTCCTTCGCACCGGGGATTGACGTGACGGACGTGGAGAACGCCAAGGGGCTGGAATGGGACTACGTGGTGCTGCCCGACGTCAGCGCCGAGGGATACCCTTTGACCGACGAATCCCGGCGGCGGCTGCACGTGGCCATCACGCGGGCCTCGCATCAGCTCTGGGTGGTGTCCTTCGGCGTCGCTTCGCCCCTCCTGGATTGAGAGGGGAATCAGAGCAGGTTCTTGACCAGCTCCATCAGGCCGGTCTGCTGCGGCTGGGACAGCTCTTGTCCCTGCTGCTTGGCCTTGTCCGCGGCGGCCTGCACGCCGACCTTGGCGGCCTCCTCCTTCTTCGCCACGCCTTGGGTCACGTCCTGGGTCGCGCTACCGCCTGGAGGGGCCCCCCCTGGAGGCGCCCCGTTGGGGGCCGCGCCCGCGCCCGCGCCACCGCCCATCTTGCCGCCCAGATAGGACTTCGCCGCCTGAAGCGCCACTACGATCAGCTCGTCCTTCAGACCCAGGCTGGCGCCGGCGCCAGCGGGGACCGAGATATCGCCATTGGGGGCCGCCCCCCCTGGAGGGGCCCCCGACGTGCCGGCCGTGGAGGCACCCATCTCGGCACAGGCGGACAGAAGCATCGCGCCGAGCGCAACCGTGCTGAATATCTTCGTTATCATCATGTGCATGTACCTCGTCAAGTGAGGCCCCGAGCCTACTCGATCGGCCCGCGGGGTCAAGTCCAGTCACCGGCGCAGGCGCCGCCGGACCTGGGCCATGACAGAGTGGATTTCTTCCAGGCCCATGAGCCAGCACAGGCCGAAGTAGGTCGCCCCGCCTCCGGGGATGACCAGGGCCAGATCGAGCACATTGGCGAGCGTGCCGGCGGAGGCCCTGGGGGTGCCCCAGACCAGCCAGAAACCGCGGTCCAGCAGGTACACCATAAACCCCATCAGGGCAGAAGACACCCCGATGCGGGCCAGCGCCAAGAGCTGGTCCCCCTGCCACAGGCCGCCGTACCGCGCCTGGAACCGCGAGAGCAGATATGCCAGGTTGACCAGCGCCCCGACGCTGATGCTCAGGGCCAGCACGCGGAAGCCGTAGTGGGGGTGCAAGCTCAGGTTCAGCACCACGCTGGCGGCCACCGAAAGGACCGAGGCAGTCACCGGGACCCGCGGCAGACGCAGGGCATAGAACACCGGGGCCACCACCTTGACCGCGGCGTAGGCCGCCAGGCCCAGGGTGTAGTAGCGCAGGGCCGCGGCGGTGGCCACGGTGTCGGCGCGGTGAAAGGCGCCATGCTGGTAGATGGCGGCGATGATGGGCTCGGCCAAAAGAAAGAGGCCGACGCTGGTGGGCACGGTCAGGAAGGACACCATGCGCACGCCCCGGCGCAACGTGTCGCGGACCTGCGAAAGGGCGGCGTCGAATTCGGCGGTCTGCACCGGGGTCAGCTCGGGCCGCGGGATGTCCTGGCTGACGGCAAGGTCGGCACTGGAGCGGGCGAAGCGCGTCAGGGCCACGGTGCCCACGGCGACGCCGAACATGCCGATGGGGAGCTGCAGCAGGCGGAAGGCGAAATAGAGCCAGGTGGCGGCGCCGTTTTCGCTGGAGGCGAATTCGCTGCTGATGTAGACGTTGACCTGGGTCGCCATGAGTCCGACGGTGGCCGGGGCCATCATCGCGAGGATCTGCCGCAGGTAGGGATCGCGGAAGCGCAGGTCCAGGCGCAGGCGGAAGCGGTAGCCGGAGCGCCGCAAGGTCGGAATCTGGACGAGGAATTGCAGGGCCCCGCCGCACAGGGTGGCGATGGCCCAGCCGACGGCGGCAGAGCGGCTGTGGCGCACCCCGGAGAACCACAGCAGGGCCCCGGCGGCGATGGCTGCCAGGTTGAAGAGGGCCGGCGCCACGGCGGGGAAGAAGTAGCGCTCCTCGGCGTTGAGCATGCCCATCACCACCGAGGCCAGGGAGACCAGCAGCAGGAAGGGCATCATGATGCGGGTCAGCTCGACGGTAAGCTCGCTCTTGCCGGGGATGGCGGCGAAGCCTCGGCCCCAGCGGGCCACCAGTTCGGGGGCGAAGATGACCCCCAAAAGGACCAGGGCGCCGACGATGACCAGCAAAGTGGTCTGCACCAGGTTGGCCAGGCGGTAGGCCTCTTGCGGGCCGGCCTGCCGCAGCCGCTGCATGAAGGTGGGCTGGAAGCCGGCGGACAGCGCGCCCTCGGCGAAGAGGTCGCGCAATAGATTGGGCAGTCGGAAGGCGATGGTGAAGGCATCGCCGTAGAAACCGGCGCCAAGGAGGGCGGCGAAGGCCTGCTCGCGGACCAGCCCCAGGATGCGGGAGAGAAAAGTCGCCGCCGAAAGCAGGGCTGCCGCCCGGCCCATGCTGCTTTTCGCCGGAGCCGGCGCGGGGGCCGGCACGGGTTCTGGCTGGGGGGCGAGCGCGGGCACGAGAGACGGCGCGGGTTTAAGGGACGGCTCGTCAGACATGTTGGACCTCGAAGGGTACTGCCACTCAGCCGCCGGGGCAAACGCGCGCGGCTGGCTTGGGTCCCAGATTTGGGCCGTCGCTGGTGCGCTTCCCTACCGTTTTCGCATGGATTGCCTGCGCATCCCTGCTCGGAGCACATTCGTCGACGGTGGGGACCGCACATGTCGGCAGGTCGAATTTCACGAGTAATGTTGACCGCGCCGCCGCCACGGATCACACTTGTTGAAGTACAGGTGAGCGTGATGTCGATCTCAGGGCTTTCGGGACAGAAGCTAGGCGGGTTGTACCTGCTCAAAACGCCCATCGCGCATGGGGCGCACGGCGTCGTGTACGAGGCGAAGCACGTCTTCAAGAACGAACGCTATGCCATCAAGGTCTTCCACCCCGAGGCGCTGAACGCCGAACGCCTGGCCCGCTGTCGCCGGGATTCGGACATGGCCGCCGCCCTGCACCACCCGGGCATCGTCCGCGTGGTCGACTGGAGTCGCCGCGACGTCCTGCCGCTGCTCTTCATGGTCAGCGAGTTTGCGGAGGGGGAAAGCGTCCAGTCGCGGGTGCGCCGCTTCGGCAAGCTGAACGCGCACCTGGTCCGCGAACTTGGCGTCCGCGTCGGGATGACCCTCTCGGCGGCGCACAAGCTGGGGGTGGTCCATGGGGGCCTCACGCCGCGCAACCTCATCTACGCCCTGGCCGCCGCCGACTCGTCCGAGCAGGGCGAGGGGATCAAGGTCCTTGACTTCGGCATCGCTCAGCTCGCGGCGCTGCCATGGCTGCTAAGAGACGGGCTGCCCTACCGGGCCCCGGAGCAAGACTTCGGGGGCGAGATCGACGGCCGCGCCGACCAGTACGCCCTGGCCGCGATCCTTTACGAGGCCCTGTCGGGGCGGGCCCCGGATATCCACGACGAGATCGAGCTGGACCACGAAGAAGATCACGAGACCCATCACCCGCCGCCGCCCCTGGCCACGCTCTGTCCCGAGGCACCGGGCCACCTGATCGAGGCCATCGAGCGGGCCATGTCCCCGGTGCACAGCGATCGCTTCCCCTCGATCGGCGACTTCGTGCAGGCCCTGGACGACCGCGGGGCGATGATCCGGCGCAGCGCCGCCTCCTCTGCCCTGAGCCGGCGGTCGGCCCTGTCCGGCGGCCTGTCGGCCCTCTCGTCGCGATCGGTGCCCAGCCGACTTTCTTCTTCGGGGAGCGCCGCTTCGCCGCTGCACCTGCCCACCTCCCGCAGCAGCACCTCGATCCCCAAAAGCGCGCTGCCCGCCTCGGCGGCCTCCGTGGCTTCGGCGGCCTCCGCTGCCTCGAACCCATCGGGCGTGTCGGGTGTGTCGCCCGGGCGGCCCCTTTCCGCGCTCAGCGGCAAGCCGATCCGGGTGCAGGTGCCGTCGGAGACTCCGGTGCCGGGGTCCATGGGCAGCCTGCGGATCACCTCTTCCGGGCAGTCCATGCGTTCGGCCTCGACGCAGACCCTGCCTGGCAGCCAGCGCAGCACCTCGCTGCCGCGGGCCAGCGGTCTGTCCTCGGGTCGGCCTTCGTCCGCCAGCCAGTCGCTTTCGGGGAGCAGGCCGCCGGAAAGTCAGCGTTCGCTGGGCAGCAGACGGACCTTGCCGCTCTCGGGATCGGCGGCGTCCGCCCGATCCGCCGGCTCGTTCGGGCCGGTGGTCCGGCAGGGGGACGGCAAGCGGAAGACCTCGCCGGTCTTCACGGGAGTGGGCCTGCTGGTCATTGCCGTCTTGTCGATCTACATGGTCGCCGGTTCCCAGAAGGACGATCGCGCCGCCAGCCTGGCCCAGTCCATCATCAACCACAACCCATCGGCGAGGCCCCGGCCGGCGACCCCGCTCGCTCCGGTGACGGACCCCGCGGACCCGACCACGCCGGAGCCGGACACCGAGGAGACCGACGCCGCGTCCTTGTTGACCGAGGCCGAGAAGGCCCTGGACCTGGGCGAGAACGTCCACGCCATCGAGCTGGCGCGAGGGGCCCTGCCGGCGTCGCAGGCCTGGGTCATCATCGGCACGGCGGCCTGTCGCATCAGCGATCGCCGGCTCGGCGCCGAGGCCCTCTCCCACCTGAGCTCGAGCGAGCGCCCCGACGTCGAGACCGCCTGTCGCGTGCCATAGCTGCCCTGGCCAGTCCCCTGGCGGTTGAAACGCGGGCCTGCCGGGAGTAACTTCTGGGGATGAGTCTCTCCGACAAGGTCGTCGTCACCTGCGCGCTCACCGGCGTGCTCACCGATCCGGCGCAGCACCGGGTCCCGGTCACTCCCGAGGAGATGGCCGCCGCCGCCCGAGAGGCCTTCGCCGCGGGCGCCACGGTGGTCCACTGCCACTACCGGCAGCAGGGCCCGGGGATGGGACGCTTCCCGACCTGGGACCCCGACGTGGTGGCCGAGATCGACGCGGCCATCCGCGCCGCGGTCCCCGAGCTGCTCATCAACATGTCCACCGGGGTCGTCGGCGACGACATCTCGGGGCCGCTTTCGTGCCTGCGCCGGGTGCGCCCGGAGATGGCCGCGCTAAACTCCGGCTCGCTGAACTACCTGAGGGCGCGGGCCGACGGGCGCTGGGCTTGGCCGCCGATCCTCTTTGACAACCCGGTAGAAAAGGTCGCGCGCTTCGTCAAAGCCATGGACGAACTCTCGGTGCTGCCGGAGTGCGAGTGCTTCGACACCGGGATCGTGCGTTCGGTCGCTCTTTATCAGCAGGTCGGGCTTTTGCGCGCCCCGGCGCATGTATCCTTCGTGATGGGAGTCCAAAGCGGCATGCCCGCCAAGGCTGCCTGGCTGCCGCTTTTGATCGAGGAACTGCCCGCGGGGGCGCACTTTCAGACCATCGTCATCGGCAGGGAGGATGTGTGGCCGGTGCACCGGCGTTCGGCGGAACTGGGCGGGCAGCTTCGCACGGGGCTGGAGGACACTTTTTATCTGCCCGATGGCAGCAAGGCAGACTCGAACGGCCGGCTGATCGAGGCCCTGGTGCGGGTCTCCCGGGAATGCGGCAGGGAGCCGGCCACCCCGCAAGAAGCGCGGCAGATCCTGGGCATCCCCACGCGGGCGTAAGCCATCTGGCTTCTGTCGGCCACGGGCTTTCTTCGTGTGGCCACGGGCTTCGGGCGCTGCGGGCCCAAGAAGCGGCCTTGCCCTGGCTGCGGTAGCGGGGTACTCTACCGCTATCTATGGAGCCTGCGACTGGGGAGCCCCCACTGGAGCTTCTGGACCCCTTCGAGAAGTTCACCTTTCGACTGATGGATGGCCTGCACCGGCGTGCGCTGCCGTTGACCGAGGCGTGGCTGCGCACCATCGGGGTCGGCTGGATGACTTTCGGCTCGCGGCGGATGATGGTTCCGCTGGGGCTTTCGCGGCTGGCCGGGCTGCGGCCGGATCAGGGCATCCTGCTGGTGTCGAACCACCGCAGCTTTTCGGACCTATATATGCTGATGCTGCTTCTGCACCGCTTCACGGCGCTGCGGCAGCCGGTGCTTTGCCCGGTGCGGGCGGACTTTTTCTATCAGCGGGCGGCCGGGGTGGTGGTGAACCTGCTGGTGGGCGGCGGGCGCATGTATCCGCCGTTCTTCCGTGAGCCGGCGAAACAGGCCTTCAATCGCTGGTCGCTTTATCGGGTGATGGAGGTCATGCGTCGGGGCAGCGTGATGGTCGGGTTCCATCCCGAGGGGCGACGGAACCAGAACGCCGACCCCTATGAACCATTGCCGGCGCAGCCCGGGGTAGGCAAGCTGGTGATGGGGACCTGGCCGGTGGTAGTGCCGGCGTTCATCCATGGGCTCTCGAATGACGTGGTGAGCGACATCGTGGGGAACCTGCGAGGGACCAAGCGGGTGGTGGCGGTGTTCGGGGAGCCGATGGACCTGACTCCGTTCCGGGCCTATGGGGACCGGCTGGCGTCTCACAAGCGGATCGCGGATGCGCTGGTGCGCCGGATCTATGAACTGGGGCAGGAAGAGCGGGCCTACCGGCAGTCGCTGCCGCGGTAAAAAGGTCAGGAGACTGACCCTTTTCACCGCGTAAGGAGGCCGGAAGACTGACCTTTTTCACCCCCCGAAGCCTGGTTGGCGCTCTCGGCCGACGCGGCGATGAAGCCGCCGCCTAGTACCACGTCGCCGTCGTAGATCACCGCGGCCTGTCCTGCGGCCACCGCGTGTTCCGGCTCGGCGAACTCGACGTGCACCACGGCCCCCGGGAGCACGCGCAGGGTGGCCCGCTGTGGCGCGTGGCGGTAGCGGATCTGGACCTGCGCCTCGATGGACGTGCCCTCTTTCGGCGGGTCCACCAGCCAGCGGGCCTCGGCGATCGTGGCGGCGCTCCGAGCCAGGGCGGCGCGGGGGCCGATGCGCACCTGCCGTGTCAGCGCGTCGATGCCGACGACGTAGCGCGGCTCGCCCAGACCTACTCCGATGCCGCGGCGCTGGCCGATGGTGAAGCGGTGGATGCCCTGGTGGCGGCCGACCACCGCGCCCTGGGTGTCCACGATCTCCCCGTCCAGGCGGCCGGCGGCGCGTTCGACGAAGGCGGCGTGGTCTCCATCGGGGACGAAGCAGATCTCCTGGGACTCGGGCTTGTCAGCGTTGGGCAGGCCCAGGCGGCGGGCGTGGGCGCGGACCTCCTCTTTGGTCAAGTTGCCCAAGGGGAAGCGAACGTAGGCCAGGGAGTCGCGGGGCATGCTGAACAGGAAATAGGACTGGTCCTTGCGCGGGTCGTGGGCCCGGCGCAGGCGGGTCTGGCCGGTGGCCGGATCGGGGTCAAGGCGGGCGTAGTGGCCGGTGCACAGGGAGGCGGCGCCCAAGGCGCGGGCCCGGTGGAGCAGCGGCAGGAACTTGACCTTCTCGTTGCAGCGGACGCAGGGGTTGGGGGTGCGCCCCTGACTGTAGTTGGCGACGAAGTCGTCGATGACGGCCTGCTTGAAGGCGGCCTCGTAGTTGGCGACGTAGAACGGGATGTTCAGGTGGGCGCAGACGGCGCGGGCGTCCTCCAGGTCGCGGGGGCCGCAGCAGCGCCCCCCGGACGAGGCCGGGGTGCCGGCGGCGTTATACAGGCGCATGGAGATGGCGGCGACGCGGTGCCCGGCCTCGACCAGGAGCCCGGCGCAAGTCGCGCTGTCTACCCCGCCGGAAAGCGCGACCACGATCAGCGGAGAATCGGCGGTGTTCATGGTTGTGTGTTACCTGGAATGAAGTACATTTCTGCCCACCATTGATGTCATTTGCAAGCCAGCAGGAAAAAGAAGCGAGCGGGCCGCCGCCGAACGAGACGGGCAAACGCTGGAGAAAGCTGAACCGGGGGCACCGCCTGACGTTGCGGGCGGAGCACCTGGACCATGCCGGCGCGGGGGTGGCGCGCTTCGAGGACGTGGCGATCCACGTAGCGGGTCTTTTGCCCGGTGAGGAGGCAGAGGCACGGGTGCAGCACCGCAGCCCCCACACGGCGGACGTCTGGGCGGATCTGGTCACTCGGCGATCGGCGGCCCCGGAGCGGGTGATCCCGGTGTGCCCGGGCTATGGGCAGTGCGGGGGGTGCATGATGCAGCACCTCTCGTACGAGGCGCAGCGGGTGTGGAAGCGGGAACTGCTGGTGCGGGCGCTGGTGCGGGCGGGGGTGCCGGTAAAGGAGGTGCCGGCGTGCGTGGCGGCGGGGGAGGCGGAAGGCTTGCGCTATCGGAACCGGTCCAAGCTGGTGGCGGTGCAGCGGGGGGACCGGGTGGTGCTGGGGGCGTATGCGCCGCGGTCTCACGAAGTGGTCGACATGGACGGCTGCCGCATCGTGGAGCCGGTGCTGGACCGGGTGGCGGGCGGCATTGCGACGTTGTGGGGGCAACTCGGGCTCTCGGTGTATGACGAGGGAACCGGGCTTTGGGGGCTGCGCTATGTGCTGCTGCGGGACGGCGTGGTGCAGGGGCGAGGGCAGGTGCAGGTGAGCCTGGTGTTGGGGGAGATCGGGGAACTGGGGCCGCTGCGAGAACTGGCGGAGCGGCTGGTGGCGGCGCACCCGGAGGTCAGCGGGGTGGTACTTCATGAGAACCGGGCGCAGGGGAATGTGTTGCTTCAGGCGGAACCGCTGGGGCGAGCGACGCGGCTGGGGCCGGAGGATGCTGGGATGAACGCCCAGGGGCCGGAGGATCGGGTGCTTTTCGGCGAGGCGGCGATCTGGGATGACGTAGGGCCGGTGCGCCTGCGCATCTCGCCGCGATCGTTCTTGCAGGTGAACCGGGAGGTGGCCGCCCGCATCTACGCCGACGTGGCCGAGGCGCTGGCGCCGCAGCCGGGAGAGGCGCTGCTCGATCTGTATTGCGGCGTGGGCGGCATCGCCCTTTGCCTGTGGCACCGTCAGCGCGGACTGGCCGCCATCGTAGGCGTCGAGGAGAACCCGGCGGCGGTGGCGGACGCGGTGGCCGGGGCGGAGCGGGCCGGGGTCTCGGCGGGGCAGGCGCGCTTCCTCTGCGGTGACGCGGCGGCGGTGCTCGGACGCATGGGCGACGCTGCCGGCCAGGAAGGGGAGATCATGGCTCGTCCGACGCTGGTCGTGCTGAACCCGCCGCGGCGGGGCTGCGACGGCGAGGTGCTGAAACGGGTGGCGGCGCTGGGCCCGCGGGCGCTGGCCTACGTGAGCTGTGACCCGGACACCCTGGCCCGCGACCTCGTCTTCTTGCAAGAGCACGGCTACCAGGTGGTGCGAGTCACCCCCTACGACATGCACCCACACACCGCGCACGTCGAGGCAGTGGCGCTCTTGCAACGGACAACGACTTGAAAGCCACCTGCCAAGGCCCCGGCAACATCGTCGAACATGCGGGGGGATGATACGCTTTTGGTCGAGCCTATTCCATCCATGGCTGTCACATCGCCTGCATGTCGCGCACAGCGCTGCCCAAGGTGAGGGTGGCGGGACAGGGGACGGTCTTGCCGGTGCCGCTGAGGCAACCCCCGGTGTGGTCGAAGGGCAGACGCTCGTGGTTGCCGTCCCACAGCTCGATGGGCAGCGCGGTCACATTGCCTTGATCGTCGCCCACGTAGAGCCAGGTCCCATCCCCGCTCATCAGCAGGCTCCGCACCCCCCCGAGCACGCCGACGTCGTAGCTGTCCGCACCCGTCGAAAGGGTGTCCCTTCTGACGGGCGCCCGCGTAGGCGTCGCGGCAGGCGGTGGGGCAGCAGGGTCTTGCAGGCCGGGGCCGCGCTCACGCAGTTGTCCATGGATCGGGCGGGCGGGTTGTAGCAATCGACGATCATGTCGGCGCAGTCGGACAGGGCGGTGACGCGGTCGCTCAGGGTCGGGTCGTTGGTCAGGCTGGCGCCGGGGACGCTGATCACCTCGTAGACACCGCCGTCGGTGCGCGGGAAGGGCAGCCCCTGCCACTGCGCCGGGGGCGGGGCCTGCGGGGGCGGCGCAAGTTCCCCCTGTGCGGCGGGGGCCGGGGCGGGATTGTCGGGACAACCCAGCAGGAACAACGCCAGCAAGGGCCCCGGTGAAGACAGTAGACGAATGCGCATCGGCCCTAATGGTGTCTTAAATTGAAAGTTTTATATGTAATCTAATCTAAATATCAATTCAGAACTTCTTGGGCAACCCAGCTTGTTTGAGTATCCCGTTGGCGGTGTGCTTGGACTTGATTTTGCTGTCCACCGGGAAGCGCGTGTTGGTGATCGGGCTGTACCAGATCTCGTGATCGCCCTTTCCCTGGCGGTCGAAGCGACAACCAGTGGCTTGCAACAAGCGCTTGAGTTCAGGGGAGAAGTCGGCCATCAGGCAGCACGTCGGGGAATGGTTTCAAAGCGGCGAGTCAGCAGCTCGAAGGGGACGGAGTCAGTGATCGCCTGGCCATTTGCTTCGAGCAGTTCAGGAATAAGGACCCGCAGCTTGGCGAGCAGGCCCTCCGCGGTGTCGGCCTCAGTGACCAGGCCCGGCACATCATCGCTGGTGGCCACCCATACCTGAGCCTCTTCGTCCCACTCGGCCCGCACAAAATAAGGTTTGCCCTGCATCTTCATCAGGGTAGTTGAAAAATGACGGATTCGCCAGCCTCGACTCCGCCGGCGCTACTCCTCGGAGAAGAGATCGGCGACCGCGATCTCGGCCTCGCCAAACGGCTCGCCTCTCAGGACGTCGCCCTCACTGGCGACGGTGACCACCAGGTAGCCTTCCCGGGTCCACCGGTACACGGACACCGTCCGATGATCAGGGTCCACGATCCAGTAGTGTCCCACCTTGCCCGCGTGATAGATGCCAAGCTTCTTGCCGAGGTCCCGGCCGGCGGTCGAGGGCGAGAGCACTTCACACACCCAGTTCGGCACGTCCCGGATCGCCTTCTTGCCG
>JBBRLA010000042.1:0-23270 GCA_038231615.1 Polyangia bacterium | reverse complement strand
TCGCCGCGGGCGACGTACGAGTGCACCTGTCGAAGGTGCGACTCGATCTGCTTCTCCCGCCCGATGAGGGCCCACAGCTCCCCGTCCAGCGTCTCAGCCCGGCGCGGCCGGGGGAGGTCGATCACCTGGCGGCCGGCCGTCGCCGCCGAAGCCGCCCCATGGAAGGCCGGGGAGGGCCCGGCGCTCTGCTCTGCTGTTGATGATGATGTCACATTTACTATATCGCCGATATTTCGCCAGAATTAAGGGCCAAGGCTCATTTTCCCGAAATTTCCTGGAAGAGGGGCCGCCTCGATCGTCTCCGGTCAAGTTGCGGTAGGTTCCTGCACGCCGGTCATTCCGGTTTCGGTTTCGGTGTCGATCGATTCCGCCCGTTCATGGGCGAACTGCATGCGGTACAGGCGGGCGTAGACCCCGTCGCGGGCGATCAGCTCAGCATGGGGCCCGGCCTCCACCACCCGGCCCTTGTGGAACACCACGATGCGATCCGCCTGTCGGATGGTCGAAAGGCGGTGGGCGATGACCAGCGAAGTCCGCCCGCTGAGCACCGCCTGTAGCGCCACCTGCAGCCGTGCCTCCGTGTCAGAATCCACGCTGGCGGTGGCCTCGTCCAGGATGAGCAGCGGGCTGTCGCGGTACAGGGCCCGCGCGAAGGCCAAAAGCTGCCGCTCCCCGGCGCTGAAGTTGGCCCCCCGTTCGTCCACCGGCGCGTCCAGCCCCCCCGGCCGCGAGAGAATCAGCTCCCGGGCGCCAATGCGCGAAAGCGCCCGCTCGGCCCGCGCCCGGTCGGGGCGGTGCAGCTCGTCCTCGTCATCGCTCATGGCAATGTTGGTCAGGATCGTCCCGGGGAACAGAAACACGTCCTGCGGCACCACCGAGAAGAGCGCCCGCAGGGTTTGGGGCGGATAGCAGCGCACGTCCCGGCCCATCACCCGCACCGCCCCCTGCGTCGGCTCGTAAAGGCGCAAAAGCAGGCTTGACACGGTGGTCTTGCCCGCCCCGGTGGCCCCGACCAGGGCAATCTTCTCGCCCCGCCGTGCCGAGAGGGTCACATCGCTGAGCACCGGGAAACCCTCCTTGTAAGAAAAGGTAACCCCTTCCATCGCCAGCGCCTCGTCGGCCGGGCCCGCGGCGCAGCCCTCCGACAGCGGCAGTTCCAGCCCCACCACGTCCTTCTCGTCGAGGAGCTGGAAGATGCGTTCGGCCCCGGCCATGGCGCTCTGCAACACCGTGTACCGCTGAGAGAGCATGCTGATCGGCTCGAAGAACTGTTTGATGTACTGGGTGAAGGTCACCACCAGGGCAAAGGTGATCGGATGCCCCAGTGAAAGCACCTTGTGCAGCCCGGACCACCACAGGACGCTGGCAATGCATAGCGTCGATACCATCTCGATGGCCGCGTCCAGCGCCGCCTCATAGTAGATCGATCGGCGATTGGCGTCGCGGTAGCCGTCGTTGATCAGGTCAAACTCCCGGGCCATGGCGCGCTCGCGGCTGTAGGCCTGGACCACGGCGATGCCGTTGACCTGCTCGTTCAGGAAGGCGTTCAGGCGGGCGGTGCGGGTGCGAATGTCGCGGTAGGCCCGGCGCGAGCGGGTGCGCACCCAGGCGACGATGGCGCCGACCGCCGGCAGGGCCGCGAAGGCGATCAGCGAGAGGCGCCAGTCGAGCACCAGCATCATCACCACGATGCCCAAAAGCGAGGTCAAATCCCCGACGGCGTTGAGCACCCCGGAAGCGAAGAGTTCGCCCACGGCATCCACATCGCTGGTGGCGCGGGTCACCAGGCGCCCGACGGGGGTACGGTCATAGTAGCGCAGCGCCAGGCGCTGGAAAAAGTCGAACACCGCGGCGCGCAGGTCGGCCATGGCCCGGGACCCGGCAAGCTGCATGCTGTACATCTGGGCGAACCCCAGGCTCTGCACCCCCACCATCAGCGCCGCCAGCGCAATGCCGTCCCGCAGGATGCTGCGCGAATCCCCCACCCCGGCCTTTTGCACCACGTCGCCCATGAGGATCGGCCGCAAAAGGTTCATCCCGGCTACCACGAAGAGCGTCAGCAGCGACAAGACCATGAAGCGGACGTGGGGCCGAGCGTAGGGCCAGAGCCGCCGGATCAGGCGGGCGTCGTAGGCCTTTCCGATGGCGTCTTCCTCGTGGAAGGCGCGGAGCTTCTCCTCGGCGCGGCTTTCCTTCTTCCTGGGGTCCTTCTTGTCAGATGTCTTTTCGAGCATCGGGTCGCTCATGCGCTCAGCGCCTCGGCCGACGGGCCTTCCAGCTCGGCCAGCTCCTGCGCCATCTGCTGCTCTTCGGCGAAGGCCGCGTAAAGGCCCTTGTTGCGGACCAGTTCGGCGTGGGTGCCGCGTTCGATCACCCGGCCCTGCTCCATCACGATGATCTGGTCGCAGCGCGACGCCGCGGCCACCCGGTGGGTGATCAACACCACCGACCGCTTTTGCGACTGCCTCTCGATGGCCTCGAGGATCGCCCCCTCGGTCTTGGCGTCCACCGCGCTCAGTGGGTCGTCCAGGATCAGCACCCGCGGCTGCCACACCAGCGCCCGCGCCAGGGCGATGCGCTGTTTCTGCCCGCCGGAAAGCTGCACCCCGCGCTCGCCCACCACCGTGTCGTACTGCTCGGGCAGCGAAAGCACTTCGCCTTCGACCTGTGCTTCACCGGCCGCCTCGCGGATGCGGACCATGGATTCCGGGGAGTCGGGGTCGTCGAAGGGGAAGCCGATGTTGCGCGACACCGTGGTCGAGAAAAGGAAGGCGTCCTGCTGTGCGTAGCCGACCACCGAACGCAGCGCGAAGAGGGTCAGATCGCAGGCGTCGCTGCCGTCGACGAATACGGTGCCCCGGGGGGTCGGCAGAAGGCGCGAGAGAAGCATCGCCAGGGTGGACTTCCCCGAGCCGGTGCGCCCGACGATGGCCAGCGAGCCGCCCGGAGGTACCTCGAAGTTGACGTCATCGACCACCTTGCGCGCCCCGTGCGAGAACGAGAGGGAGCGCACCACAAGGCCCCCGGCAGACGCCCGCGGCAGGGCCAGGGGGCCGTCGAGCACCTCGGGCTGTGCGTCGAAGATCTCCTGCAACCGCGAGTAGGCCGCCCGCCCGCGCTGCACTACCGATAAGGCGAAGCCGATGCCGATCATGGGCCAGGTCATGCGCGAAAGGGCCAGCGAGAAGGCGAAGAAGTCGCCCTTGGTGATCCCCCCCGCCGCCGGCCCGCGCAAAAGCAGCGAGGCGCCGTACCAGAACACGATCAGCGTACCCGCCGCCGTCGCCGAACCCAGCACCGGCTGCATCGAGCCACGCACCCGGGACAGGCGCAGGCCGGCGGAAAGGTAAGCCCGGTTGGCGCGGGAGAAGCGCACCCGCTCGAAGGCCTCCAGGGCGAAGCTGCGCACCACCCGCACCCCGGCCAGGTTGGCCTGCACCCGATCGGTCAGCTTGCCCAGCATGGCCTGATTCTGGCGCATGCCGGTGAACAGGCGCTTGGAGAAAGCCCGCGACGAGATCACCACCAGAGGCAAAGGCAAGAGCGCGGCCAGGGTCAGGCTGGGCGAGATGCGCAGCATGATCTGTAGGGCGCTGATGAAGGCCAGGACCACGTTGATGACGTTCAGGACGCCGAAGCCGAAGAGCAGACGCACCTGGGCCAAGTCCCCGGTGGCGCGGCTCATGATCTCTCCCGACGAAAGCTTGCGGTAGAAGGCGGCGCCCAGGACGTGGAGGCGATCCAGGAGCAGGGCGCGGACCTCGTACTCGACGTCGCGGCCGGCGTTGAAGATGAACCAGCGGCTGGCGACGCGGGTAAAGAGCGCCACGATGGCCAGGCCGAGCATCATGAGGGCCGGCTGCCAGGCACTTTCGGGGTCGGCGCCGAAGATGCGATTGATGGCCGAGCGGGAGAGCCAGTCGATGCGGTTCATCGAAAGCTGGAACACCCCCAGCACCAGGGCCCCGGCGATGTAGGCCGGCAGGTGGCGGCGGAAAAGCCCGCCCTGAGTGGACGGGATGGGGGAAGATTTGACTGATGGAGGCGCCATGGGGGACGGCGCCGCGTCGCTCGCGTAGATGATGCACCTGCCTTTCGTTGCCGTGAGCAGGGTACCCTAGCATTCTATGC
Organism: Polyangia bacterium; assembly: GCA_038231615.1. GTDB lineage: Bacteria > Myxococcota_A > Polyangia > Palsa-1104 > JAEUJZ01 > JBBRLA01. Next base: position 19,139 of record JBBRLA010000042.1, on the reverse strand, counting down.
ACGCGTAGCCCAGGCCGCGTCACCGCTTTCGGTCTGGGTCTTGACCACGGCGTCCGCCGCGGCAATGCAGTAGAGGGTCATTTCTACCTCCTCCAGGCTGGCGCCGTGGAAGGCCGCGCTGATCTGGGCCGTTGGCATGGGCTCGACCTGCTCGCGCAGGAGCGCCGTCAAGGCGCTGATGCGGCCCGGCATGTCGCCCGGCCAGGGCTGGCCCGTGGCCTCTTTCTGGTTCTTGCGTGGGGCCTTTTTTGGGGCTGGCGCTTCTGGAAGCGGAGCCTGGGTGGCCTGGGCCTGCCGTTCTGGGCGCAGCCACCGCACCTTTTCGCGGTCTTCCTCGGTGCCCCGCTCAGCATTGAGAACCAGGAGGCGCTCGATGATCTGCTCGTCAGTCAGGTCTGCCGGCCAACCATAGGCGGCGAGCGTGGCATGGTCGATGTCATTGTGGAACTGGAGCAGGGTGTCAATGAGCGCTCCAGCTCGCATTGCCTCCTCCTCATCGGTAAGCGGCGGGCGCGGCTTCATTTGAAGCTTCTCAAGTACGTTGTACATGTCGGTCAGCGGCAGGTGAGGGTGGGCCTTGCGGTGCTTGTCGAGGGCCTCGCCGAGCCGGCGTAATTCGACGGCCTGGTCGCTGTGTGGGCTCATGGCGGGGAAGGGAAACTGGCCGAAGCATTCGAGGTGGTTATATGTCGAGTCGTTGCCGACCCCGAGCCATCCGCCCGCGCGCATGGCCCAAGCTACATGGACCCTGCTGGAGAGGATCGCCAGATAGGCGGCATCCTCCAGCGCAATGGCGACCACCTTGGTATCAGGTAGAGTGTCCGCCGGCACAAAAGCAAAAAGGCGATATTTTGCCGTGCGCGATGTCGCAATATAACGACTGATGCCTTGGCAGGCGACCCGCCATCTGCCAACCGGCTCACCAAAGAGCCACCAGTTCTTACGTCGAGATTCCCGGTTGTTTGTCTGCCGTTCTTTCCAGACAAGCCGGGTCAGGCGGTTCCACAACTCAGGATAGGAAGTCCTTGCAGTGTCTGGCTCTACTCCATAGAAATCAATTACATACTTTTCTTCAAACTTCTGAACCAGATCCCGACCGATGACATAGGGCTTGATCACCGATGGCAGACGACTTGGCCGATAGCCCAGGCTCCGAAGTTCTTCTGGATCTAGCCGGAATCCGTTGCCGACCAGATTCACTCCCTGGTAGCACAACCTCCCATTCGCCATCAGGGACTGGGCCTGTCCGATGTCAGCCCCGGCGGACAGGTCCGCGTGAATCTCCGGCACCACCGCCTCCTCCACCCGCACTCGCTCCAACTCCTCAACACGAGTGTGTTCCTCGTCTACTACCTCCCCGCGTACCGCCTGCCCGGCGCCAGGCTGGTTTACCACCGTCATGGCGATACGCACTTGGGCGCCTTCATCAAACCAAGGATGATCCGGGATCGCATAGACCAGGCGCAGCCCTTTCTGCTCCAACGCTGCCGCCACCACCGCACGGTTGAACTTGCCGGTGATGCTGTTGGTCGTGACCAGACCGAATGCCTTGAGCTTTCCCTGGGACACGAGGTCCGCGCAGCGCGCCCACCAGTACATCACCAGATCCGCGGTCCCGGGCACCTCGGGGAACGCCTCCTTGATAGCATTCACGTAGGGCTGCCCCAGTACGTCATTCAACCGCTTGTTTCCCAGAAACGGCGGATTCCCGACGACATAATCTGCCGATGGCCATTTCACTACCTTGACCTGGGTCAGCCGACGCAACCCGTGCTGGTGGCGCCGGCCCCTTTTCTGGGTGACTCCGCGGGTGACCTGGACTTCATGGCCTTGCTTGTCGGTCACCACCTCCTCTCCCTGCCACTCGATCAGGGCATCGCCCTGCCGGATGTGATGCAAATCTTGGATCACCGGGTCCGGCATCTGCTTCATGCGGTTGCTCGATACCTGCCACTGCAAGTAGCCAATCCACAGCACCAGCTCGGCGATCTTGGCAGCCCAGGGCTTGATCTCCAGCCCGAAAAACTGGTTCGGATGGACAGTCTCACCAGGGATATCCAACCAGACCTGCGTGTCGCCTGCCGCGTGGAGCGCCCGCACTGCCTCGCCCTCCAGGCGTTTCATTTCCTTGAGGGCCACATAGAGGAAATTGCCGCTGCCGCAGGCCGGGTCCAGCACCTTGACGCCGGCCAGGTAGTGGCGGAACTCATGACCCCGGGCCAGCGCCTTCCGAGTGGCCGTCCCTTTTTTCTTGCCCTTCCGCAGGGCCAGCTCCATCTCCGCCCGAGCCACGGTCCATTGTTCACGCAGCGGCTTGATGAGCGTCTGCTCGACCAACCGCCGGATGTATGCCTCCGGGGTATAAAACGCCCCCAGACGTTGGCGTTCCGTAGTAGAGAGGGCCCGCTCCAGCAGGGTCCCAAAGATGGCCGGTGAAACCCGGCGCCAGTTGGCTTTCGCCGCTAGCAAAAGCGCCTCCATTTCATCAAGCTGTAGGGGGAGCGGCTCCGTGTCGCGGAAGAGATAGCCGTTGAAGCGGCGGATGGGATGCCCCGACTCCAGAGGCCCGCCGTCACGCATCCGTGTCCAGAGCGCACGCAGCCCACCGACAAAATACTCGGGATGCCCGGACTGGGCCGAAGCAGTCCAGGTACCGAGCCGCTGGGTGAACAGGGCAGTTGGCAGGAAATCCACGTCCTCGGCGAACATGGTGAAGACGCACTTCATCAGAAAATCGCCCACCTGGGTGGGGTCGAAGCGCTCTTCCAGACGCACGGCAAGCTGATTGACCCGATCGGCGATCTGGGCCGTGACGCGCTGGCCCCGGGCCTCCTCATTGAGGAGAGCCGGTTCGACCCAGATCTGGCGAAGGAAGGCGAATACCTCGGGACGGGCCAGATCGTCCCAGGAAAACGCCGCTCCCGCCTCGAAGTCGCCATAGTCATCCCGCTGATCGGCAGAAAAACTGGACCAGATCCACAAGCAGTAGCCGACGTCCGCCACGATGAGGAAGGGGGGCTTCGGATCGCCGCGCTGGGCGACATGGACCGCATAGCGCCCAGCCTGGTAGCGGCCGTCACGCATGGCTTCGATCCAGTCCGTCGAGCCACGCCGCCCTGCGCCGCGGACGGTCTTTGAGTGGCCTGTCCGCGACTTGGCCAGGGTCCGCGCAAGTTCGTCCTGCGGGGCGTGCGGATCGACCCCTTGCTTGGCCTCGAAGATGAAGTGACCCCGGTTATATACATCGATTCGCCGGTGGGCACGGTCGGCGGCCTTGACGTCCTCCTCGAAGCAGTAGGCATTGTCGCCGCTGGCTTTTTTGAGGCTCGGCGCCGGAACATGGAGCGCCTGGCACAGTTCCAAGAAGATGGCCTGGGCGTTGGCCAGTTCAGCACCACCGGATTGCTTGGCGAATTCGATGAAGCCGTCGAGCTGATCTTCATCGTAGTCGGGCGGGATCTCGTGGCGCTCCAGGCGATCAAGCTGGCTCGACAGGATGATGGGCATAGGCGGACCTTACCGTATCCCAGCCTGGCGTTCCATATTGGACACGTGCATGGGCCCGCACACCATAGAGCGGGAAGCTACCCAGGGCTGCCAGATCGCCAGGCCAAATCGACATCCGCATCCGCGCCAGCCAACAAAGATGCGGAGTTTCAGACCCAAAGACGCACAGTCCTTCGCCGGGCGCTGACGCGCTACTTTTCCTGGCCTGGCTGGCGCCGGGGCGGCCAGCGGCGCTCGCGGCGGACCCACGACAGGAGCCCCTGCAAGGCCGCGGCATCCATGCGCAAGAGCTGGGACCGGCGCGGCGGCGTGACGGGGATGCCCAGCACCTCGCAAAGACCGAGGATGCCCTCGCGATGACCTTCGGCCAAGCCCTCGGACCGGCCCTTTGCCAGGCCCGCGGTTCGGCCTTCAGCCAGGCCCTCGGTGCGGCCCGCGGTGCGGCCTTCAGCCAGGCCCGCGGTGCGGCCTTCAGCCAGGCCTTCGTCGTGGGCCTTGGCCCACAGGACTTCCAGGCTGGCGTAGCCCTTGCGTTGTAGCAAGTTGCGCAGCGTGACCTCGTGGGCCGCGTCGCGCTCGAAGAACGCCAGCACGGGCACGGGGTTGTGCAGGACCCCCGGGGCCAGGAGTTCCCGGCCGGCGGCGACCACGCGCCGACGCCGCCCCTTCTCATAGACTTCGACCCGGCGCGGGCCGGTCAGCCGCACGACCCAGATGTACCGGGTCCCGAGCCCGTGCAGCTCCTTGATCTTCTTTTGCAGCTCCTTCTCATTTTGCCCCACGTCGGCGAACTCGACCACCAACGGCGGCACCTTGTGCGACCAGCCGGGTCGCTCCTCCGCCGTGCCGATCACGATGTCCGGCGCCCGCAGGTTCTTGCCTTCGTTGAACTCGATACCGACATCCACGCCGGCCCCATCCACGGACGGGTCGGTCTCCAGCACGGCGGCCCCGCGAGCGTTGGCGGAACCGTGGCGCTCGCCGGCGGACATGCAGCGGATAGCGTGACCCTCGGATAGTTCGTAGTCCGATCCATCGGGGATGTGATGGGCGCGAAACGGCCCCGGCGTGTCGTCGGTTGGGGAAGGGGAAAGGGTCTGGTTGCGGCTGAGCGGGCGCATACGCCGAGTCTAGCACGGCACCGGCACGGCCGGAACAGATTGATGAGGTCTCGCCTACCCCTTCGGCGCCCGGGGCCGCGGCAAAAGGGAGATCGGCATGCCGGCGACCCCGGCGGTGGTGTGCAGCGCCTCGTGCAGGTACTGTCCGGTGTAGGACGCGGCCACCCTGGCCACTTGCTCGGGGGTGCCGGCGGCGACGATCTCCCCGCCGCGCTCGCCGCCTTCGGGACCCAGGTCGATGACCCAGTCGGCGCACTTCACCACGTCCAGGTTGTGCTCGATCACCAGCACCGTGTTGCCCGCCTCCACCAGCCGGTCGAGCACGGACAGAAGCCGCTTTACGTCGTCGAAGTGCAGCCCGGTGGTCGGCTCGTCCAGCAGGTACATCGTGCGCCCGGTATCCCGGCGGCACAGTTCCCGGGAAAGCTTGACCCGCTGCGCTTCGCCGCCCGAGAGGGTCGGCGCCGGCTGCCCCAGGGCAACGTAGCCCAGGCCCACGTCGCACAGGGTATCGAAGATCGCGGCCAAGCCCCGATGGGTACCGAAGATCTCCTTGGCCTGGGACACGGGAGTATTCAGGATGTCGGCGATGGAGTGGCCCTTGTAGGTCACCCGCAAGGTGGCCTCGTTGTACCGCTTGCCGGCACACACTTCGCAGGGGACGAAGACGTCGGCCAAAAAGTGCATCTCGACGCGCTTGACCCCGTCGCCCTCGCAGGCCTCGCAGCGCCCGCCCTTTACGTTGAAGGAAAAGCGCCCCGGCTTGTAGCCGTAGGTGCGCGCCTCGGGCAGCTCGGCGAAGAGGTTGCGGATGATGTCGAAGGCCTTGGTGTAGGTGGCGGGGTTGGAGCGCGGGGTGCGCCCGATGGGCTGCTGATCGATGGCGATGATCTTGTCGAGCTGTTCCAGCCCCAATATCTTGTCGTGGGCCCCGACCGCCCCCTGGGATTCGTGGAGCGCCCGCATCAGCGCCGGGTAAAGAATGCCGTTGATGAGCGAGGACTTGCCCGCTCCGCTGACCCCGGTGATGGCGCAGAAGGCACCCAGGGGCACCTTGGCGCTGACGTTTTTGAGGTTGTGTTCTCGGGCGCCGCGGATCTCGACGAAGCCGGTGGGCTTGCGGCGCTTCTGGGGCACGGCGATGCGCTGCCGCCCAGACAGGTAGGCGCCGGTCAGGGATTTTTCGTCGGTCAGAAGGTCCTCGGGCGGCCCGGAGAACATCACCTGCCCACCGTTCTTGCCGGCTCCGGGGCCGAAGTCCACCACCCAGTCGGCGGAAAGGATGGTCTCGGCATCGTGCTCGACCACCAGTACGCTGTTGCCCTGGTCGCGCAAATGCTTCAGGGTGTTGATGAGGCGCCGATTGTCCCGCTGGTGCAGGCCGATGGAGGGCTCGTCCAGCACGTACATGACGCCGGAGAGTTCGGAGCCGAGCTGGGAGGCCAGGCGGATGCGTTGGGCCTCGCCGCCCGAGAGGGTCATGGCGGCGCGGTCCAGGGACAGGTAGTCCAGGCCCACGTTGCGCAGGAAGCCGAGGCGGGCGTTGATCTCTTTCAGCAGTTCCTTGGCGATGAGCGCCCGGGACCCCGAGAAGGGCAGGCCGGCGAAGAGGTCGGCGGCCTCGCCCACGGTCAGGCGGCACACCTGGACGATGGAGTATTCCTTGTCGCCGTTCTCGCCATCGGCCCGTGCCGGGCACAGGGTCACCGCGCGGGATTCCGGGCGCAGGCGGTCGCCATCGCAGCTGGTGCAGCGCGTCTCGCGCAGGAACTTTTCGTAGTAGCTGCGCATGAAGTCGCTGGTGGTTTGCTTGTAGCGGCGCATCAGGGTGTTCAGCACCCCCTCGAAGCGCATGGCCCAGGCCCCGGCGCCGTGCTTGCCCTCCCACTTCACTTCGACGCGGCGGTTGCCGGCGCCGAAGAGGACCAGGTCGCGGTCCTTCTGGGAGAGCTTGTTCCACGGGCGGTCCAGGTCGATCTTGAATTCGTCGCTGAGCGCCTTGACGATGTTGAACACCCAGCCCTCGCCGCGCTCCATCGAGGTGGTCCACGGGGCGATGGCACCGGCGCGGATCGAGAGGGAGGGGTCGGCGATGACCAGGTCGGGGTCCATCTCCATCCGGGTGCCGAGGCCCGTGCAGTCGGGGCACATGCCCAGGGGCGAGTTGAAAGAGAAACTTTGCGGCGACAGCTCGGGAAAGGCGATGCCATCGTCGGGGCAGGCGCGGCGCTCGGAGACCCGGTATTCGGGCAGGGTCTCGCCGTCCCGCTCGGGGCTGACCAGCAGATCGCCCTGTCCCACCTTCAGCGCCGCCTCCACCGAGTCGATCAGGCGGCGCTTGGTGGCCAGGTCGCTTTTGGGGGCAATGACCAGGCGATCGGCGACGATCTCGATGGTGTGCTTGTGCTTCTTCGACAGGGCGGGGGCGTGTTCTTCCAGGCGGACGATCTTGCCGTCGATGCGGGCGCGGGCGTAGCCGCTCTTTCTGGCGCTGTCGAGGACCTCGTGGTGTTCGCCCTTTCGGTCCTGCACGATGGGGGCCAAAAGGGTCACCCGGGTCCCTGGGGGAAGCTGCATCAACCCTGTGACAATCTCGGCGGCGGACTGCGCGGCGACCTTGCGACCGCACAGGTGACAGCGCTGCTCGCCGGCCCTGGCGTATAAGACGCGCAGGTAGTCGTAGATCTCGGTGACGGTGCCCACGGTGGAGCGGGGGTTGGACGAGGCGCTCTTCTGCTCGATGGCGATGGTCGGCGAGAGGCCCCGCAGGGACTCGTAGCGGGGCTTGTCCATCTGCCCCAGAAACTGCCGGGCATAGGCCGAGAGGGACTCGACGTAGCGCCGCTGCCCCTCGGCATACAGGGTGTCGAAGGCCAGCGAGGACTTGCCCGAACCGGACACGCCGGTCATGACGACCAGGCGCTTCTTGGGCAGGTCGAGCTGTTCGATGGCCAGGTTGTGTTCGGTGGCGCCGCGGATGCTGATGCTCTCGGGCTCGCTGATTGCCGGCAGGTGCTGGAATCGAGCGCTGCCAGTATCTGGTGCGCTGCCAGCATCTGGGACGTTGGGCGCGCTCGCCGGGCTGGCGGCCTTTTGGGGTTTCGTTGGTTTCGGGGTCGGGGCTTTGCCGGCCATTCCTTGCTAACCTTCTGCGTCGTCTCCTGAGTCGCCCGGCTTGCGCAGCGCGCTGGCGTTGAGCGTGGCGGTGGTCTCCTGCGACGCCTCGGCCTGGGCGTGGCGCCACAGCTTCCAGGAGTGGGTGGTGTCTTTCTGTCCTACAGTGCCCAGGCTGACATATCCGGTATACCCCAGCGCGCGCAGAAGTCGAGCCAGCGCGAAGGCGTCCATGGTCCCGCTGCCCAGGCGCAGATGCCCCTCGACCTCGGCCTGTGCGTCGTGAAGGTGGATGTTGGCGATGCGGTGGCGGTGGGTGCGCAGGAATTTGATCCAGTTGTCCTTGTTCTGGACACAGTAGCCCACGTCCAGGGTCACCATCAGCTCGGGCATGCGCTCCATGTTCCGTCGCATGTCGGCCAGGGTGGCGGGGAAGATCACCGTGGTACCGCTGGCGATGGGCATGTTCTTCAAAGCGATCTTGGCCCGGGAGCCGACCTCCCGCAGGGCCCCGAACATCGCCGCCAGTTGCTCGATGGCGTGGCCGTCGTCCATGAAGAACGGCCGGGCACCGCCGGGAAAGGTGATCAGGTCGGCGGACAGCTCGTCGGCCAGGGTCAACGTGCGCCGGTAGATGTCGGCACAGGCCCCCCGCACCATGTCGTGGTGGGAGATCATGGAGAGCTGGAGATAGGGCGCGTGCAGGATGACCTTGAAGCCCTGCAAAAGCGCCCGCAGCTCGGCGATCTCCCCCGGGGTCAGGCCGACTTCTTCGGTCCACACCTCGATGTGGCCGATCCCGCCCAGGGTGCGCAGGAATTCCAGGTTTTTCTGCCACCCGGCCACGTCATGGTCGAGGACGTTCAGGAACGCCCCAGAGGAGTAGGCCGGTACGTTCTCGGATTCAAACACCGCGACGCTTCGTGCTTCGCGATCCATGTCAGCTTGGCTCATCGGCTCAGCCCATGTTCTCGATGATCGCGCTGGCGAACTCGGAGCACTTGACCTCCCGGGCGCCCTCGGTCAGGCGGGCGAAGTCGTAGGTCACGATCTTCTTTGCCCGGGTGGCCTCGATGCTCTTGACGATGAGGTCGGCGGCCTCCTGCCAGCCCAGGTGCTCCAGCATCATCACCCCCGAAAGGATCACCGACCCGGGGTTGACCTTGTCCAGGTTGGCGTACTTGGGGGCGGTGCCGTGGGTGGCCTCGAAGACCGCGTGGCCGGTCAGGTAGTTGATGTTGCCGCCCGGGGCGATGCCGATGCCGCCGACCTGCGCCGCCAGGGCATCGGACAGGTAATCGCCGTTCAGGTTCAAGGTGGCGATGACGTCGAAGTCCTCGGGGCGGGTCAACACCTGCTGCAAGGTGATGTCGGCGATGGAGTCCTTTATGAGGACCTGCCCAGCCGAGGGCTTGCCGCCGCAGTCGTCCCAGCAGATGGCCCTGCCGGCGTATTCGCGCTTGGCCAGGGCGTAGCCCCAGTCGCGAAAGGCGCCCTCGGTGTACTTCATGATGTTGCCCTTGTGGACCAGGGTCACGCTCTTTCGCGTGTGGCGGATGGCATAGTCGATGGCACCGCGGATGAGGCGCTCGGAGCCCTCCCGGGAGACGGCCTTGATGCCGATGCCCGAGGTCTCGGGGAAGCGGATCTGGGTGACCCCCATGTCCTTTTGCAGGAAGGAAATGACCTTCTTGGCCCCGTCGGACTCGGCGGCCCATTCAATGCCGGTGTAGATGTCCTCGGTGTTCTCGCGGACGATCACCATGTCGACCTTCTCGGGTCGCTTGACCGGGGAGGGGACGCCGGTGAAGTAGCGCACGGGACGCAGGCAGACGTACAGGTCTAGGAGCTGCCGCAAGGCGACATTCAGCGAGCGGATGCCGCCGCCCACCGGGGTGGTCAGCGGCCCCTTGATGCCGACGTAGTACGAGCGGAAGGCGTCGACGGTGGCGTCTGGGAGCCAGTGGCCGGTCTGCCGGTGGGCCTTCTCGCCGGCCAGGACCTCAAGCCAGGCGATGCGGCGCTGACCCTGGTAGGCCTTCTGCACGGCGTCGTCGAACACGCGCACCGAGGCGCGCCAGATGTCGGCGCCGGTGCCATCGCCCTCGATGAAGGGGATGATCGGGTCGTGGGGCACTTTCAGGGTGCCGTGGCCAGAAGGCTGGCCAATAAGCTCGATCGGGTGGCCTGTAGGGGCGGCGGCGGCGGTGTGCGTCATCTCCAGGGGTCTCCACGATTTTATAGGATGCGGCCCCCATCCTACTTGCCACGACGGAGTTGTAAACCCTTTCTTGGCCCCGGCGTCCGGGCGGGGGGGTGCGAAAAGTTTACGATCGACCCCTTTTCGTCCTCTTTTGACCTGCCGCGACGAAGACTGTGAAGGATCCGGGTTGACCGTCGTGACGGGTGCGCGTAACTTGCGATGGTCGTGGTCCCTCAACATCCGATGACACCCATAGCCAACCCGGAGCCGCCCTCTATGGCCCTTTTGAAAGAGCCGGCCGATCGGTCGTCCGATCGCGAAGCGCCGCAGGCGCCGCGGTCTTCCGATCGCGAAGCGCCGCAGGCGCCGCGGTCGTCCGATCGCGAAGCGCCGCAGGCGCCGCGGTCTTCCGATCGCGAAGCGCCGCAGGCGACGTGGTCTTCCGATCGCGAAGCGCCGCAGGCGCCGCGGTTAGTAGACGAGCAGGCGCTGGCAGCGCACCTGGCTCGCGCCGGAGAGCACCTGCGCGCCGATCGACTGGACGACGCCACCGACGAAATCAAGGACGCGCTGGATCTGAACCCCGGCGATCTGCGGACGCGCAACCTCCTTGGCCTCCTGCACTTCCGCGCCGGCCGCTTCGACGAGGCCCTCAAGGTCTATCGCGAGTTGCTGAAGGAGCGGGAGAGCGACACCGCCCTGCGGCTGAACCTGGGCCTGGTCGAGCTGCGCATGGGCCACTACGGCGAGGCGGTGGAGCACCTGGGCAAGGTGGTAGAGTGCGAGCCGGACAACACCCGCGCACAGGGCTATTATGGCCTGGCCCTGATGCGGGCGGGGGATCTGAGCCGGGCGCGGCTGATCCTCAAGCGCGCCGGGCAGGACGAGCTGGTGCGGCAGGTGGACAAGATGATGGCCGGACAGGCCTCGTCCGAGCCAGCCTTCGCCGGAACGGGGGCGCCGCGAATGCCGGGCGTCAGCGGCGCCCGGGGCACGGTGATCCGGGGACCCAGCGCGGAGATGCCGATGATCCGGGGACCCAGCGCGGAGATGTCGGCAATCGTCGCCGACCCGCCCAGAGAAAACGCCGCCAACCTGCCGACGCTGCCTCGGCCGCTGCGGGTGGCCCGCGCCGCGACGCCGCCCCTTCCGCCCTCGGTGGCCGAAGGGGATGTCGGCCTCGATCAGGAGGGGCGCCAGGTCATCGCCGAGGCCCGCCAGGCCGCCGATGCCGGGGGCCACGCCCTGGAGGCGGAGCAGCCCTTCTCTCCCGCGGGGCCCAGCGAGGCCACAACCATGATGACCGGGACCGACAAGGGTGACCAGGACTGGCTGATGCGCCCCGCCTCCCAGGGGCTGCCCCCGCCGAACCCCTCATCGAAGAGCCCGCTGCGCCCGATCCCCATCCCGGTGCCCAAAGAACGTACCCTGGCGGCCATGGCGATGGGGCAGGTCACCCAGCAGGCGCAGCCCCTTTCGGCCTTTGTCCGGGGCCACGAGCTGGGGCCGGCGGTCGACGGCAGCGCCTTTTCTATCACTGGCGACGGGCTGCTGGTGGTGCGGGTGACCGGTCCGCTGCCCACGCGCAGTATCGGGGTAGTGGTGTCCACCGGCGAGTTGACCTTCGATCCGCTCTCCCGCCGGGCCCGGGGCCGCAATTTGAACGAACCCTTCGGCGAGGGCGCCTTCGGTCTCTTCCGGGCCAGTGGACAGGGGATGATGGTCATCAGCCCCCGGGGCGGCCACTTCGTCGCCCTGGCACTGCAAGACGAGTCGCTTTACCTGCGCGAAAGCGTCACCTTCGCCTTCGAGGACGGGCTGCACTGGGAAAACGGCCGCCTTCCGGGGGCCGGGCCGGCGCCGAACTATGGCTACGCCGGGCTGCCGGACGCGCTGAGTCGCGTGGTCCAGTTCCGTGGGACCGGGCAACTGGTGCTGCGCACCGATCGGCCGCTCTTCACCGTGCGCCTGGGTGCGGGGCAGACCGGGTTCATCGAGGTCGAGCACCTGATCGGATGGATGGGGCGCATCATCCCCAGCCTCCTGATGGAGGAGGGCGGCGTGCCCACTCCCTACGTCGAGTGCAGCGGCGAGGGGTATTTGCTGATCGAGCCGCCTCCCAAGGACGGCAGCGTCGCGGCCCCCGCGGTCGGGGCAGGCGATCTGGTCATTCCCGGTGGGATGGCCTCGGGCGCCCCTGGCGAGGGCAAGGGGCCGTAGCGGTGAGCGCCGGGCCCGCCGCTCCCCAGTCCGGGGCACGGCTCCGTGACGAGTTCACCAATCTCCCCAACCTGCTGACCCTCATGAGGATCGCGCTGGTGCCGGCGATCCTCGGGCTGATGGACAATTATTCGGCGGTTCGCTCGTACCTGGCATGCCTGCTTTATATTGTCGCGGCGGTGACAGATCTCCTGGATGGGTGGCTGGCGCGGCGGCGACGGCAGGTGTCGATCCTGGGGCAATTTTTGGACCCGCTGGCGGACAAGCTGCTGGTGACCGGGGTGCTGGTCTACATGGCAGCGATGGGGCGCTGTGAGGCGTGGCTGGTGGTGGCGCTTTTGGCGCGGGAGCTGCTTATCCAGGGGTTGCGTTCGATCGCCTCGTCGGAGGGGCTGGTGATGGCGGCCAGCCAGCAGGGCAAGCAAAAGACCGCCCTGCAGATGGTGGGGACCATGTTCTTGCTGATCCATTTTCGCTACCCGGTGCTGGGATTGCATCGCGAGGTCGATTTTCACGACGTCGGCATCTGGGTGCTGCGGGGGGCGCTGGTGGTGTCGGTGGTGTCGGCTATCGGTTATGTGCGCCTCTTCGCCCACACGGTCTATGGGGCCGCCCGCGATAGCGGATGAGGCACCTTGGGGTCTATCCGATCTCTGGAAGGGCCCTGCTGCCCGACGAGGCGTTGCGTCTCCTGTGCCGCGGCGAGCGCCCTTTTTTACTGGATGGCGCCGCCGATGCCGATGGGCTGGGGCGGTACAGCTATGGCGGTTGCGATCCGGTGGCCCGCTACGTCGATCGGCTGCTGGATGGGCCGCTTCCCGGGGGACTGGGCCGGCGGGCGCAGGCGCCGCCCCTTTTACGGCTGCAGCAGTGCCTGGCTGGATGGGGCCCGCTGATCGCGGTGGGCCTGCTCGGGTACGATGTGGGGCGATCCGTGGAACGCTTGCCGCCCCGGGATCGCCCAGATGATCTGGGGCTGCTGCCGATCGATTTGGGGGGTTATGACGCGGTCTATCGCCACGATAGGGTCACCGAGGAATCGATGATCCTGGCCACCTCGGAAGATGCCGCCGGCCGCCTGCGCCGACGTTTGTTGGCGCCGCCGCCGCCGGCCTCGGGGTCGGGCACCCTGGGGGCCGTCCGATTCGAGACCTCCAAAGACGAGTACTGCCGCCGGGTGCGGCGGGTGCGGGAGTATCTTCTGGCCGGCGACTGCTACCAGGTCAACCTGTGCCACCGCCTGTGCGCCCGGGTGCGGGTGGAGCAGGCCCTGCCCCTGTATCTGCGGCTGCGGGCGATGGCGCCGGCCCCCCTGGGGGCCTACCTTCGCCTGGACCCGCCGGCCGTGGGAGGACCTGCGCCGGTCCTGCTCTCGAACTCCCCGGAGCTTTTGCTTCGGGCCAACTTCGCCGGTCCCCACCTGGGTCGGGTCGAGACCCGGCCGATCAAGGGGACCCGCCGCCGCGACCCGGACCCGGCGCGAGATCGGGCGCTAGCGGAGACGCTGTTTGCGGCTGAAAAGGACCGGGCGGAGCACCTGATGATCGTGGACCTGCTGCGAAACGATCTGGGGCGGGTCGCCGTCACCGGTTCCGTCAATGCGGACGAGGCGCCGCGTCTGGTCAGCCTGCCCACGGTGCACCATCTGGTGTCCTCGGTGCGAGCGCGCATGCTGCCCGGCACCGGCCTGGCTGACCTACTGGCCGCGCTGTTCCCCGGCGGTTCGATCACCGGGGCGCCCAAAGTGCGGGCGATGGAGATCATAGATGAACTGGAGCCGGTACGCCGGGGCCCCTTCTATGGTGCGCTCGGCTTTTTCTCCGCCACCCTTGCCGAACTGGCCCTGTGCATCCGCACTGCGGTAGTCCGAGACGACGAACTCTTGCTCTCCGTGGGTGGGGGCATCGTGCTTGGATCGACCCCCGAGGAAGAATGGGAGGAGACCGAGGTGAAGGCCGCAGCGTTCCTGCGAGCGATGGCATGAGGGCTGGCGTCGGCCATGCCCATCCAGAGTGAGTCTGGATGGGCACACCGGCCTCAAAAAAATCACGAAGCGCTGCGGTGATTTATCGCAAAGCACTGCGGTGATTTATCGCTAAGCGCGAAGCGCCGCGGTGATTAATCAGGCGCGAGCCGACTGGCCCAGCCGCCGGTTGGCCTTCTCGGCCTTGGCAGCCTTCTCGGCCTTGGCGATCTGCTTGATCGTCAACGGCGCGGGCGGTGGCACCCCGGCGGCGGCGGCGGCGGCGACCATCTTCTCCTCCTCCGCCTCGACCAGCTGGGCGGCCCGCTGCGACTCCCGCATGCGGACCCGCTCCGGTCGAGACATCGACCTGAAGTGCCCGTGGCAGAAGTTCATCTTGGCGCGGACGCCCGGCTGCTTGCAGTCGGACACCGGGCATTGCACCGGACGCGTACCGCCCTGGCGCTTCAGCTCGATGGTCCGGCTGTAAGCCACCCGATCTTCATTCGATAGGAGCCCCCCCCCCTGGCTCACCGCCGTCAACTCAGCCAACGTGGACGATCCGAGGATGCGGAGGATCTCCTGCGCGAACGATCGCGCCGCATCCGTGATGCGTCCATGAATGGCCAGCGATTCGGTACCCTGTCCGTTCGAATTCACCTTCTTACGAGGCATCTGCTCATCTTCTCCTGCGGCAAGCCCAGTTTACGGGGCAAGCGATAATCGCGCTGCGCGATCAACCTTACGGAAGAAATATACCATTCTTGTTTGGCTGTAAATTTCTACTTGTAGATAATTTTTTGCCGATCGGCGCTTTTTTTGACCGATCGCCCAAGTTCAGGGTCTTCCATGGTCCTGGCTACCCTTCCCGACACAGCTTTCGGAGGGCCACCAGCCTCAAGATGAGCGGCTCTTCCGCTGCCAGAGACTGCACATAGCCTTGAATATGAGGTCCCACGGAGGGGCGGCACGTGAACATGTGCGCGTATACTTCATCTATGAAGACCAGAGGCATACGGTAGTTGCAGGCTCGTCCATAGTCGAAAAGGAACGCGAACCATCGATCGCGTCGGGTCGCCGCCGCCAGCCGCAGCGCCCGACGAAGTGCCTCGCCAATAGCGGCCTCGTCGGGCACATCCCGCGCCTCGGCTCGCTGGAGCAGTTCCTCCAGCCGCGGACCCATCATCCGTTCAGCTTCGTCCACCCGTCCCATGGCCAGCACTTTGTCGGACAGCCCCCAGAAGAGCTGGAAGGACGAGGCCCGCCCACTGGTCGTGGCCGGATCGCCGAAGTCGCTGCGGTAGGGCTGGCCGCAGCGGGGGCAGACCGATGCGTCTCCCTGAGGCGCCCCGCAATTGCTACAGCTTCCCAGGGAGGCATAGCCTCCGCTGCCCAGGGAGGAGACCAATCCACCGCTGGTGGGTCCGCTGGACGACCCGCTGAATTGGGGCAAGGGCACTCCCGCCTCCGTGCCCTGCGTCCCCGATGGGACGGAACGGGCCCCGCTGAAGCTGCTCGCGGCGCCCGAGTTGGCCCCACTGCCACTGCCACTAATAGAAGAGCCAGGCAGGCGCGTGCCCGAAGGGCTCATGGTCGAGGGCCCCCGTGGGGCCTGGGGGCTCATGGACGAGGCCCCGGGGCGCCCGCTCTCCCGAGACAGGGCGTTCTGGAAGCTGGCCGCTGTCGCGGTGATCGTCGGCCCAGAAACTGCCGAGCCGAAGGCCACCGGGACGTTCCCCAATCCCCCCGAGCTGGATGAGGGAGACGAGAAATCCCGCACTTCGTGCTGTCCGGTGGGCTCCCGCTGCGACGGTTCCTCGTACTCTAGGGTGAACTGCTGGGTACCGATGGCGATGAGGTCCCCGGGAGTGAGCGCCACCAGTTCGCTGACGCCAACGCCGTTGACCTGCGATCCGTTGCGGCTGCCCAGGTCCTCCAGCAGCACCCGGTCTGGCGAGATGCGCAGCCGCGCGTGGCGCCGGGACACCATTGGTTCGTTGATCCGGAGGAAACACTCCGGACCCCTGCCGATCAGAACCTCCCCCATCGGGAGGTTGATCTCCGTGGCCCGAAGGCGCAGCCGGAACCTGCCCATGCGCCGTGCCTACGCCCTCTCCGCGAGGCGACCCGAAGCCCCACCGGATCGTCGGCAAGGACCTTGGCGACAACCATCGATCGGGGACGAGATCGCAGGGGCGATTGGACGCAGGGCCGTGAGGGCCACATTTGGCATGTCGGCATTTTAGCGCAATCCATCTTGATTCTCGACGAGGATCTGGTGTACCTCAAACTCGCCATGATCTCCGAGACTCAAGGACCGTCCCCAGAGACCCCCACGGCGCCCTCCATGACGGCAGACCAGTCGCTGGCCTGGAACGTCCGCCTCGACCGCGCACAGGTCGTCGCCGACGAACTGTCCCTAAAGCGAGGACAGGTCGAGCGCACCCTGGAGCTGCTTGATGGAGGGGCCACGCTGCCCTTCGTCGCCCGCTACCGAAAGGAAGTGACCGGCGGCCTGGACGAGGTCCAGATCGGCAACATCAAGGAGCGCGGTGCCTACCTGCAGGAGCTGATCTCGCGGAAGGAGACCATCCTCAACGAGATCCACCGACAGGAGAAGCTTACCCCCGGGCTTTTGCGGCAGATCATCGCCACCCTGTCCAAGACCGACCTCGAGGACCTGTATCTTCCCTACAAGCCGAAGCGGCGTACCCGCGCCACCATCGCCAGGGAGAAGGGGCTTTTGCCGCTGGCCCAGCGCATCCTGGCACAGGAGGCCACCGCCCCCTCTCGCGACGAGCTGGCTGCTCCGTTCCTGAGCGAGGAGCACGCCTTGCCCGACGCCGACGCGGTCTTCGCCGGCGCCCGGGACATTGTCGCCGAGGGGGTCGCCGATACCGCCGAGGTCCGCGCCAACCTCCGTGCGCTGGCCCTGGAAAGCGGGATCATCCGCTCCCGAGGACTGAAGAAGAAGGAAGAAGACGAGGCGCCTGAGCCAGGCAACGAACGATCGCCGGCACAGCGTGCCGCGGCGGACGCCAGGAAGGAGAAGGAGGACCTGTGGGCCAAGTTCTCCGACTATTTCGAGTATGAAGAGGCGGCCAAGAGCATCCCATCCCACCGCATGCTGGCGCTGCGCCGCGGCGAGAAGGAGGGGGTACTGAAGGTGACCCTGGAGGTCGATCGCCTGGCGACCCTCGACCTGGCCCGGCGGATCATCATCCGCAACCCCAGGGCCGCGCTCCTTTCGGAGTTGGACGCCGCGATCTGCGATGCGTGCGAACGCTTGCTGAAGCCCGCCATCGAGGTGGACATCCGCCTGATCCTGCGTGAGCGCGCCGATGCCGAGGCCATCCGGGTCTTCGCCGAGAACCTGCGGAACCTCTTGCTCTCGTCGCCCCTTGGGGGCAAGCGGGTGCTGGCCCTGGACCCCGGCTTCCGCACCGGCTGCAAGATCGCCTTGATCGACGAGAAGGGCGACCTGAAGGGGCACGACGTCATCTTCCCGACGATGAGCGAGGTGCGGCGCCTGGAGAGCGCGGGCAAGATCGAGGCCCTGTGCAACCAGTACCGCATCCAGGCCATCGCCATCGGCAATGGCACCGGAGGTCGTGAAACCGAAGCGTTCGTGCGCAAGATCGCCAGCGTGGGCAAGCTGGTGGGCATCAAGATCATCATGGTGAACGAGGCCGGGGCATCGGTTTATTCGGCCTCGGAGATTGCCCGGGAAGAACTCCCCGACCAGGACATCACCATCCGGGGGGCGGTGTCCATCGGCAGGCGGCTGCAAGACCCGCTGGCCGAGCTGGTGAAGATCGAACCCAAGTCGATCGGCGTGGGGCAGTATCAGCACGACGTACATCAGCCGACGCTGAAGAAGCAGCTCGACCAGGTGGTGGAAAGCTGCGTGAACCAGGTTGGAGTGGACTTGAACACGGCGTCGCCGCGGCTCCTGCAGTACGTGGCCGGGGTGGGCGAGACGCTGGCCAAGAACATCGTGGAGTATCGCGCCCAGAACGGGCCGTTCAAGGCGCGGCAGGAGCTGCTGGCGGTGCCGCGGCTGGGGCCCAAGGCTTTCGAGCAGGCGGCGGGTTTTCTGCGCATCCATGGCGGGAGCGCGAACCCGCTGGACGGCTCGGCGGTACACCCGGAGAGCTACGACGTCGTCGAGCGGATGGCCCGGGACCTGGGGGTCGAGGTGAGTGGCCTCATTGGCAACTCGGACCTGGCGGCCAAGATCGACGTGTCCCACTACGTGGACGAGCGGCGGGGCGAGCCCACGCTGCGAGACATCCTGGCCGAGCTGGAAAAGCCCGGGCGGGACCCGCGGGCGGAGTTCGAGGAGGTGGGCTTTAACCCCGAGGTGACCGAGTTCGATCACGTGAAGGAGGGGATGGTGCTGACGGGGGTCATCACCAACGTGACAAACTTCGGCGCGTTCATCGACATCGGGGTGCACCAGGACGGCCTGGCCCATGTCTCAGAGCTGGCACATCGCTTCATCAAGGACCCGGCGGAGGTGGTCAAGGTCGGCGATCGGGTCAAGGTGAAGGTGGTCAAAATGGACATCGATCGGCGGCGCATCGGCCTGTCGATCAAGGCGGCCACCGAGGCGCCGCGGCAGCCTGGGGACGCACCGCGGGGGCGACCGCCGCAATGGGAGGCGCGGCAGGAGGCGCCGCGGCAAAAGACCGAGCGGCCGCGGGACGATCGGCGCGGACCGCCCGCGCAGGGCAAGGGGGGAGGGAACCCGCAGCGGCCTGCACCACGGGCGCCGCGGCCTGTGCGGGAAGAGCGCCCGCCCCGGGGACGGGATGTCGGGGAGAACCAGGCGGCGCGGGAAGATCGTTCACCGCCGCGGGAGCCTGCGCGGGACGATCGCGAAGCGCCGCAGGCGCCGCGGTCCAACGATCGCGAAGCGCCGCAGGCGCCGCGGTCCAACGATCGCGAAGCGCCGCAGGCGCCGCGGTCCAACGATCGCGAAGCGCCGCAGGCGCCGCGGTCCAACGAT
>JBBRLA010000041.1:0-23342 GCA_038231615.1 Polyangia bacterium | reverse complement strand
GTTCACTCGCGCCGACTTTGTCAGCCTTCATTGCCCGCTGACCCCGGCCACCCGGGGCCTTGTGGGGGACCGGGTCCTTTGGCAGATGAAGCGCGGCGCGTGCCTCATCAACTGCGCCCGCGGGGGGATCATCGACAGACCGGCGCTGGAACGGGCGCTCTTCGCCGGGCACCTGGGCGGGGTGGGCCTGGACACCTATTGGGAGGAACCGTGGCAGCCGAAAGACCCCCTTTACCAGCGCGACAACGTGGTCTGCCTGCCTCACATCGGCGGGTCCACCGAGGAAGCCTTCGTCCGCATCGCCGCGGTGGTGGTCGAGAACGTGGGGCGGCAACGGCGCGGCGAGCCGCTTCTGCACCGGCTGGCCTGATCCCGGACTACGTCAGCTCTTGACGCAGACGCTTGCGGGCCTCCCTTGATCAGAATGTATCGCTGATATGGAACAATCCGAAGAGGGCCCCGCTCGCACAATCAGGGAACGTCTTTCATTACGGGGATCGCGCCTTGATCAGCCGCGGGCGCCGGTTTACCCTCTTTGGAAGGAGGTAGTGCATCATGAAAGGGAATCTCGGTGCGTTCGCTTTGACGGCTGGACTCTTCGGGGGTCTCCTCTTTGTTTCCGGGCTCGGCGGGTCGGGGATCGCCGTGGCCGGGCAGCCGGAGTTGAAGATGAGCAAGATCATAAAGGTCTTCTCGGGCCCCGAAGGAGAAGAAGTCGCCATCGCAAACGTCGAGGGCGGCAAGCAGGCGCTGATTCGCTACACCGGCGTGGAGGGCGAGTTCGAAGGCAAGGTGTTTCTGCATGAGGTCGTCGACCTGGGCGACCGCGGGTCGGACTACAAGATGAAGTACAAGGGCAAAGACTACGTCAGCATCACCGGCCGCTCTTCGGGAGGCAGCCGGTCCTACGAGGTGTACCTGCCCGAAAGGCACGATGCCTTCCGCATCAGGTACGACGATAAGAAGTCGAAGGAGGCCAAGGCGGACGACCTGCTCTCCGAATACAAGAAGCAGAACCGCAAGTAGCCGCCCACCCTTTCCTCTCGCAGCCGTCTCAACTGATCGACAGGCCCCTTGGCCTACGTCGTCAGTCGATCAGCCGGCCCGTGGCGCTATGGCTTCGCGACTTTGGGCGTGCGAACGATCATCACTGTGCACGGCGCGTGGTGCATCACCTTTTCCGCCACCGAACCCATGAGCAGGCGCTGGATGCCGGTGCGGCCGTGGGTGCCCAGAACGATCAGGTCGTGGCCTGCGTCTTTCGCCACCCGGGCGATCTCCGCGGCGGCCATGCCGTTGACCAGGGCCGTGGTGACACGGACGGTGCTGCGCGCCTCGACCTCGTGCTTCAGGGCGTCGAGCTGCTTGGCGCATGCCTGGTCCACCTCGGTGAGGTAGGGGGCCAGGGGCAGGCCCACCTCGCTGCCGGGGGGGAAGATCGGCGGCTCGATAACGAAGAGGAGGGTCAGCTCGGCCTCGTAGCGCCCCGCCAGATCTTCGGCGACGCGCACGCTCTCCTGGGAGCAATCCGAGAAATCCGTGGGAACGAGAATCTTTTTGATGCGCATGATGTGTTATATAGCAAACATCGTGCCGCGGTTCAAGGACAGTGGACGCGGCAGATGTTACGGGACCGTGACATTTGTCGTAACCTTGTCACCAATCCCGAACATCAGCCATCGCGGACGTGGTACGCGAGGAAGCCCGCTCGCCGGTCACAGGATCGGCTTGAGCATCCAGTCCTTGACGTCGACGCCGAAAGTATCCGTGGGCCGCGAGGGGTCGGGGGGGTTGTCCGGCAGGTTGACCTCGCCGCCGCTTTGGCCCAGGGTGATCTGCGGCACGTCCCCGGCGGACCAGGCGAGGGCCGAGAGCCGGTGCTGGTCGATGTAGTCGTGTAGCTGCGTCATCCACGCGTGGGCCGCGGCCTTGCTGTTCAGGCCGAAGGGCGAGGTGCCCGAGTCGTTGACGCCGTACTCGCCGATCAGCACCGGCACCAGGGCGGCGACATTGCCGAACTTGTCGTCCCACTCCTTCGACATGGAGGGCGGGTTGCTTTTCAGGGGGTAGGGGTGGGTGGCGTAGATGATCGGCCCTAGCCCGGTCAGGCGGTTTTGTGGATCGAGCAGCGGCGTCAGGTCGTAGGCGTAGTCCAGGCCGCCCACCACCACCAGGGTATCGGCTGCGCCGGCATTGCGGATGGCCTGGATGATCTTCTCGGCGTTGCCTTTCCACTGGGACCAGGGGACGTCGTGGGGCTCGTTCCAGATGTCGAAAACCACGTGGGTCTCGGCGCCGAAGGCCTGGGCCAGTTTGGCCCAGAACATGGGGGTGGTGCCGGGGTCGGGCTGGGCCTCGTTCAGGTTGTTGGCGTCGTAGCCGTGCAGGTCGAGGATGAGATAGATACCCAACTTCTTGGCGGCGGCGACCAGGGCGGCGAGGTCCTTCTGGTAGGCGTCATAATACAGGTAGTAGGTTTGCCCGATGGGCAGGCGCAGTACCACCGTGCGCCACTGGTCGCGCCACTTTTGCAGTTCGACGGTGGGGTCGCTGCCGAAGCCGGCGAGTTGGAGGCCGTTCTTGTGCTGCATCCCCGAGCGGTTGATCCCCTTCAAGCGGGTGGGCACGGTGCGGGCGCCACAGCGGATCATGAGCTGGTTGCCCTGAACGGTCAGGCGAGGCAGGTTCTGCATCATGCAGTCCCGCAGGGGATCGCCCGCCAGGTCCGCGGCGATGCTGCCATCGGCGATGCTGCCATCAGGGGTGCCGGGGTCGCCGCCGTCCGGTGCGCTGCCGCAACCCAGGAATGCGAGGGCGGTGGCGCAGAGCAGGCGAGGGAGGTGGTTCATGGTGCCGCGACGATCTTACCCCGGGTGGTAGAGATCGTCCATGTACTGAAGGATGTAGTCGCGGACCCTGGACTTTTCGGGGATGTGCGCGAGCATGCCGTACATCGCCGCCAGGCCCTGACCGGCCGCCTCTGGATGAGCGGTGACGTACTCGACACATTCGCGCAGGTCGTGCAGGTAGGAATCGACGATCGGGGCGTGGGCCGGGGTGATCATCAGGTGGATGCCGGCGGGGTCCTGCTGGCGGTCGATGTGCCAGCCTCGCAGTTCCATGGCGTCGGCCACGGCGAAGATGTCGGCTTTTCCATCATGGGCCGTGAAGGCGAAGACGCCCATGGCCGGCTGGCCGAGGACGCGGAGGCCGCCGATGGCTGAGATGCCGTCCTGGAAGGCGCGGGTGGTGTTCATGATCTGCTCGGCGATGCGCAGGTAGCCGTCCTGACCCATGGCCATGAGGGCGGCCCAGGCGGCGGCGATGGTCCCGCCGGGGCGGGTGCCGGCGGCGGTGGTGGACCCGAAAAGGCCGCCGGGCCAGTCGGTGCGCACGAAGAACTGATGGCGGCGCAGTTCCCTGTCGCGGTAAAGGATTGTCGAGGCGCCCTTGGCCGCGAAGGCGTACTTGTGCAGGTCGGCGGAGATCGAGGTCACCCCGGGCACGCGCAGGTCGAAGGGCGGCACCGGGTAGCCCAGGCGCGCTACGAAGGGCAGGAGGAACCCGCCGAGGCAGGCGTCGACGTGCATGCCGATGCCGCGCTCGTGCGCCAGGGCGGCCAACTCAACGATGGGGTCAAGGACGCCCTGCGGGTAGGCCGGCGCCGAGCCGACGATAAGGATGGTGGCCGGGCCGATGGCGCGGCGCGCGGCGTCGAGGTCGACGCGGAAGTCGGGGCCCACCGGGATGTGCACCGGGCGCACGCCCAGGTAGTGGCCCGCCTTGTCGAAGGCCGGGTGGGCGCTTCTGGGCAAAACCATCTCGAGCTGGGTGATGTCAGCGATTTTCGGGTGCTGCGCGCGGGCGCGGTCGCGGTAGGTCTTGACCGCCAGGAAGATGCTTTCGGAGCCGCCGGAGGTCATGGTGCCGGCGGTGTGTTCGTCTCCCCCCAGGATCGAGGCGGCGATGGCCACCACGTCGTTCTCCAGGCGGCGCAGGCTCTGGAAGGCGCCGGGGTTCAGGGCGTTTTCGGAGAAGTAGAGGTTGTGGGCTTTTTTCAAAAACTCGGTGTGCTCGTCGCCTGCATGATAGACCAGGCTGAAGGTACGCCCTTGCTGCCAGCGGGCGTCGCCTTCCTTGCGGGCGGCGAGCGCGGCGAGCACCTCGTCGCGGGGGAGGCCCTTTTCGGGCAGGCGGGTACGGGGCGGATCATAGGTTGGATTGTCTGTCGCGTCGCCTGTCGCGTCGCCTGTTGCATGGTTGGGGGCTTGCATGCGCCGCAGCGTAACGGGATGATGTCCCATGGGCAAGCGCGGCCTCCCGCTCACCACCCTCACTGTCTACCAGCTCCGGCTCCTCGCGTTCCTGAGCGTGGCCACCTTCTTCGAGGGGTACGACTACCTGGCGTTGGCCCAGATCCTGCCCAACCTGCGTTCGGAGATGGGGATCTCCAAGGGACAGGGGGGAGATCTGGTAGGCATCATCACGCTGGGCACGATGCTTTCGTATCTGCTGGTGCGCAAGGCCGACCGCTGGGGGCGTCGGCGGGTACTGACGTTGACCATCGCCGGCTACACCACCTTCTCGCTTTTGACCGGGTTCTCGCCGAACGCCTGGGTCTTCGCCGGCTTTCAGCTCTGCGCCAGGGCGTTCCTCATCGGCGAGTGGGCGGTGACGATGATCTACGCCGCCGAGGAGTATCCTGCGGACCGCCGCGGCATGGTCATCGGATTGATCCAGGGGTTCTCGACCCTGGGGGCGATCACCTGCGCCCTTTTGGTGCCACGCCTGCTGCAAACGGGGCTGGGCTGGCGGGCCGTGTACTTCGTTGGCGGCGTGCCGCTCATCATCATCGCCATCGCCAGGCGCAGCCTGCGGGAAACGCGGCGCTTCCTCGAACAGGTGCAGCCCGCCGCGCCGCAGCCGCTCCTGCGCATCCTGCGCTCGCCCTACCGCGGGCGGGTGCTGCAGATGGCGATCATCTGGGCCCTGACCTACGCTTGTACCAACAGCGCCATCACCTTCTGGAAGGAATTCGTGGTTGGCGAGCGCGGCTTCACCGACAACGACGTGGCGCAGAGCATGTCCCTGGCCGCCGGGGTGTCGATGCCCCTTGTGTTCCTGTCGGGGAAGCTCTTCGACCTGCTCGGGCGGCGGCGTGGGGCCGGGGTGATCTTCGGCGTTACCGTGATCGGGGTGGTGGGCGCCTATTCGCTGACCGCCCACGCGGCGCTGACCGGCGCGTTGATCCTGGGGATGTTCGGGACCAGCGCAGTGCTGCCGCTGCTCAATGCATATACCGCGGAGCTTTTCCCCACCCCCCTGCGCAGCGACGCCTTTGCCTGGGCCAACAACCTGCTGGGGCGCGTTGGGGCGGTGCTCTCGCCGGTGGTGGTGGGACACGTGGCGGCCCACCTGGGCTGGGGCCGGGCGGTGTCGATCACCGCGGTGGGGCCGCTGCTGGCGCTGGTGCTGATCTGGGTGTGGCTGCCGGAGACCCGGGGCCTGGAACTGGAGGAGTCCTCGGCACTGCGATGACGCGGGAGAGCATATAGCGGACGCGCTGGGCGATGGTGTGGCGTTCCCGGACGGTGCGCAGGCCCTGGGCCGCGATCGCCCTGGCGGCCTCGGGATGCAAAAGGAAGTACGCCACCTTGTCGCACAGTTCGTCCAGGGTGCGGTAGGCCTCCAGGTCGACGCCGATGCGAAAGAGTTCCGCCAGGTCGTCGGAGTGCTCTGCCAGCAGGAACCCGCCGCAGGCCAGCACGTCGAAGACCCGCATGGTCACGATGTCCGGCTGGAAAAGGCGGTTCACGTCGATGTTGATCTGCGCCCCGCAGTAGATCCGGTTAAGCTCCTCGTGGTGTCCGGCCAGGCCCTGGTACACCACGCCGACGCCCGTGATGCTGCGCCAACCCTCGTCGCCCCACACGTGAACCACAGCGCCAGGGCCGATCGCACCGAGGCCGTCGAGGTAGCGGATGCGCTTCTCGCAGGCGGCCAGGTCGCCGGCCAGCTTGACCGGGTTGCCGCCCGGCTTGCGCATGGCCGCATCGAAGAACTCCGGGCAGCGGGTGCGCAGGAGGCCGGGGATCACGTAGCGGGTGAAGTCGCGGCGCTGTTCGGCGAGTACCTCGCCCAGCACCCGGGTGCCGGCCTCGTGGGCCTGCGGGGTGTTGCCGTGGAATGCGGCGTAGGAGCGCACGAACTGCTCCCGGTAGGCCGCCGCCTGCGAGAGGCCGCTGATGCCGACGAAAGCCACCTTAGCGGCATAGCGATCGTCTGCGGGCCGGTCGGCCTGGGCGATCGGCGCGCGCTTGCGGGTGTCGGCCGCCAAGGCCAGGTGCTCGACATGGGAGAATCCGGCGGCGAGGAACTCATCCACGTGGGCGCGGCGGTAGGTGAAAATGTGGGCCCGGCCGGTCCCGGGCTCGCGGGAGGGCAGGTTGTCGGTGGCGAAGTCGACTTCCCAGCACAGAAGGTCGCAGCCCTGATCCTCGCACAGGGCGCCAAGCCCGTAGGAATAGTTGATGGCGACCACCAGTTCCGGGGCGAAGCGCTGGCAGGTCAGGGCCAGTTCCTCCCGGGAAAGCTTCTTCAGGTCGAGGGTGAAGAGGCTGAACCCGACCTCCCGCAGGGCGCGGCCGACCTCGTCCACGAAGAGCCCGCCGTCGCAGATCAGCGCCCGTCTGTCGCGCAGGCCCTCGGTGAAGAGCTGCCCCTCGTTCAGGTACACCCGAGACAGCAGCGGGTGGCGCAGCACCAGGCAGCGGTCCCTTTCGTGCAGCAACCCCACCAGATCTACCCCCATCGATAGACGCAACCGTCCGCTGCGCAGCCAGGGGGTGTAGTCGCGCTGCGAGAGGACCACCCGCAAGAGCGCCGGGTCGCGTTCCCAGGCGATGATCGCCGGCCCTGGCGCCGGGTCGATGGCGATCCTGCCCGCCGGTGCCGCCAGCCGATCCAGCACCGCGGAAAGCACGTCCCCCTGGCCCAGGCCGAAGAGGAACACGTCGCGGCTGCCATCGACCGAGGCGACCTGCCGGGTCACCTCCTGCGCCGGGCAGAGCAGCGGGAAGCGCCCCAGGTGCAGGCGATAATGAAACTTCTGGTCCTGCCCGATCTCGATGTGGGAGCCGTCCACCGGCAGGCACAGGCGTTCGGTCAGAGCCGGGTCGCGGGTGGACAGGGCTTGGAGGTTTTGCTGGAGCAGGTCGGGGGTCTTTAGGGTCATGAAATCCTCTCCTTCAGGCAAGGAGGGATCTCGGCACCGCGAACCCCGGTGCAAGGGGGAATGTGCGGGGGGTCAGTCCGTGCCCTTGAGGGCCTCGGCCTGGAAGTGGGTGCGCAGGGCGTCGATGACGTCCTGGAGGTCCCCGTCGAGCAGCTTGGGCAGGTTGTGCTTGGTCAGGCCAATCCGGTGATCGGTCAGCCGGTCCTGGGGGAAGTTGTAGGTGCGGATTTTCTCCGAACGGTCCCCGGTCTTGACCTGGGAGCGCCGCGCCTCGCGCTCGGCGGTTTCTTGTTTCTCGCGCTCGATCTCAAAGAGCTTGGTCTTCAGGATCTTCATCGCCATGGCGCGGTTCTTGTGCTGCGACTTCTCCTGCTGGCAGCGCACGATGATCCCCGAGGGGATGTGCATGATCTGGACGGCCGAGTCGGTGGTGTTCACTGACTGCCCGCCGGGACCGCCCGAGCGCATGACCTCGATGCGCAGGTCCTTGTCCTCGATCTTCACGTCCACGTCCTCGGCCTCGGGCAGCACCACCACCGTGGCCGCAGAGGTGTGGATGCGCCCCTGCGCCTCGGTCTCGGGCACCCGCTGTACCCGGTGGACGCCCGATTCATACTTCAGTTCGGAATAAACCTTGCCCCCTGGCGGGGCGGATATGATCGCCACCACTTCCTTCAGCCCGCCGCTGGCGGAGTCGGACTGCGAGAGGATCTCGACCTTCCAGCGCTTGCGCTCCGCCAGGCGGGAGTACATGCGAAACAGGTCGGCGGCGAAAAGGGCCGCCTCCTCCCCGCCGGTACCGCCGCGGATCTCCAGCACGATGTTCTTGTCGTCGTTGGGGTCTTTGGGCAGCAAAAGGAGCTTCAGCCGCTCCTCTTCCCCCACGCGTTGGGCGACGAGGCGCTGCTCTTCCTCCCGGGCCATGGTGCGCAGCTCGGGATCGGGTTCGCGCAAAAGCGGCGCGTTCTGCTCGATATCGGCCTCGATCTTTTTGAAGCGGCGGTACGTCTGGACCAGGTCTTCCAGATCGGCGCGCTCCTTGGCGAGCTTCTGAAAGACGGACTGTTTTGCCAGCACCGCGGGGTCGGCGAGCTGGGTCTCCAGCTCCATATGGCGGGCCTCTACCTGGGCGAGCTTGTCGAAGATCGGGCGCGACATGCGGTGTCGCGACTAGGCCTTGGCTTCGACCTTGGCTTCGATCGGGACGTCGGTCTTTGCTTCTGGCACCTCCGGCTGGTCCGACAGGGTCTTGCGACCGTAGCGGCGCTGGAATCGCTCGATGCGGCCGGCGGCGTCGATCAGCTTCTGGCGGCCGGTGTAGAACGGGTGGCACTTGGAGCAGATCTCGACGTTGAACGAGCCCCGGGTCGAAGCCGTCTGGTGAATCGCCCCGCAGGCGCAGGTGATGGTGGAGAGCTTGTAGTTCGGGTGAATTCCGGCTTTTGCCATGATGAAGAATCCTCTCGGCTGAGAATTGGACCGTTTTATTTAAAGCTTCTTCTGCCCGAGCGCAAGCTATGACTCAAGCTTGTGTGGGGAACTCGACGGCAGCGGCTTCATCGGGTTCATCTGGCGGGGCCGGGGCGGCGGTCAGGCCGCAGAGCTTGCAGCGACCGTCCTGCCCGATGACGCCGATGCAGGCCCCATCGGGGCAGAGCTGCCGGCGGGTGAACTCGGGATCCTCCGCCACCGACAGATCGGCCTCGGGCGCGTCCGGTGCATCGAACGGGTCCCCGACCTCGGCGTTGTCTTGCGTCCCGGACGCTGGCGGCGGGTCGGCCCGCGCGGAAGTATCCGCGGCTTCCTTCCCGCACACCTTGCAGCGCCCGTCGAGGCCGATGACGCCGATACAGGTCTCGTCGGGACAAAGCTGCCGCTCTGCCGGGTCGAACCCGTCGTCGCTTTTCCCCGGTAGGTCGTCCTTTACTGGTTCCATCACCGCCCGTCCTTCTACTTCAGGTTCTTGAAGAGCGCCGCCAGCTTCAACTTGGCGTCGTCCGTGGACTTGTCCTGCTTCCAGCCCTCCGCGTCCTTGAAGTTGAAGTGGGTGCAGAAGTTGGCCTCGGTGCGTTCCCGGATGAAGGACGCCTCGGGCTCCCGGCACATGTTGTGGATGTTGGGATCGTAGTGATGGCAGTTCTTGCAGACGTGAAGGTCGTTGCCGCAGTGCGGGCAGGAATCGCGTCGTCCGACCTTGACGCCCACCTTCACTTCAAAGATCTGCTCGTTGCCGCAAGAGTGGCAGTAGTAGGCCATGGGCCAGGGATTCTAGTCGCGCCGCTCGCTTCAGGCAACCGCCTGGGGCCGCAAAAGACGCGAAAAATGACTGAAAAGATGCCGCCGGGTAGTTGACACCCCGGATCGCTGTGCTGAAATGGGCCCGCTTTCGCGCTGCCGGACCCCCCGAGGGCCGATCGGCAAAGGAGACCAGGTCCGATGAACCCCACCGAGCTGGGCGTGCTTTTCGCCAATGAAGTACGCACCCATCACAATGACCACCGCCGTCAGGCGGTGATGGCAATCCTGTCCCGGCGGGGCTTCCCCCCGGGGATGACGGTGCTGGAGTTCATCGACGGGCTGCGCGGCACCAAGGACATGTGGGAGGTGGTGACCCGCATGGACCTGGTCGCCTTCTGCGCGTGCGTGAGCAACGTCTCCGCCTTGCAGGGCGAGATCCAGCAGCTTCTGGCGGAGAACAACGTCTTGCGGGGTGAGCGTGACCGTGGACAGGCGCGGCGGCGCACCCGTCTGACGATCGTCCAGAAGGACCGGCTGAAAGAAATCGTCTCGGGCCTGCTGGCCGCGCAAAAGGACGGGTTGTCCCGGGCCGAACTGGCGGCGCAGATTTCCGACCCGACGCTGCGCGAGCTGGGCCTCCCCCGGCGCGGCGTCGCCACCAAGCTGCGCGTCCCCTTGTCAGAGCTTTTGCACGACCAGGCGATTGGCACCCGGGGGGAGAAGCGGCTCTTGAAGTACGTCCACGGGTCAACTGAGCGTCGGGGCGGCCAGGCCCCCTCTGAATGAATCGGTTCGAGCGCGGCGCGGTAAGAAGGTGGGGCCCCCGGTTAGCGGGCCTGCTGCTCTTGGTGGGCCTGGCCCTTGGCGGATGTGGTCCATTGATGAACCGCGGAGCCTGCGGCGCTTCGCGAGCGATGAACCGCGGCGCCGGGGGCGCTTCGCGAGCGATGGAGGAGTGTCCGGACGAGGCGCCGCGACCGGCGGCGGAGCGGCTGCTCTCGCTTTTGCCCGCTGGGCAGGAGGCAGTCTTCGACGTGGACGTGGGCGGTCTTCGGCAGCTTCCGCAGGCCCGTGAGCTGCTAGCGGACCTGCCCGAGAGCACCCTGCGCCTGCTCACGGTCTTCACCGAGGCGCCACTCCGCGATCTGGACGCCTTGGCGGTGGGGGTATCGGGCCTGGGCACCCCGGGCGTGAATGTGACCTTCATCGCCCGGGGTCGCCTTGGCGAGGATCACCTGAAGGAGGCACTGGCCCAAGCCGAGGCGAGCGCCGCGGACCCTCATGCCGACCCCCTGGGGGAAGTCCGCGAGAGCGAGTACCACGGCGCGCGGGTCTTCGAGCGGATCGCCAGGGTGGCGGAGAAGCCCGGGGTGTCGTTGGGAGGACGGGCAGCCGCGATGCTGGTGCCGGGGGTGGCGGCCCTGGGGAGTCGCGAGGCGGTGCGGCAGGCGATCGACAACCTGCATGGGGACAGCCTCGGGGCGGAGGGACAGGCGGACCTGATGGCGGCGCTTTCGCGGGCGCCGCGGGCCAAGGAGGGGCGGCCGGCGGTGCTGATGGCGTTGATTCCCCCGACGCCGCTGCGGGATCGCCTGCGGGAGGCCGACCTGGCGGAGCTGGGCAGTGACGCGCGCTACCTGGCAGCCTCCCTGGCCGTCGGAGATGGCGTGGACCTGGGCGGGCAGGCGGGCTACGCCGAGTTCGGGATCGCCCAATCGGTGGCGCGACACTTGAAGGAGCGGGTAGAGGCGCTTGGGCGGCGCCCGGCGCTCTCGCTGCTGGGGCTCAGCGCGATGGTGGAGCCGTTCATCTTCGTGGCGGCGCGGGGCGGGCCGAACAAAGACCAGCCGGAGGTGCACTTCGCGTACCGGCTGGCGGATGAAAACCTGGTGAAGCTTATCCAGCGGATCGGCAAGCTGCGCGGCGTGCACGGGGCGGGCCCTCGCTAACCGAACCTTCAGGATCTTGAAGCGATCTGATGTGAGTTCAGAAGGCCCCGCCGGGACCACGGCCGTTGTCATCGCTGCGGGGGGGCTGAACTGGGGGGGCAATGGAGCGGCTGCGGTTCCAGTCGGGCCCGAAGACGGATGCCATCCCCGTTTCGGCGGCCGTCCGGACAGCCGGGTGGGCGCTGGCAATGTTTTGCCGGAACGCCAGGATGACCGCCGGGCTGCGCTTGCCCAAAAGGGCCGTCAGCAACTCGATCCGCTGCTGCACGTTGGGGGTCGTGCGCGCCACCTTCGCCAATTCATCGAGAGAAGCATCGATCGCCAACGGCACCGGCGGCTGCTCTGGAGGCGCCTCTTCGAGAGGCGAGGCAGCTTGCTCCGAGACGGCGACCTGTTCGGAGGCGGCATCCGCAGCCTGGCGCGGCTCTGTCTCCTTGGAGACGTCAGGTGAACTCTGACTCGCAAGGGGCGCGCTTGAGGGGGCCACAGCCTCCCCGGCTGGCGGGACCGCCGCCGCCGGGACCGGCGGGACCGCCCCCACCGGGACCGCCCCCGCCGGGACCGGGGCCGCTGTCGGGGCCGCCGGACTCACCACCGCCTTCGCCGCCGGCCTGGCCAGCGATGCCGGCACGGCTCGTCCCATGGCACGGGCCGCGTCGATCGCCGCCTGCCGCTTCGCCTCCTCGCGGGTGGCGCTGATCAGCTCCTCGTCCTGTGCCGCCACCTGTCCCGGCGCAGTCGTCGCGGGCATCCGCAACTCTGCCGATCTGGCCCCGAAAGGCGTCTCGTTCCGCTGCGCCCGGGGCAACCCTCCCTGGGCGGGCAGTGGTCCAGCGCTGGACAGCACCAGCGGAGCCGTCTGTCCGTGGGGCCGCGGCGCGCAGAGCCCTCTAAAGGCCCCTTGCAGCCTGCCTGCCTCGTCGGCCAGCACCACCGCTCCCCGCAGATCCGCGTCCCGGCGAAGGCGTCGCAGCGCCCCCGCCACCTGAGTCTGTCCAAGTCCCGCAAGCGCCTCGCATTGCAGCAGCAGCACCGGCCGGTGCAGTCGCGCCCGCAAGGCCCGCCCCAGCGTCAGCAGCGCGTCGTGATTGCAGCCTGAGAGCCAGAGCAGCCGGGGGGTGGTGGCCACCAGGTACTCCCGGGCGATCTCCGCCAGCGCCGCGGGGGGCCGCTCCGAGAGCAGTTCTCCCGCCCAGGCAGTATCCGCCGCCGGTGCCGCCAGATACTGCACCCCCGGCACCTGTCCCTCCATGACGCTGCTCTCATCCAGCCCCCCGTGCCACGCCTCGAAGAGGCCGCGTCCCGGGTGCAGCCGGTCCGATCCACGCAAGAGGCCCAGCGCTGCCTCGTCCTCCACTTCCACCAGGGCGTGCGCCCGCAAGAGCCCGTCGATCGGCAAGAGGGCAGCCAGCTCTTCCGGCCCCAGCGAAAAGCGTCCTCGCGCCTCGTGCAGCGTCAGCGGCCCCTCGGCGAGCAGCGTCTCCAGAAGGAGCCGCTCCACCGCCGTCAAGCCGAAGAGCTGGCACAGGATGGCCGCGCCAGGGGAGGGCACAGGGGACAAAGTGCGGGTATCCGCTGACATGCGGAGATCTTACTTGCCGGCCGATCTTCCGTAAAGGGAACCGTTCCCCCGGGTCCATCTCGTGAAGAAAAACCGCGACCGGGCTATTGCTTGTAGATCGCCATGATGTCGTGCAGCAGCTTGACCGCCTCGTCGTGCGGCCGCTGAAACGAGTTTCGCCCGATGATCGATCCGAACCCGCCGCCGTCGCGAATGGCCCGAGTCTCGTCCATCAGCGCCGGCGTGTCCTTGGCCTCTCCCCCCGAGAAGATGACCACCCGCCGACCCGCGAAGCAGCAGCTCACCACATGCCGCACCCGGTCCGTCAGCGTGTCCAGCTTCGGCTTGAACTTGTCATAAACCTTCTTGGCCTCCGCCTGCTCGACGTTCTCCTTCGGCAGCTTCACCTTGACGATGTGCGCCCCGAGCTGCGCCGCGATGTGCGCCCCATAGCTGACCACGTCGATCGCCAGCTCGCCCTCCTTGCTGATCCCCGAACCCCGCGGGTAGCTCCACACCACCACCATCAGCCCGAACGCCTTGGCCTCCTCGGTCAGCTCCCGCAGTTCCTGGAACATCGTGTTCCGCTCCGCCGAACCCGGGTAGATAGTGAAGCCGATCCCCGCGCAGCCCAGGCGCAGCGCGTCCTGCACCGAGCCCGTCAGCGCCGAGCACGGCTCGATTTTGGCCAGGCTGTCGCTGTTGTTCAGCTTCAAGATCAGCGGCACCTGCCCGGCGAACTTCCCCGCGCCAGCTTCCAGAAACCCCAGCGGCGCCGCATAGGCGTTGCAGCCGCTCTCGATGGCCAGCTGGAAGTGGTAATCCGGGTCCATCCCCGAAAGGTTGGGCCCGAACGAACGGAAGGGCCCGTGCTCGAACCCCTGATCCACGGGCAGGATCACCATGCGCCCCGTACCGCCCAGGGTGCCATGATTCATGACCCGCGCAAGGTTGGTGAGCGTCCCCGGATTGTCGGATGGATAATTGGACAGGATGTGCTTGACCCGCTCGGTCATTGTCATAACTCGCTCCCTGGATCGGGTTTCGAAAAATTCAGGACTCGAGGATGCCAAAGGAGCCCAGTCCGCACAAGCCACGGCCTTGGTTTCCCCTCTATAGTTTCCCATCCCCTGCCGCGGGGGGGGCGATCGGCAGCCGCACGATCAGTTCGTTGCCCCGCTGTCGCCCCTCTAAAGGGTCGTGCTCCGTACCCGGCCGCGCCTCGATCTCGCCGCCGTGGCGAAGGACCACTTCGTAGGCCACCGCCAGCCCCATCCCCGCCGCCGCGCTCACCGCCGCCGGCAGCCGCACCCGCCGGTGGGGAAAGGGCTCGAACAGATGGGTGCGCATCTCGTCGGAAAGCGTGGGCCCGGTATCGGCCACCACCAGCTCGACCATCCCCCGACCAGGGTCCACCCGGGTGCGCACGGTGATCACCTGGTCGTCTGCCGCGCCTGCGCCGTCATGTGCCGCCGGCAGGTTGTGCAGCGCCTGGTTCAACAGGTTCATCAGCACATGGCTCAGCGTCCCCGCGTCCCCGCGGATCGGCGGCAGCGGCACCAGGTCCCGATCATAGACCAGCCGCGCCCGGGTCTGCACCTCGCTGCGTGTCAAGCGCAGCGCCAGCTCGATGATGTCGTCCAGGCGTACCTCGTTGGCCGCGCCACGGACCTCGGTGCTGGTGAAGGTACGCAGGTCGCCGACGATGTCGCCGACCCGGCCAATGCCCACCCGGCAGTCTTCCAGCATCTCCGCCAGGTCCTGAAGCAGCGGCGGCGGCAGGCCCTCCCCGTGCTGCCGGTGTCGATCGAGCAGCTCTTTGGCCACCTGCAGGTTCGAGTAGGCGAAGCTCACTGGGTTGTTGATCTCGTGGGCCAGCCCCGCGGCAAGCTGCCCCACCGCCGCCATTCGCTCTCCCAGGACCAGCCGCCGCTGCAGCCGCCGCTCATCGGTCACATCGCGCAGCAGCACCACCGTGAAGAAGGCCTCCCGGCCTATCGCGGGACCCGCTACGGGCACCAGCGTCGCCGTGTAGCTCCTGCCCTGCGGCGGCCCCCGCTCCGGGGGAGCCGATTGCGAAGCGCCGAAGGCCCCGCGGTTCGTCGATTCGCACACCCCGCCCCCGCCCCGGGACAGCGCCTCGCCCACCGCCAGGGAGATCGGCCGCAAGAGTTCGTCGATCCGCCGCCCGAGCATCTGTTCCCTGCCGCAGGCGAGCATCTCCCCCAAAGCCTGGTTCCCCTTCAGCACCACCCCCGATCTGTCGCACAGGGCGATGGCGTCGGGCAGTGTGTCCAGCGTGCGCTCCCACTCTTGCTCCCGCTCCTTTGCGCGGGCCTCCAACGCCAAAAGGTCCGCACGCAGCCGCCGGTTCTCCCGAAAAAGGCGTGTCCGTTCCGCGGCCTGCGCGCAGGCCGTCAGAAGGGCCGCCGGGTCGACCGGCAGCGAAAGGCACAGACAGGCCCCGGCGCCCAGCGCCTGCATTGCCGGGTCCAGCTCTCCCCCGGGACGCCCCGCCGGCTGGGCTGGACAGCACAGCCCGATGACCTCGGCCCCGTCATGGGCCGCCCGGGCCCGGGCGATGGCCTCATAAAGGGCCCGCGGTCCAGCGAGTTCCCGCAGGTCCAGCAGCACCACCTCTGCCGCTTCCGACCCCGCCGCTTCTTCTGCGCCGGCCCGCGTCGACACCCCATTGCCGCGGAGCATGCTCAGCAGCGAACCACGCAGCTCCAGATCGGAGGCCACCACCCGCACGACGGGGGGCGAAGGGATTGAGACGCCTCCAGGTTTCATGCTGCAAATCCTAGTCTGGAGAGAAAGTTTCGCCGAGCAGGGGCCCTGGCGGCAAGGGCCCGCGAAAAGTTCCTCGCTGGTCGAGGCTGCCGGCGCTTCGATCGATTCTGCCATTCTGCCATCTTGCTGAATTCGCTTCCTGTCCTGACAAGGAGCCCTGCGCCCCTTGGCGGGTTGCCTGCCGCCCCGTAAACTCAGCGCGGATGGCCCAGCCAGAGGACAAGGACAGGCGGATCGGCACGGTGATTGGCGGGCGCTTCCGCTTGCTCTCGGTCATGGGCACCGGCGGCATGGGCGTGGTGTACCGGGCCGAGCACCTCCTTTTGAAGAGGGACGTGGCGCTGAAGCTCCTGCACGCCCACCTGCGCGATCACCCTCGCCGCGTCGAGCTGGCCCAGCGTTTCCTGCGCGAGGCGCAGTCTCTGGCGCTCCTGGACCCGCAGAACCCGCACATCGTGCAGATCGTCGACTGCGGCATCGAGGACGACGCCACCCTCTACATGGCCATGGAGCTGTGCGAGGGGGAGACCCTCTCGGAGGTGCTGGCCGCCGGCCCGCTGCCCCCGGGGCGCGCCTTGCACGTGGTGGTGCAGGTGCTGCGGGCGCTGGTCCACGCCCACGGCAAGGGCATCGTCCACCGCGACCTGAAGCCGGACAACGTCATGCTGACCCGCCGCGACGGCCTCAGCGATTTTGTCAAAATCCTCGATTTCGGCATCGCCAAGCTGATCAGCGAGACCCGAATCGAGCCGGAGCGGGACCCGAAGCGCAGCGCCGAGAGCGGTCGCCTGGCCCGGAATGACGACGCCGGCCCGCCCCCCGCGACCTATGAAACGCCGCCCGACGAAGCGCCGCCCGACGAAGCCAGACCCGCCAGGCCGGCGCTGGGTGCGTCGCTGACCCGGGCTGGGGTCATCTTCGGCACGCCGGAGTACCTGGCCCCCGAGCAAGCGCGGGGGCTGGAGGTGGACGCGCGCACCGACCTGTACGCCGTGGGGGTCATGCTCTGGGAGTTGCTGGTGGGCAGGCGCCCCTTCGTGGCGAACTCCGCCCTGGCGATCATCAGCCTGCACTTGCTGACCCCGCCGGACCCGCCGTCCCAGCACGTGCAGGGATTGCCGCCCTCCCTGGACGCAGTGGTATTGCGGGCCATGGCCAAGCGCCCCGAGGACCGCTTCGCCTCCGCCGAGGAGTTCCTGCGGGCCCTGGATCGGGTACTGGAAGAGCTGGACGCGACGCCCTCGCGCATGATGGCGCTGACCGGCCTTTTGCGCGTCACGTCCCAGCGCAAGACCTCGCCCACGGCGCCGGAGGTGTCGTCCGTGCCCGCGGGGACCACCCTGGCCGGCAAGATGCTGGCGGGGATCACCCGGGCGCGGACCCTGTGGGGCCAGAGCAGCTCCCGGGCGGCGGCGCGCTTCGATCCGGTGCGGACGCGCCTTTTGGAGCGCCTGGGGATCAAGGGCACCGCGGCGGTGGTCGGGGTGGTGCTGCTCCTCGGACTTTTGGCGACGGCCTGGCTGGCGGTGCGCTTCCGTCCCGGGCGGATCGCCGAGCTGGCACAGCGCCCCCTGCCGCCGGCCCTGCTGACCGAACTGTCCCGCGCCGAAGCCCTGCTCGCCGCCGGGCGACTCTACGATGCCCGCGAGATCCTCGACCGGGCCCGAGCCACCTACCCCCAAAGCCCCCGGGTGCTCTCGCTCCTGGGCCACCTGCACGCCGCCGCGGGAGACGATGCCGCCGCCCTGGGCGAATACCGCGAGGCACTGGGCCGCGACCGTACCTACCGCACCGACTCGACGATGCTGCGCAACCTGGGGCGGATGCTGGACGGCCCCGCGCTGGGGCCGACGGCGCTGGGCCTTTTGCGGGAGCAGGTCGGCGAGCCGGCGCTGCCGATCCTCCGCGACTGCGCCCGCACCTGCAAGGACCCAGCAAGGCGAAAGGCGGCAGCAGAGGCGGCGGCGCAAGCCGTGCCCGAGACGGAGTCGGCACAGGCGAGGGCCGCGCCGATGCCCTCGGGAGGCGAGCCGCAGGTGGCCCTGGAGGCGCTGATCGAGCGGCTGGAGAACCGGCGCTCATGCAACGAGCGGCGCTCGGCGGCACTGGCGCTGGAGGTCCGCGGCGACCGGCGAGCGCTGGGGCCGCTCCAGGCGGCGCGGCGGCGGGCTGCCGGCAGAAGGGCGTCCAACGCCTGCATGCGAAGCGATCTGGATCGGGCCATCACCAGATTGCGAGAGAAGCAAGATGGGCAGTAAAGTTGCCCGGAAAGTGCAAGCGGTCCCCCAAGGCCGCACCCCCACTTCGCACGCCGCGACGTATGCTAGGTTGGTATCATGTCACTGGTTTTAGAGCTGCCTCGTGCCACCCCCAGCCCCAAGCACGCACGGAGTCAGGCCAACCTGGTGACCCGCGTCAACGGCCCCTACGGGCGCCGCAAAGGAGGTCCGCCGGGCAGTCCCGGCGGCTGGTGGTTCCTGACCGAGGTCGAGGTTCTTGTCGACGGCGAGCCCCTTCGTCCCGATGTGGCGGGTTGGCTCAGGGAGCGGCTGCCCGAGCTATCCGATGAACCTCTCGTGCGCGTCACTCCTGAATGGATCTGCGAGATCCTGTCGCCCAGCAATCCCACCAACGACACCGTCAAAAAGAAGCGCATCTACCATCGCTGCCAGGTGCCCCACTACTGGATCATCGACCCCCGGGACAAGACGCTGAGCGTGTATCGCTTCATGCCCGATGGGTACCTGGAGGTTCTGGCCGCGCAGCATGGCGAGCGTGTCCGTGCCGAACCTTTTGCCGGTGTCGAGTTGTCGGTGAGCGCCCTCTTCGATGAGGAAGACGAGGAGTCGGTCCCGTAGCGATCCGGGACGGCCAATGAGATCGAGCAGATCGAGTACTCTACCAAGGGTTACTGGTCACGGTGGTGACTCCGCGGATGTTATACAAGATGAAGAGAGATACGGTTCGGCTCAAGGACCGGGCCGATGCACAGGCGCTGCGCCTGCGTTTTGGCTTGGAGGACGTCTGATGCCGGTGCGGAAGTATCGCTCCGTCGAAGAGATGACGGAAGTCTGGTATGCGCCCGGCGATCCAATGCTCTTCCGCACCATCACCACGCTGTGGCGCCTGGGTCGAAATACGCTCCGATTGCGATTTCCACCCGGGGTGCATCGCCACCGATCGGTGGAAGCAATGAACCTGCAGCAGGAACAATGGGACCAGGCCAACTTCGTGGCCTTCCAGGCCCGACGCACAGAGGAGATCGCCATGTCATCGAAGACCAGACTCAAGGAACTGCACGATCAAGGGAAACTCGATCCGGTCACCTATGACACCAGGCGGGAGGGCGGCACGGATCACGATCCGGCGTTCGTCGCCGATGCCCGCTTGCCTGGTGGCCCACCCTCCCGCGGCGTCGGTCACTCCAAGAAGGCCGCCGAAGAGCACGCCGCAGCGACACTCGCTCAGCGCATCAAGGACAGCGAGTAGATCTGGCGACACTCACCCGCGAGTCATGCGCTATCCTGCAAGCCGCATCATTGGGAGGCGTTGCGCTGACCAAGGAACCCGAGCGACGGCCCCCCATGGGTCAGGTCGCTCGTGGCCTCACCGACCCTTTTTCCCACCCCCGCCCCGCCAACTTCAGTGCCTGCCGTCGTTCCCATGGCTTTGAAAGAGAGCCCCCGCGATCCGACGGGCGGCGGGATCTTTGCCCTACCTGCTCTGTTGCCAGCCCGTTGCCACCGATTGCCAGTGGCAATTGCCGCTGGCAACAGCCCGTCAACTGGCAACCCCTTGACCGATTGACAAAGAAGATTCATCCTCATTTCCATGGATTCCGCGATGCCTCTTGTCCCTTTCAAAGATCGGCTTCGTGAGCTGATCGAGCAGCACGGCCTGACCCAGGCGAAGCTGGCGGACCTGGCCGGGGTCGACCGCTCGACGATCACGCGGCTGGTCAAGGGCGATCGCGCTCCCACCATGGAGACCCTTGGGTACATCGCTCCCGTGTTCAAAATGAAAATCCCGGACATGGTGAACGGCACGGACGCTCAGGCTCGGCTTACAGAGGGCGCTGCGATGGTCCGTCGCCAGGACTACGACGAGGCTGTCAAGAAAATGGTCGAGTTCGAACTCAAGGTGACCGACCTGGAGCGGAAGCTGCGGAGTACCGAGACCGCCCTGGCTTCGGGTCAGCAGGATCGAGCCAAGAACAACGCCGATCTCTGTATGCTGCAGTTCAAGTGGGAGACCGCTGAGCGTGATCTGCAGGCGGAGCGTGACCGCACCGCGGAGTTGAACCAGGATCTCCGGCGGCACCGGGACGCGCTTCGACATGCCGTGGGGGATGTGTCTTCGCTGCGCGGACAACTCGAAGAGCTGGCGCAGGAGCTGAAGGATGCAGCGAAGTCCGGCCGCACGACGTCCATCCTGGCGGGAGTGGCGGCGCTCGCCGGCGTGGTCACCATGGCCAGCTACCTGGCGAGCGACGATACCCGAAAGGCGAGGCCCCAAGGTGAGTGACATCTTCCACCTGACGCTCGGGCTCCGCCCCGGCGCCTCGCCGGCAGAGATCCGGACCGCGTTTCGTCGGCTGGCGCTCCGCTATCATCCGGACCGACATGGCGGCGACCCGCAGGCCGCGGCGCGTTTTCGCGAGATCGTAAGCGCCTACCGGGTGCTCTCCACCGCGGCGAGCGGTCCGTCAAGGGTGATGGCAGAGAAGGAGCCAGCGCCGATGTCCGAGCCGGAAGGGGTGTCTGCACCGCCGCCGGCACGATCGCCTGTTCGCCGTAGCTCGCGGGTTGCGAGGTGGAGGTCGGATTCGGTGGACCTCGGGGTGCTCGGGGCGTTCCTGGCCCTCATGGTCGCTGGGCTGGGCACCGTATTCTTTGTCGAATGCAAACGATCTCTCGGTCGCCAGCGACGATGATCTGACGATCTGATCGGGGGAGGGGAAGCCACGTCGACGAGCTGCGCAGAGCGCAGGGAGGATACTCATGCGAGCGGATAGCTACGTCCAGGGGGTCAGGAGACATTTGCCAT
Source organism: Polyangia bacterium (assembly GCA_038231615.1). Classification (GTDB taxonomy): domain Bacteria; phylum Myxococcota_A; class Polyangia; order Palsa-1104; family JAEUJZ01; genus JBBRLA01. Next base: position 2,521 of record JBBRLA010000041.1, on the reverse strand, counting down.
TGCTCTCTTTCGACAAGAGCCGCCTCCGGCAAGAGGAAGCCAAGGTTCGAAGGCACCTCTTCCTTCTCTCGCTGGACTGGACCCGCGACAAGGACCCCCGCGTCCCGTTAGGGCATGCTTCGCTTGTTGCCTCCATCCGCGCCCGTGACGCCGCCGATGTGACCTATCTGTCGCTGCCGATCAACCTGCCCAGCTTCGATCTGGAGCAGGCGCTTTTGCCCATGCTGCGGCTCGCCGAACAGGTACCGGCGAACCGGCTGGACATCGGCATCGGCGTCTACGTGTGGAACGAAATTCATGTATGTTTGCTGATCAAGGCGCTGCGGGAGCGCGGGTTCACCGGACGCATCGTGCTCGGCGGCCCGCAGATCTCCTACTGCGGCCCGGACCTGGAACAGAGATACCCGCAGGCCGACGTCTTCATTCGCGGCTACGCCGAGGAGGCCCTTGTGGACCTTATCGAGAGCGGCGGGCGCGCCTATATCGTCGGCGTCCACTTTGCCGGCGAAAAGGATCGGCAAGAGCAGGCCCGGCCGTCGCTTTCGCTCCTGCCTTCGCCGTTTCTAGACCGGACCATTGACGTGAGCGGTCAGCGCTTCGTGCGCTGGGAGACCCAGCGCGGCTGTCCCTTCCGCTGCTCTTTCTGTCAGCACCGCGAGGCCGGGCGGCGCCTCACGCAGGCGGAGCGGGCCCTGGGCGGCGGGCGGCTGCGAGAAGAAATTGCCCTCTTTGTCGAAAACGACGTCAAGGACATCGCGGTCCTCGATCCGATCTTCAACGCCGGGCGCGAGCACCTGGAGATCTTGAGCGAGTTCCATCGTCTCGGCTACCGCGGGCGGCTCTCGCTTCAGTGCCGCTTCGAGTCGATCGGCGGCCCCTTTCTGGATGCCTGCCAACACCTCGACGTGCGACTCGAGTTCGGTTTGCAGACAATTCATGACGACGAAGGGCGCGCCATCCGCCGGACGAACGACATGGAGCGAGTCGAGCAGGTTATCGGCGAGCTGAACCGCCGCGGCCTGTACCACGAGGTATCCCTGATCTTCGGCTTGCCGAAGCAGACGCTTTCGTCCTTCTGCGAAACGGTGGAGTACTGCCTGAACCGGCGCGTGCCGACCATCCGCGCGTTCCCGTTGATGCTGCTCCGCGGCACCGAGCTCGAGGCCCGGCGCGAAGAGTTCGGGCTCCTCGAGAACGAGGATCCGATCCCGGCAGTCGTCCGCAGCCACAGCTTCGATGAAGAGGAGTGGAGAGAGATGGCCGCGATCGCCGCCTGCCTCGACCGGACGGCGGGCCGTCACCCGCAAGACCTTGCCGGACTCTGGGAGTGCGGGTACGACAGCGTGGCACCGCGCCCAGGTCGCTATTCTCCGCCAAGACCGATGATTGGGGCGGCGGCGCCTTGAATCGTAGCGATTTGCCGCCCTGCACAGGGGCAGCAAGGAGAGGACCGATGAAGCGCATTCCAGATTGTTCACATAAGCGAGCGTACGAAACCGAAGAAGAGGCCCAAGAGGTCGCCGGAGATCAGATGGAGCAGGCCGAAGGTCTGCTCCTGCGCGTCTATCGCTGTGAAGGCTGCGAGATGTACCATCTCACGCACAAACCAAAGAGATTTTAGCGCGAGGCCCAGGCCGGACGCGCCAGGGAGCACGCGCATCTGTCACGTGCGGGTCAACTTGCGGGGCATGTCAGCAGCGGAGCTTCTTTCGACCGGCCCCAAATGCTTCTATTCTCTGGCGATGCGCTGGATCGGCATCCTGCCTTGGGTGCCAAAGCAATGAAACGGTGATCTCAGGTATGGAGACCGGAAGCGGAAAGCTGTGCATTCCGGCGCGCAGGTTTCCGGTGTGTCGTTCGGGAACACTGGCGATCAAGTCGGAGGCCCGAGCCAGAGCCAGCGCGGTCGAAAAGCAACCGACGATCGGCGCGCACAGGGTTGACGATGGACAGCGCCAACCGGACCTGGACGCGCAGCTCGACCCTGTACTGCTCGTCGGAGACCGGCGAAACAGACAGCTGCGGCGGGCTACGGCTTTTCGCCGCGCAGCCGAGCCAGTTCTTCGCGCAAGAGCAAGAGTTCATCCTCGGCCTGCCGCGCCCGCGTGGCCTCTTGTTGCGCCAGGTCCAGAGAGGCGCGCACCTGCTGGTCGGCACTGCGCGCCCGCTCGTCGGCTGCCCGCGTCTGCTCCGCCGCAGTGGGCCATAGCACAAGCCCTCCCGCGGACTCTCCCGTGGCGATGCGCAGGTAGAACGGGGGCCGATGCAGGAGCCACAGCGGGTAGGTGACCAGTTGGACGAATTCGCCTGCCGTCGGCCGCTCCAAAAGCGCCCCCTGAGCATCATCATTGCGCACGAAATGGCTCAGCAGCTTGCGCGAATGTTGGCGGGGGTGAAAAAGCGCGAGATTCTGGTGAAGAACGCGGGAACCACCAACTGGACGCGGAGGGCGCCGTTGGTAGTGATGAACCAAGGTCACCACTGGTGAACAAAAGGTAGGAGGTCCGCTGGTGATGAACAG
>JBBRLA010000040.1:0-23360 GCA_038231615.1 Polyangia bacterium | reverse complement strand
TTCAGGTCCTTCAGGTTGGCATCGGCGACACTGCCGGCGATCCCTACGTCTATGCCGAGAGCAGCCACGGCACCGGCACTGCGGCCACCCCCTACCGGATCGAGAGGCTCTCGCGCGATGGCGTGGTGGCCCTGAAGATGAACGCCGGGGTCTTCGAGCCGGCCCTCTCCACCCCCACCGCCACCGTGGACGGCCAGAGCGTGGCGGTGAAGATCGGCCTGTCTCAACTGACCACCGACACGATGGGCAAAATGATGTGCGACCCAGGCAAGCACCGGACAATCTACCTGTACCCCGGCACGAAGGACCGGATGTGGGACCCAAAGGCAATGCAGCTCACCGTGACGCTTCATGGGGCGGACATCCACGACATCTCGCAAGGGACGGGCCACCCGGACGGGCGCCATCGCCTTTCTGGAGATGTGGTGATCACCGCCCAGTTCACCGACAAGCCAGGCGACTACATGGGAATTACCAGCGACAGGGTCAGCGACCTGGCCGATTGCCCGGCCCACTGACGGAGATGCAGAAGATGAGAAGATTTCCAATCGTTTGCCTCTTGGCCTTGCTGATGCTCTTCCTCGCGGAGGGGCCGGCGCGGGCGCAGTTGCAGAACGCCCAGATCCAGGGCACCGTCACCGATAAGGCGACTGGCAAGCCCCTGGGCGGTGTCACCGTGGTGGTCAGCGGCCCGGCCCTGCAAGGGGACCAGACCGAGTTCACCGATCCGTCGGGACGGTACCTGATCACCGAACTGCCCCCGGGCGATAACTACGTGGTCCGCTTCTACTTCAACGACGTGGTCGTCGAGCGCCCCGGCGTGCGCCTGACGCAGAGCAAGACGCTGACCATCCCCCTGAGCCTGCCGACCCAGAAGAGCCAACAGAAGGCCTTCGTCATCCGCGAACGGGCACCCAGCGTGGACACCGCCGGCACCGACACCCGGGTGGAGATCAACCAGGAGTTGCTGAAGAATACCGCCGTGCGCGGGCGCACCTTCGAGAGCGTCATCGCCCTGGCCCCCGGTGCCGTCGATCCTCCCCGCGGCCAGGGCGGCGACATCGGCGTGTCGATCTCCGGCTCGACCGGCAATGAGAACAACTTCCTCATCGACGGGCTGAACACTACCGACCCGGGGCTGGGCCTGCTGGCGACGCAGCTCAACCAGTACTTCATCAAGGAGGTCAATATCATCACCGGGGGCTACCAGGCGGAGTTCGGCCGGGCCACCGGGGGCATCGTCTCGGTGGTCACCAACAGCGGCTCCAACGAGTTCCACGGGGGGATCTACGGCTCGTGGGTGCCCTTCCAACTCACGCCGCAGACCGTGGCCCGCCTGGGCGAGGCATTGGGCACTCGCCGCCGCACCACCAGCGAGTATGACTTCGGCTTCGACCTGGGGGGGCCGATCGTCAAGGACCGCATCTGGTTCTACGCCGGCTTCGCCCCCACCTTCAGCACCTTCACCGCCGACCGGGTGGTGCGCACCCAGACCTTCGATCCCCGCACCGGGCAGGCCCGGATCGATCCCTCGTTCAACTGTCCGGGCTATCTGTCCGACGACGGGCTCTGCGATGGGCCGCGGGTGCTGGCGCGCACCACCACCGAGGTCCCGGGGGCGGCCCAGCAGCAAAAGGATGTGCAGCGGCGCTACAACTGGATCGCCAAGATCCAGTTCAACCTGAACCCGGACCACAACATCACCCTCTCCTACATCGGTTCGCCGGAGTCCTTCGACGGCTATCAGCTCCCCGGCGATCAGAGCGCCAACTATGAACTCAAATTCAACCACTACATCCAGAGCACCCAGATCCACGACGCATCGGCGCGCTACATCGGGAAGTTTCTCGACCGCAAGCTGCAGACGGAAGTGATGTACGGTTACCACTACCAGAGCCTGGATCAGCGCCCCGACGAACAGTACCTGAGCCAGCCGCAGATCTACTACCGCGCCCAGCCGAGCCACCCCTTCACCCTCTCGGACTTCGAAGACGCCCCCGAGTGCCAGCGCCAGATGATGGGGCAGACGACCTTCAACCCCTGCCCGCTGACCTCATACACCACCCATGGCTTCGGCCTGTACAACCAGCAAGTGCTCCAACGTCATGCGGTGCTGGCCTCGGCCACTTACTTCCTGCGCTTTCTGGGCAACCATGCAATCAAACTGGGCTTCGACTTCGAGGACAACCTCAACAACCACTTCCGCACCTTCACGGGCCCGGACCTGGACCAAAACGATCCGAACAATTCCCTCTTGGGCCATCGCGCCTACCAGACCAGCGCCGACGGCACGCAGCTCATCCTGAGCAATGAATACGCCCAGCGCAACGCGGACGGCTCGATCCAGCACTTGAACGGCTTCCGCGGCATCACCGAGGAGCGCAACTACGCGATCTACCTGCGCGATAGCTGGAACGTCAGCTTTGTCCCGGGGCTGGTGCTGAACCTGGGGGCACGCTGGGAGGGGCAGGAGATCTATGGGCAAGATGGGTCCAAGCAGATCTCGATCTATGACAACTGGGCGCCGCGGGTGGGCGCGGCCTATGACTTCACCCGCAAGGGCCGCTCGCGGCTCTACTTCAACTACGGGCGCTTCTACGAGTCCATCCCCCTGGACATCGGCGACCGGCAGTTCTCCGGCGAAGGGGCCTATTCCACCAGCCCCTCGCCCAACTGTCCGCTGAGCCCCCTGAAAATGGGCGGCCAGGCGGTGCCGATGCTGGACCGGTCGTGTACCTTCCCCGATCCGGTGCTCAACGGCGGACGGTATGCACAGGTGGCCCCGGGGCTGAAAGGGCAGTACATCAACGAGATCGCCGCCGGCTTCCAGTACGACGTGGGCTGGGATGTGGTGCTGGGCGTAAGCTATACCCACCGCGAGCTGGGCAACATCGTCGAAGACATGTCTCCCGACGGGGGCAGTTTCTACCTCATCGGCAACCCCGGCAGCCCGGCAGACCCCGACGCCGCCCGCGGTTTGCAGCAGCAGGCCGACGACCTGGCCAAGATCGCGGCGCAGCACGGGATGGATCAGGTGGCGCAACAGGAGGCCAAGATCGCCCAATCCAAGGCAGCGGCCTACAAAGCCGTCGGCGCCTTCCCCCGGGCGGTGCGCAACTACGACGCGGTGACCCTCTCGGCCAACAAGCGGCTGTCCAACCGCTTCTCCCTGCTGGCCAACTACACCTACTCGCGCCTCATCGGCAACTACCCCGGGACCTTCGCCTCCAATACGGGTCAGAACGACCCCAACATTTCGGATCAGTTCGACCTGGTCGACTTGCTGTCCAACCGCCAGGGGCCGCTGCCCAACGACCGGCCGCACAATCTGAAGCTGACCGGCTACTACGTGCTGCCGGTGGGCACCAAGGCGAGCTTCACCGTCAGCCTGACCTTCACCGCCTACTCCGGGCGACCGATTGAAGTATTGGGCTTTCACCCTTACTATCTGAACCGCGAGGTCTTCATCCTGCCCCGCGGATCGGGAGGGCGCACGCCGACGGTCACCCAGTTTGACCTGCACCTGGGGTACGAACGCAAGCTGAGCCAGAGCTTGACGTTCTCGGTCTTCGCCGATGTGCTGAACCTCTTCAACCAGCAGGCGATCACCAACGTGGACGACGAGTATACCGCCTCGGTGGTCTCGCCGGTGCTGAACGGCACCACCGCGGACCTGGTGCATCTGAAGAGCAGCGATGGCTCGGCCCTGGTGGCCAACAGCAACTACGGCCAGCCCACGGCCTTCCAGTCTCCGCTCTACATGCGGCTGGGCGGGCGTCTGTCGTTCTGAACCTACCTGAGCCGACCCGTTCGCGGGTTCGCCTGACCCCATCAACAGAGCCGACTGAGCCGCGATCGTGAGCCGCGATCGATCGATCATCCATTTTTGTAGTTTTTTTCATTGACGCGCCGGCAGGTCTTGATAGATTGCTATCAATTCCACCACTTAGACGGAGCTGACCAATCGGAGAACATCGTGATCGGCCAGCCAATCAGGACGATGATGGCCGAGCAGACGCAGCGTGGCACTGTCGAGGATCGGATCACCCGGTTGGTGCTTGAGTACGCTCAGGTCGTGCCCGAGGAACGCCCCCTGCGGCCCGGCCTCTCCCTTCGTCAGGATCTCGAGATCGAATCGCTCTCCCTGGTCTCGGTGGTGATCAGCCTGGGGGAAGAGTTCGACGCCGATCTCGCGGAACTAGGGATGGACCTGAGCGGACTGAAGACCATCGGCGATCTCATGGCCCTGGGCCAAAAGCTCATGCGCTCGCAGGGCCAGCAGGCAAATCGTGTCGCAGGACCCGCGCAAGCGGTCAACAACCCGTAGTGCAAAGTGAAGGAGGATGCCCATGAATACGGATAACCAGAGGACTCCGCAGGCGCAGCAGGAAGGGGTCGGCACCGATGGTGCGCAGTTGCCCCGCGCCGAGGTCAACCCGGCACAGGACACTGAGTTCCGCCTGACCATCAAGAAGCTCGAACTTCCGGTTCGGCCCCGCGGCGTCCTGGCCGAATAGGCTGGCTCGTGTTTCCACTTCAATCGATCGCGAAGCGCGAAGCGTCGCGGTTGCGGTTATCGATGGGGGACGGGATCACTCCCGCCCCCCTGCATCTGGGCACCCCGGACAGGACGCTTTTCGGCTGGTACCACGCCCCGTCAGGCCTCAGCCCGCGGACCTGTGGCATCGTCGTATGCAATCCCATCGGGGATGACTACATTCGCGCGCATCGCACGCTGCGGCACCTGGCGGAGCGCCTGGCCGGATGCGGATTTCCAGTGCTGCGCTTCGATTTCCATGGCACGGGCGATTCGTCCGGGGACGAGCGGCTCCCAGGGCGCACCCGGGCCTGGCTGGCCGATATCAACAACGCTCTCGATGAGCTGCGCGCCATTAGCGGGGTCAGCGAGATCAGCGTGGTCGGCATCCGCCTGGGGGCCACGATGGCAATGGCCGCGGCGGCTCAGCGCAGCGACATCGATAGCTTGGTCCTGTGGAGCCCCTACCTCGATGGAAAGGCGTTCATCGCGGAGAGCACCAAGCTGCATCAGATGCACCGGCTGCTCGAACCGCAAAGCTTCGTGGGCGGACCCCAGGAGAACCCCGACGGCCACGAGGCGCTGGGCTTCCTCTTTACACACGAGTTGATCGATGATTTGGGCGGGATCGATCTGCTCTCCCTGCGGCGGCGGCCGGCGCCCCGGGTGCTGGTCCTTTCCCCGGGCAACGCCGCCGGGGAGAACCGGCTGACCGAGCACCTCGGCGCGCTTGGGACGGCCTGCGAGCACCGACAGATCGCCGGCCCGAAGTTTTTGACCATGACCCCCCACCGCTCGGTGGTGCCCACCGAGGAACTGGAGGTGATCGCGGGGTGGCTCTCCGAACAGCATCCCGCGGTGTCCGCCACCGCGGAGGCCATCCGGCGGGAAGTCCGGGCGGCAATCCCCGGATCGGAGCTTCAGTCGGAGCGTCCGATCCACTTCGGTCAAGAAGATCATCTCTTCGGGGTCCTGGTCACGCCCCCGGCGGAGGTCGCTAACCGCGAGTTGCCCGCCATCGTCCTGATGAACGCCGGCACCGTTCACCGCATCGGCCCGCACCGCCACTCTGTGGCCATGGCCCGCAGGTGGGCCCGCCTGGGGTTCCACGTGCTGCGGGTCGATCTCTCGGGAATCGGCGACAGCCCGGCGGCGGAGGGGACGGAGGAGAACCTGTGCTACCCCCGCGACCTGATGAAGGACCTCGATGAGACGATGAACATGCTCTCGGGGAGCATCGGGGCCAGGCGCTTCATTCTGATCGGGCTGTGTTCAGGCGGGGACATCGCCTTCAAGCGGGCGCTGACGGACCCCCGGGTGGCGGGGGTGGTCATGATGAACCCGCGGACCTTCTGCGTTCACGACCTGGCGCTGATCAACACCTATCAACAGGCGCGCTATTATCAGGGATCGATCTTCCGCAAGGAGAAGTGGCTGAAGCTCCTGAAAGGCGGGGTCGACCTGCGCCGTGCCGCCCGCCTGGTCATCCCCAAGATCCGCGACCTGGCCCTGCGCCGGCTGCGGGGCCTGGTGCAGCGGGTGCGGAGGAAGGGCGAGGGGATGGGGCAGGTGCAGCAAGAGCTGGAGGTCCCGGCCTGTCTCCGGCGCATGGCCGACCAGGGCGTGGACACGTTCCTGTTGGTCACCGCGCACGATCCCGGGGTGGACTACGTGGACGCCCGGTACGGCGAGCAGATGCGTGCCCTGCATTCCGTCTCGGGCTTTCGCCGGGAGGACATCCATGGGACGGACCATACCTTCACGTCCCTGTGGGCGCAGCAGCACGTCAGCGACATCGTCACCTACCACCTGAAGACCCGGTACCGGCCGTGAAGGTGTCGGCCTTCGCCACGCTGGCCCCAAGGGGCGCGCTTTTGCCCTACTCCTACGAGGCGGCCGATCTGGGGCCGCACGATGTCGAGATCGAGATCTCCCACTGCGGGATCTGCCACAGCGACCTTCACCTGATCGATGACGACTGGAAGATCAGTGCGTACCCGCTGGTCCCCGGCCACGAGATCGTCGGGACGGTGACCGGCATCGGCGATTCGGTGGATCATCTGGAGTTGGAACAGCGGGTCGGGGTCGGATGGCAGCGCAGTGCCTGCCTGGTCTGCCGGCCCTGTCTTTACGGGCACGAGAACCTGTGTGCCCACAAGCAGGCCACCTGCGTCGGGCACCGGGGCGGGTTTGCCAGCCGCATCCGCGTCGACAGCCGCTTCGCCTTCGCGCTGCCAAAAGGGCTCGACAGCGCCCGCGCGGCCCCGCTGCTCTGCGGGGGGGTCACGGTCTACGCACCCTTGCGTCGCCACGGGGTGGATGCGACCAGCGCGGTCGGCGTCATCGGGATTGGGGGCCTGGGGCACATGGCGATCCTCTTCCTGCGGGCCATGGGGGCGGAGATCACCGCCTTTTCGGCGTCGGCGGACAAGCGGGAGGAGGCGCTGCGCATGGGGGCCGCGCACTTCGTGTGCTCCACCGATGCCCGGGAGATCCGCGCGCACGCCGGCAGCCTGGATCTGGTGCTGTCAACGGTGCCCGCCCGGCTGGACTGGATTTCCTACCTGCAAACCCTGCGGCCCAACGGCGTCTTGTGCCTGGTCGCCTCGCCGCCGGGCATCATGCAGATCCCGCCCGATGCTCTTCTGGGTCAGCGGTCCATCTGCTTCAGCGAGATCGGCGGACGAGCCACCATCGCCGAGATGCTGCGCTGTGCCGATCAGCATGGCATCGCCCCGCAGGTAGAGACGCGCCCCATGGCGGAGGTCAATGCCGCCCTTTCCCGGCTCCGGCAAAATCAGGTGCGCTACCGGATGGTGCTGGAAAACCGCTAATCGCGAAACGCCGGAGGCGCCGCGGTTCATTGCTCGCGAAGCTCAGACCAGAAGTGCCATGCCCTTGCAGTCCTGGTACTCGGCGAAGAGGCCCTGCAGCCGCCGCCGCTGGATCTTCCCTGTGTGGGTGCGGGGGATGGGCCCTCTCCCGCGCAGGACAATCTTCGGCCGCTCCGCCGGGGGTAGGGCCAAGATGGCCTGCATGAGCCGCTGCTCGACCCGCTCCCGCAGCGCCGGATCGTCGGGCAGCGCGGCGGAATCCAGGTAGGCGCCGATCTCTTCACCATGCACCCGATGAGGAAAGCCGAGGACGACAAGGCGGCCTTCCAGCGCCGGGAGCGCACCCGCCAGCTTGCGTTCAATGGCCGGGGGGCTGTACTTGTCTCCGCCGCGAATGATGATTTCTGTGATCCGCCCGGTGATGAAGAAGATCGGTCGCCCACGATGCATGTGGTACAAACCCTCGTCGCCGGTGCGCAGCCAGCCATCGACGATGGCGCCAGCGGTGGCCAGGGGGTCGCGGTAGTAGCCCAGCATCAGGCTTTCACCCCGCACGCAGAGTTCCCCCGGCACACCTTCGGGCGCAAGCCCCCCATTCTGGGCAAGCACATGCACCTGGGTCCCGGGAAGCGGGCTGCCCACCGATGGCACCTCCCAACCAAACTCTTCTTCCCGCAGCTCTTCAGGGTCTGCCCCGGGCCGCTGGCAGCAGGCGAAATTGGTGTACTCCGAAAGGCCCCAGCCCTGGAACAGGGGGATGCCGCTCTGTTCCTGGAACCGGCGGGCCAGATCCGTGCTCAGGGGAGCGGAGGAGACCAGGATGCCCCTCAAGCCCGGCACCTGCGCGTGACGTACCTGGCCCTGTAGCAGGAGCGGCAGCAGCGTCGGCACCACGCTGGTCACCGAGACGGACTCCGCACGGATGATCTCGGCCCAGGCGAAGGGATCCAGGCGATCGGCGAAGACCAGATGGCCCCCGGTGAGCAGGGCCGTCATCAACCCGAACCCGAAGGCGTGGGCGTGGTACAGCGGCAGCACCGCGAACTGCGTCGCCCCATCCAGGCCGAAGTTTTGCGCCATGCTCCACGCATTGGCCAGAAGGTTGCGCTGGCTGAGCGCGACCCCCTTGGGATCGCCGGTGGTGCCGGAGGTGTAAAGCACGACCGCCAACTGTTCCGCCAGCATGTCCGCGCCCGCCCCTTCCGGTCGCGCCCCGGCTTTCTGTGGAAGGACCGCTTGCGCGAGCATTTCGATCGGCAGCGCCCGCACCGCGTCCCTGGCAGGGCCCAACGCACCCAGCAGATCCTTGCTGGCGAAGACCACCCGGGCGCCCGAGTGCGACAGGATGTACTTCCAATCTTCCGCCGCCGCCGTCGGGTTCAGGGGCACGATGGCGGCCCCCAGGCTCATGGCGGCCAGCAGCAGCACCGGCACCTCCAGCCGATTGTGCGAGAGCACCCCGATGCGGTCGCCTTGCCGGATGCCCAGTTCGCCGCGCAGGTGGTCGGCCACGCGGGCCACCTGCTCCACCAGTTCTCCGTGACGCATGCGACCCACGATCGTCCTGCCGTCGTAGCAGGTCAGAGCCGGCCGATCGGCCTGTGGCTGCCGCCCCAGGTGGCGCCGCCGCCGCATCAATGCGGGAATGTCCGAAAAAGGCTCCGTCATGGGGTCAATCCTTCATCGGGGTGAGCATGAAGCCGTACTCGTACTTGGCCTGCAGGCGTTCGGACAGGACATTCAGGTCGTCCTCGTGAAAACGCCAGTCGATCTCTCCGGCGGCGTCCTCCAGGGTGGTCACGCCGAAATAGAGCGGCTCGAACCCCATCTTCAAGTAGGCCTGCCCGTAGCTCGCCGCCACGTCGATCTCGCTGGAGAAGACCGGCTCCCGATGACCCAGCCCGGTGAAGCTTGACTTGCTGAAGGCGCCGACCCGGCCATCCCCGCCCCAGTACAGGGCGACCGCGTGACCGCACTCCTCGCCGTGCTGATCGCGGCGGTGGATCGCCAGGATGCGCCGCTTGACCTCGGGAAAGAATTCGAGGAGCCCATAGGAGAGGATCGCCGCGTCGATGCACGTGATGCGGCTGCTGTGCAGGGACGAACGCACGGAGCGGACGTGGTACTGCGACCGCCAATTCGAAAGGTAACCCAGGCCGTCGAGCACCCGGCGGATGTCCTTCGGATGGTCGAAACGATTGCCGGCGAGCTGGCGCAAGCGCGCCAGATCGCGCGCCTTGTAGCCCAGCCCAAAGAGCACCCGTTCGTCCCACATGAATGTCTATTCGGAAAGCAAACTGCACGGGACCCGCGGCATGGCGGGAAACCTGGCGTAAAACACGTCGATGCCGTCCATGAAGAGGATCAGGTGCTCCGCCATGGAGCGCACTACGTTGATGGCGTCCCGCGCCTTTTGCCGGGTCAGCGGCGGGATGCTCTGGCACATCTGCCAGAAAACGCTCTCGTGTCCGAGCTTCTGATCGGCGCGGGTGTGGGCGATGAACGACTCGATGATCGGCCCGGTGTAGGGATAGTGATGCAGCATCGCCTGGTAGAAGGAGTCGATGGATTGGCTTTCGGCCTCGCCCGAGGTGTTTTCCGTCATCTGCAAGAGTTCGTTCCCCGCATAGTAGGCGAACGAGTCGCGGGCCGCCGATTCCGACAGGTAATTGATGAGCGCCCGGGTGCTGGGCAGCGGCTGCGAGGCCAGGATGATGTCGTCGGGGAAAAGGCTGCGCAGGCCTTTTCGGTAGATGTCGCCGTGGGCATACTCCTCGATGAAGTGCCGCGCCAGGTGGGGCATCATCTCCGGGGTGGCGTTGGCCGCGGCGATGGCCATGTGCTCGTGGGCCCCTTCGATGTAGTGGTACTTCTCGAAGGCGAACCCCAGGACCTGCGCGCGGCTGGCCCGTCCCGTGACGATCTTGTCCCACAGGGGATGCTCGTAGACCTCGCGCAGCCAGGCGCTGCCGTACCTTCGGTGGAGGTGGTAGAAGTCCTCCCCGGTCATCAGGCCCGCCCCCTCTTCCTGGTCTCCCTGGTCTCCCGGTCCCGGCGGTTCTGGCGACATCCAGCCCAGGACACCGGCCCGGCGAAGCTGCTCGACCAGCCCGCCCACGCGCTCGGGGCGCTCCCCGATCCGCGAGGCCACCTGATCCAGCGCAGTCTTGCCGTCCAGATGCGGAAGCATCTCGCCAAAAAGATGGGCCGTCGGCCCGTGCAAGGTGACCTCCTCCATCAAATACTGGATGACAATGTGGTCATCCCCGTGGGAGATCTTCGCGTGGCGCCGGAGCAAGGGAAGGCCCGTCGTCCTTTTCACGTTTGGTTCCATGGATTTTCACCTAGTCCAGGAAAGGATCTACGGGCCGCCTGGGCAGCGGGTTCAAGTCCGCGCCGTAATAGCCCTCGATGTTTTCGGTCCACAGCCAGATGTGTTCGACGAGCTGGTGGCCATATTCGAGAATCCTGGCACCGCGCGCGGCGGAGATCGACGGGACCTTCTCCAGGATCTGCAAGAAGAGGTTGGAGTGCCCATACTGGACGTCGAGATCGAGGTGCGCGAAGATCGGTTGGATGGCCTCCTTCGGCAGGTCGTAGAGTTCCGCGGCGCGCTGGTAGTAGGTGCCGTAGGTCTTTCGATCGGTGGTCGTCCCTTCCAAGATCGCCGAACAGATCGAGTAGCACAGGATGTCCTCCCTGGCCGCCTGGCGCATGAAGTTCGACAGGGCCAGGGTCATCGGCAGCGGCACCGACTGGGTGATGCTTTCATCGCTGTGTCCGAGGGCCCGGAGCGACTTGAGAAAGTAGTGATAGTGGTTCCATTCCTCCGCGTAGTGCCTGGCGCGGAGGGTCTTGATCGCCTTGTCGTGGCAGTGCGCCGAGGACAGGGGCATGTGACGGTTGGCGTTGCGCGTGTAATGGTAAAGTTCGATCATCCACCCAGTGAAAAGCCGGGCCGATCCCCGGCCGTTCATCATGCGCTCCCAGAGCGGGTGGGAGAACGCCTCGGCGAGCCAGCTTTCCAGGGACGCCGAGAAGAGGCGGTAGAATTCCCGGCCGCTGACCTGCTCCGGGATGTCGGCGCGCGGGTAGAGCAGCCCGGCCTCGGTGAGCTTGTGGAAGAAGCGCCCCAGCCGCGGTCCATCCATCTGCACCTCATCCGAAAGGGCCTCGACGGTGCGCAGGGCCGGGAGCCACTCCGCCACGCGGGAGTAGGCCGAATACTCCTTGTCGCCCAGCTCGACCACCCGATCTTTCAGGCGCAGGGCTGCGGCGCCGTCGTTCAGCTTGCTGGTTTCATAAATACGACAGATTCCGTAGGTATTTTGCATGCTTTCCACGTGCGCGACCCTACTTCCTGCGCGCAAAATCTGTCAAGCCTGTCTTTTCTCCAATTCTCTTTTTTTCTACGAACCCGATCCTTGCTGGCGCTAGGATGGCCCTCACCGATGTACACCCCCGCCGCGTTTGAAGAGGCTGACCCAGCGCGCATCCATGAGATCGTCCGGCGTTATCCATTCAGCACCCTGCTGACCACGGATGGCCGTTCGGTGCTCGGCAGCCATCTGCCGCTGCTCCTGCGCGCCGACCCACACGGGAAGCCGCACGGGCAGCTCGCCGGTCACCTGGCCCGTGCCAACCGGCAATGGGAACAGTTCGCCGAGGGCCGCGAGGTGCTGGCGATCTTCCACGGCCCGCACGCCTACGTCTCCCCGAGCTGGTATCAGGACCCGCAGAACGTCCCGACCTGGAATTACGTGGCGGTGCACGCCTACGGCATCGCCCGCGTCCATGACGATCCGGCGCGGCTTCTGGCCCTGGTGCAACAAATGGTCGCCGTCTTCGAGGCGCCGCTGCCCCGGCCGTGGCGCCTTGACGCAGCGGACGAGTTCGTCGCCAAGCTCCTTCAGGCGATCGTCGGGTTCGAGATCGAGGTCACCCGGTGGGAGGCCAAGCTCAAACTCAGCCAGAACCGATCGCCGCAGGATCGCGCCGGGGCCCTGCGGGGGCTGGCCGAGCAGTCCGATCCGATGAGCTGGGAGGTCGCCGAGTGGATGAGGGCCATCGGGATGTAGCCGCCGGCCGCATCGGGCCGTCACCGCAAAAAAACGCTTCGGCCGACCCGTTCGAGCCAGCACTCGCGCCAGAACATGTACTCGCCCCGCGGACACGCCAGGCGATTGAGCGCCTTGTAGGTCAAGCCATCCAAGATGACCGTATTCCTGAGCCGCACCATGGTGGCGGTGTGGTCGCGGATCATGCGATCCACGCGGCGCAGCACGGTACACTCCCGTCCGCAGTAGGGCCGCATCTCGCGGGAAAATTCCATCCCGCGGTTCCACCCCATCGCATCCAGCGTGGCGACGATCTCCGGCAGGCTCTTCACCCGCACCCGGTCTCCGGGTTGCAGGTGAAGGCTGGTCGCGGGCGTGTCCGTGCAGGGGCCGGCGATGTGGTTCCACTCGTTCCAGCCGAGGCGCGCCGCCAGGTGGTCATAGGCGAAGATGGCCAGGGCGTGCAGCAACTCGATCGGGCGGAGCCCCTCGCCCCGCAGAGCGTCCACGTACCCGCGGACCTCGCGGGCGGGAAGGTGCCGGGTGGCATTCTTGAGTTCCGTCGCCTGGCAGAAGTAGCGATCACCATCCCGGGTCATGAGCGCGCCGCCTGGGGAAAGCCCGGGCGAAGGCATCGCCTGCTCGGATCGGGCGACCCGCCTGAGCCAGGCCTCTTTCCAGAACAGGAGACAGCCCCGGCAACACCCCTCATGGGCCTCGCCGCCGCAGCGCGCCTCTTCCAGATGGACGGTGTCGCGCATCCGGCGGAAGCGGATCACCTCGGCGACGGTCCGATCGGCGCGCGTCAGCACGCGGAAGCGCCGCCCGCAGAAGGGCCGCATCTCGGGCATGAAGGGCAGGGCGTCCAGGGTGCCGCGGTCATCCAGGGTCGCCAGGATTTCCGCCTCGCCGCGCACCTCGACCCATTCGCCCGGGCGCAAGTGCAGCGGCGGCGAACGGGGCGATGAATGGGTCGCGGCAAGCGCCGGGTGTGGCACGAGCAAGGAAGGGGACGCTTCGGAACTGAACATGAGCTGCCTCCGCGATGGATGTATCCAAGGTGGGCCGGTTCGGGATATCACCATGAAAGGAGGCGGAAGAAAATCTCCAGAATCACGATTCCCCTGGAATTCGCCGCGCCCATGCTACGAATGCCCCATATGAAGTCCCACACCCAGTACCTGACCTTCACCGAGCGCATGGGCTTCCGCAACATCACCACCGAAGTCGAGGCCGCGGTGGCGCATTTTGCGCTTTCCGCGCTGAAGCTCGGTCAGGCTGCACGGCAAGGATGCCGCCCATGCCCATGCCCATGCCCATGATCGATCGCCACAAGACCCTCGCTTACTATGATCGAAACGCCGAGTCCTTCTGGGAGGGCACCAGGGACCACGACGTCAGCCAGAACCACGAGGCGTTCCTTTCCCACATCCAGGGCGGCGGCCCCTTCACCCTGCTCGACTTCGGCTGCGGCCCCGGGCGCGACCTTTTGCACTTCGCCGGTCTGGGCCACGAAGCCATCGGCCTGGACGGGGCCCCCCGCTTCGTCGAGATGGCCCGGCAAACCTCCGGGTGCGAGGTCCTGTGTCAGGACTTCTTGTCCCTGGACCTTCCCGATTCCCGCTTTGACGGCGTGTTCGCCAACGCCTCGCTCTTCCACGTGCCCAGCGAGAAGCTCGGCGAGGTCCTGTCGCAGCTTCACCGCACCCTGAAGCCACAAGGCATCCTGTTCTGCTCGAACCCCCGGGGCAACAATGAAGAGGGCTGGTCCGGGGATCGCTACGGCTGCTACCGCGACCTCGCCGGATGGCGCGGTCCTCTGAACGCCGCGGGGTTCGCCGAAGTCCTCCACTACTATCGTCCCGCCGGGCTTCCCCGAGAGCAGCAGCCCTGGCTCGCCATGGTATGGCGCAAGCCCGCCTGAGTCCGAGAGCCCTTCCGAGAAGAACACGCAGCCCACCGCCACCCGCATCAGCAGCACCGATGCCGGAGCGCGCGTCTGCACCAGCCGCCTCAGAAGGACCTGGGCATCTCGACTCTGTGAACGCATCATCAAGGTCTCCTGAAGGATAGGTACCCCTTCGCCGTGAGTGCGGCATCCCCCTGGGGTCTCCCGCCGCTCTCTGGTATGGTGCTGCGCATGCCCGTAGCGACCGGTTCCACCGTGGTGATCGTCAACCCGAAGGCCCGTGGGGGCTGGGTGGGCAAGAAGTGGCCCCTCCTGGAGCCGGTCCTGCGCGAGGAACTGGGGCCCCTGACCGTCCAGTTCACCACCGCGCCCGGTCACGCCACCACCCTATCCCAGGAGGCCCTTTACCGGGGCGCCGCGCTGGTCCTGGCCATGGGCGGCGACGGCACCGCCTCCGAGGTCGCCAGCGGCTTTCTGCGCGGGCAGGCCGAACCGGCACAGGCGGCGGCGGGCGGCCCCGCTTTCGGCTACCTGCCCTGCGGGACTGGCGGTGATCTCCGCCGCACCCACCAGACGCCCAGCGCCCTGCGCGAGGCCGCACAGCGAGTGGCCCGCGCTACCCCGCGGCACATCGACGCCGGCCAGCTCGACTACATCGGGCACGACGGGCGCCCCGCCCGCACCTTCTTCATCAACATCGCCAGCTTCGGCATCGGCGGCCTGGTGGACGCCCTGGCCAACGAGTCGAGCAAGATCCTGGGCGGCACGATGACCTTCTTCAGCGCCTCCCTGCGCGCCACGCTGCGCTACAAGAACGCCCAGGTGGCCCTGCGCCTGGACGACGGACCCGAGCGGGAGGCGCGGATCTACAACGTCGTCGTGGCCAACGGCCGCTACTTCGGCGGCGGCATGCACATCGCACCCGAGGCCGCAGTGGATGATGGACAGTTCGACGTGGTCACCCTGGGCGACCTGACAGTGCTGGAGGCGATGCTCCTGGGCGGGCCGATTTACCGGGGCAAGCACCTGGGGAAGCCGAAGGTCGAGGTGACCCGGGTGCGCAAGCTCAGCGCCCGGCCGCTGCACGAGGGCGACAAGGTGCTGCTCGACGTGGACGGCGAGACGCCGGGGCGGCTGCCGGCGACCTTCACCGTGCTGCCGCGGGCGCTGCTCCTGCGGGTGTGAGCGCGAAGTCGAAGCCAGAAAAAGCGACCCGACACGGCCAAGCATTGGCGCTCAGCGCCACTCTCATTCGGGAACCACGCTGGACAGCTAATCGTTTCCAAGCCCAATTCGCATGTCGGCTGTTTTCTTGCTTTCCGTCGGCGGCGGAGGGGATCTGACGAGGCGGAGCGCATACCTTCCCCTGGTCGCTGGCCCTGTGCGGGATCACAACCGGCCTATTCTTGCTGAGCGCCCCAAGGTGATAGCATCGGCGGATGCTGGAAGGTGTCACCATCGAGCAGTTGCGCACGCTCCTGGCCGTGGCCGAGGAGGGCAGCTTCTCCGCCGCCGCCAGGAAGCTGGGGCGCGTCCAGGCCGCTGTGAGTCAGTCCATCGACAGGCTGGAGGCGCAGCTCGGGTTGCGCCTGTTCGACAGGACCGCGCGTATCCCCAGCCTCACTCAACACGGCAGATCCATCATCGCCGCCACCACCACGATCCAGGCTCCGGGCGAGCGCGGCTCCGTTGACCACGGCGTCTTCTCGAAGAGTACGTGGCGCGTAGTCGATCTGATGACCAAGCATGCCCTGATCCTGGGTGGCCTTGGTTGGGGACATCCCGGGCCGGTGGAAGAGACCGTGGCGGTCACGTCCTTGAGCATGAGGGGGCAGTAACTCATCTCGGGCATCTGGTAGCCCATCGCCGCGTTGCGAGCCAGATGGCAGTCCACGAGCCGCTGGAGCCACTCTGCAGTCATTCCCAGGACCGCCCGGAAGCGGATCGCCGCACCGACGCTGCGCGAGCCTCCGCTCCGCGCCGAGAGCGGCATGTAGAGTGAGTCCATGCCCTCGATATCATCACGATGGGCAAAGGGGCTCATGTCGCGGTCGGGCTCAGGGACGCCCCCGCACGCCCGCGTCTCCGCGTCGCCCCGCCGGGCCGCTGGCCTCGGACACAACCGACCCTCAGCGGTCTTCGTGGTGTCGACCTGACTTGCTGACGTTTGTCAGCAAGCCCCGTCCTGGCGGACCTGGGGGATCGGGAGCTGCCACCACCGCCTCAGGAAGATAGCAAGCTGATCTATTGGGCGCCGCCTGGGAGGCGCAGATCCGAAATGATACCCGTGTAGGTTGATGTGCGACAGGGGTCTAAGAATCGGATTTCGCTGCAAGCTGATCCCGCTCTTCGTCTGTGAGTAGGGTCTGCTCTAGCACCAGGCGGATCACGTCGGAGCGGTGAACACGGGAGAGGCGGTCCTTCTACGCGGCATTGTCAAGTCGGGCAGCGCTTGGCCAGGCACGGATCCACTATGCGAGTGATCATGTCCCATGAGAGACCTCCTTCGATCCAAAAAAGGCGTAGACCACCGGCAGGACCAAAAGCGTCAGTAGCGTCGCGGTGATCAGTCCGCCGATGACCACGGTGGCCAGCGGCCGTTGCACCTCGCTCCCCGGTGCACTCGACAGCGCCATCGGCACGAAGCCCAGGGCCGCCACCAGGGCCGTCATCAGCACCGGGCGCAGGCGCAGCTCGGCCGCTTGCCGAATGGCCTCCATATGGGCCGTCCCGCCCTCTTCCAGCCGCCTGCTGAACGTCACCAGCACCAGGCCGTTGAGGACCGCCACCCCGAACAGGGCGATGAAGCCCACCCCCGCCGAGATCGAGAACGGAATGGAACGCGCGAAGAGCGCGACCACCCCGCCGATGACGGCGAAAGGGATGTTCAGGAAGATCAGGAAGGCCGGCCGGACTGCCCGGAAGGCCAGCCAGAGCAGAAACAGGATGAGCGCCAGCGCCAGCGGCACCACAACGAGCAGGCGGTCCCGCGCTTCGAGGTAATGCTCGAACTTACCCCCCCATTCCAGGCGATAGCCCTTGGGCAGGGCGTGCGTCCCGGCCGCGGCGGCCTGGGCGTCCGCCACGACCGAAGTCAGGTCCCGCCCGCGCACGTTGAACTCGACGATGAGCCGGCGCGATTGCGCGCTGCGGCTCACCTGTACGGGGCCCGTGCGAAACTCCAGCCTGGCCACGTCGCCCAGTGGGACGCTCTGGCCGGTCACCGACTTGAGAGGCAAGGACGCCAGGGCCTCGGTGTCCCCGCTGAATTCATAGCGCGTCTTGACCACCAGCCCGAAGCGCCGGTCCCCTTCCAGCACGGTCCCCGCCTCGTGCCCCACCGCCATCGTCTCGGTCACCAGATTGACGCTGGCCACCGAGAGACCGTAGCGGGCCAGCTTGACGCGGTCAGGGGTGATGCGCAGATACTTCAGGCCGGCCACCTGCTCCACGCGCACGTCGGTGGCACCCTTGACCCCGCGAATCGCCGAGGCGATGCGCTCTCCTGCCTGAAGGAGCTTGTCCAGGTCCGCGCCATACAGGACCGCGGCCACGTCGGAGCGTACGCCGGAGAGCAGCTCGTTCTGGCGCATCTGGATGGGCTGCGAGATGGCGCCGCCGATCTCGGGCACGGAGGCCGCCATCGCGCGCGCGACTTCCTCGGCAAGGGCCTCCTTGGTCATGCCCTTTCGCCAGTGAGAGCGGTCCTTCAGCACGACATATACATCGGATTGCTCCATCCCCATCGGGTCCGTGGCGACCTCGGGGGCGCCGGTGCGGCTGACCACATGGGCCACTTCGGGCAGGGCGAGGAGCGCCCGTTCCAGCCTCAAACTGGTGGCTACCGACTCGCTGAGCGCGATGCCCGGCAGGCGGCGGGCCTCTACCAATAGATCGCCCTCGTCGAGCTGGGGCACGAACTCCGCCCCGAGCCGGGTGGCGAGCAGCGCCGCGAGTCCGAGCGCCAACACGCTGGCGGACAGGGTAAGCCAGCGGTAGCGCAGGGCCCCGCCAAGGACCGGCACGTACAGGGCATGTGCCTTGCGGAGCAGCCAGGTCTCCTGGTCTCCTTCTCGCGGGCGGACCAGGTAACTGGTCAGCACCGGGACCACCGTGAGCGACAGGACGAAGGCCCCGAGCAAGGCGAAGAGCACCGTGGCTGCCATCGGATGGAAGAGCTTCCCCTCGATGCCGGTCAGGGCCAGGATGGGGAAGTAGACGATGGCGATGATCGCCTCGCCAAAGACGGTCGCGCTGCGCACTTCCAGGGTGGAGCTCGATACCACCGCGAGGCGTTCGCGCGGTGACAGCGCCTGCCCGCGGGCGCGCTGTTCTTCGGACAGGCGGCGCACGGCGTTCTCTACCACGATGACCGCGCCATCGACGATCAGGCCGAAGTCGATGGCCCCCAGGCTCATCAGGTTCCCGGACACGCCGGTCAGGTTCATCAGCACGACGGCGAAAAGCATCGCCAGGGGGATGGTTGTGGCCACGACCACCCCCGCCCGCAGATCGCCGAGGAGCAGGAAGAGCACCGCGATGACCAGAATGGCGCCCTCGGCCAAGTTTTTGCCGACCGTGTGGATGGTCCGGTTCACCAGGCGGGCCCGATCGTAGAAGGGCTCGATACGCACGCCTTCGGGTAGCGTTGGCTGAAGCCGGGCCAGCTTGTCCTTGACCGCCGCGGTGACGCTCCTGGAGTTTTCGCCCATGAGCATCATCGCGACCCCGATCACCACCTCCCCGCGGCCGTCCTTGGTCGCGGCGCCGCGGCGCAGCCTGGGGCCGAACTGAATGTCGGCCACCGTCGCCAGCGTGATAGCCACACCTTCGGAGGTGGCGCCGACCACCACATGCCGCAGATCGTCCAGGCTCTTTATGAGTCCGTCCGTACCGATGACGAAATGCTCCCGGGCGTGCTCGATGTAGCCGCCCCCGGCGTTGGCGTTCGAGTTCTTGAGCGCCTCGATGACCTCCACGATCGACAGCCCGGTGGCTTGCAGGCGGGCCGGGTCGAGCACCACCTGGTACTCCTTGTTCTCGCCGCCGAAGCTGTTGATCTCCACGACCCCCGGGACGGTGCGAAGCTGCGGCGCGATGTACCAGTCGAGCAGCTCTTCGAGCTGCATCAGCGTCATGCGGTCATTGCGGACCACGAACTGGTAGATCTCTCCAAGCCCCGTGGTGATCGGGCCCATCTCGGGCCTGCCGTACTGCGCCGGTACCGCGTTTTCGGCTTCCCGCATCCTCTCGTTCACCTGCTGGCGGGCGAAGTAGATGTCCGTGTCATCGCGGAATACCAGCGTGACCACCGATAGCCCATAGCGGGAGATGGAGCGCGCCTCGGTCAGCCGGGGAATGCCCGCCATCGCCCGCTCCACCGGCACCGACACATACTGCTCGACCTCGATCGGCGAAAGCGCCGGGGCCGCCGTGATGATCTGCACCTGGATATTGGTCACATCGGGCACCGCGTCGATGGGCAGCCTCATGGCTTCGCGGATGCCCAGCAGAATGAAGAGCAGGGTCAAAAGGACCACGATCGGC
This sequence comes from Polyangia bacterium, assembly GCA_038231615.1. GTDB lineage: Bacteria > Myxococcota_A > Polyangia > Palsa-1104 > JAEUJZ01 > JBBRLA01. Next base: position 3,476 of record JBBRLA010000040.1, on the reverse strand, counting down.
CGGTTGCGCAGCGACCACTCAACGACAAAGGAGAGGACGGCCATCTCAGTCCTCCTCGGCGAGCATGCCCTTGAGCACGACGCTCTTGAGCGCAAAGACGCCATCGACGACGATCTCCTCCCCCTTGCGCAGCCCACCTAGCACCGCGACCTGTCCCACGGAGGAATCGCCCAGGACTACCTCGTGCAACTCGAAATCGCCATCCGGCTGGCGCACGAAGACGACCGGCTTGCCGCCGATCTCGGTGATGGCGGTGCGCGGCACGATCAGGGTGGGCGTCGGGTTCTTCTGGTCGCCTGACTCGATGCGGGCCATGCCGAACAGGCCGATGCGCAAGAGGTGCCCCGCGTTCTTGACGCGGATGCGGGCCACCAGGGTCCGGGCCACGGGGTCGATCCGCTCCGAGATGTACTCGACCCTGCCCTCGAAGCGCTCGCCCGGATAGGCGTTGAGCTGCACCTCGGCACGCGCGCCGACCCGGACCTGGGCCAAGTTGCGCTCGAACACCCGGGCGAGGAACCACATCTCGTCCAGATCGACGATGGTGGCGACGACCTGCTCCGGCGTGACCGGCTGGCCGACGATGGCATTACGGGTGATAACGGTACCCGAAAGGGGCGCTCTCAGCGCCAGGGAAGACGAGGACCCGTTGTCGTCCGGCCCCAGCCCCAAGGCACGCAGGTGCTCGCCGGCAGCCCGTGCATCGGCCGAGAGAGCGCGGGCCTCTGCCTCCGCGACGGCCACCTCCTGTGCCGCGGCGAGCCGGTCCTTTGCCAGGGCGGACACTCGCTCGGCATTCTTCTGGGCCGCGACAGACCTGGCGGACAGCGAGACGTAGGAAGCGTGCAGTTGGCCCAACTCGGGCGCGCGGACCACGGCCAGCACATCACCCGCCTTCACCAGCGCGCCTTCGTGGAAGCTGACCCGGTCGATGTGCCCCGCGATGCGGGCCGCCACGTCCGCCGCCCGATCGGGGTCGGCCACCAGCTCCCCCGGCACCTCCTGGGAAATCGTCAGCCGCCCCTGGGTCACCGGCTGGGTCCTGATGCCCGCGTCCTTGACCACCTCGGCGGTCAGGCGCACCCGCCTGGGCAGGCTCTCGTGCTCGGGTTCGTCTGCATGGCCCGGGGCCTTGTCTTCGGCCCCGGGAGGGGCTTCGCCGGCACCCTTGCCCGTCTCGTTCGGGTGGCGGGCGCACGAAAGCAGGCACAGGGCCCATGGGAGAAGGCGCTTCATGGCGTCTCTCCTTCAAAGGGTAGCCCCGCGGCCCGCCACAGCACCATCCGGGCCAGGGCATGGGCCACACGGGCCTGGACATGAGCTTGTAAAAGCTCGATCAGGGTGCGCTGCGACAAGAGCGCCTCGCGCACCGGCAGGCGTCCCGCGGACAGGGCGCGGCTGATGGCGCGCAGGTCCTCCGGCAGCCTTGGGATGAGGTCCTCCGGGAAGGCCGAAAGCGCCGCGCGGCGCGAGCGCCAGGTGAAGAGCGCCTCGCGCACCTCCTTCTGCACCCGGCGGCGGACGGCCTCGACCGAGGTCCGGCCCTGTTCGGCGCGGGCCAGGGCCTCGGCGATCTCTCCCGCGCGACCTGGGCCCACCGGGGACGGCAGCGGCAGGGGCAGGGACAGGCCCCCGCCCAAGATGCGGTCCGAAAACTCGTCCTGTCCGCCGAAGACCGACAGGGTCAGGTTGGGGATGCGCTCGCGGCGCAGCACGGTCACCCGGGACAGGAATGCCTTGCGCTCCATCTCCGCCGCCGCCACCTCCCCGCGAAGAAGCAGGGCGCGGGCCACAAGGGCCTCCTCCCCGCCCTGCGCTTCCTCGGGGACCTTTACCCCATCCTCCAGCGTGCCGACGATCTGCACCTGCGGACCTGGCAGGTCGAGCAGTCGGGAAAAGACCTCCTGCGCGACGGCCTGCCGGCGCTCGGCCTCGAAGCGTGCCTGGCCGATGCGGACGGCCTCGGCGCGGACCACGTCGGCGTCTACCGGCGACAGGAGCGCCTGCCGGGCGCGACCGGCGGCCTGGTCGGACAGGGCCTGGGCGCACAGGCCCACCTGCTGCGCCAGGTGCAGCTCCTCGCGGGTGCCCAGCAGCTCATAATAGGCCGAGAGGGCGGCTGCCGCGGCCTCCCTTGCGGCCACTGCGACCCGCCGCACCTGCGCGGCGGCCTCGGCGTCGATCCCATCGAGACGGGCCCGGCGCTGGCCGGCGACCTCGATCTCCTGGGACAGCGTCGCATGCCAGTTGAGGACCGCGGCGGGGCCGGTGGGAACGCTGGGGTCCGGCAGGCGGCGCCTCTCTGCCAGAGTCAGCGAGAAGAGCGGGTGGCCCGGCAACCAGGTACCGGCGGCCACCCGTCGGCCGGTAAGGACCTTGAGCCCCTGCTCGGCCTGCCGCACGTCCAGGCTCCGATGAAGAGCGCAGCGGACCGTCTCGGCTGGACCGAGCGGACCTGTGCAGGGGGCCGGGATGACCTCCAGTGCGAGCACGGCGTAGAGACGCACGGCAAGATAAAGCTTCATCATGAATACCCTCGAAGTGAACCGGCCCATCGACGCAAGGCAGATCGGCACTCGCTGCCCGCTGAGAGCGGACGCGGGAGTGCCCTGGCAGGTCGGGGTCAGCTTCGAGGAGGATGAAAGACGCCGCGGGTTCCGGGGTCTTTGGGGGGTCCAGACTGGCGCTCCAGGCCGGGCGCGGTCTCCGAGGTATGGATGGGGGGGGCCAGCATGACCAGAAGGACGGGCAACGAGGGCTGACTTCCGTGGACGCACATGCAGGTCGGGCAGAAGGGCGGGCACTGGGCGCCCTCTGCTTCTCCCTCGCTGGCACAGCGCTCGCTGCAGCCCGCCTCGTCCTTGCCGAGCCACTCCGAGACCAGATGAATCAGGCCTGTGCCTTGCAGGATCAGGACCAGGGACAGCAGCCGCAAGAGAGTCCCCCGACGACCCATCCGGCGAGATCCGGCCATGGCTGTATGAGGCCCTTGCACTATCTTACCTATGCCACATGCGCTCGCCGGAGACAATCTGTTTCCGGCGCGGCGATACCGCCAGCGCTGACCCCCATCGCCCGATGCCACCCTTGCCCAGGCACTCGGGCAAGGTCTTGCCGGGACGGCAGGTTCAGGCCCCCAAGGCGGCCCCGGAAGCCAAGATTTCTCCGAAATTTTTCAAAAGTAGATTGACCTGGGAATGGAAGCGCTGTGGCCAAGCATAGACAGGCGTTCACTCCGTTCACTCCCACGGGCAGAGAAATCACCGTCATATACGAATATACATCTGCATATGGCATATAAAATATGCACGCGGACGTCGATTCGTGCATATTTTACACAGAGATTATCAGTTGGTGTAGTTTCACTTTAGTTGGAAATGTATGGCAATTTTGTCATTCCTTCGCAACAAAATGTGGCAATTTTTTGCCTGGTAGATGGATTGTTAAATATGAAGTCCTTGTTTTCCGCGGATGTT
>JBBRLA010000039.1:0-23418 GCA_038231615.1 Polyangia bacterium | reverse complement strand
GAGAACCATCCGGAGGTCACGCTCATCGTCCTGCTGATCGACGAGCGACCGGAAGAAGTGACGGACACGATCGCGAACGTCGACGCCGAGGTGATCGCCTCCACGTTCGATGAGGAGGCGACGCGACACGTTCAGGTCGCGGAAATGGTGATCGAGAAGGCCCGCCGGCTCGTGGAGCACAAGAAGGACGTGGTCATCCTGCTGGATTCGATCACCCGCCTGGCGCGGGCCTACAACACGGTGGTGCCGCCGTCGGGCAAGATCCTCTCGGGCGGCGTGGATTCCAACGCGCTGCACAAGCCCAAGCGCTTCTTCGGCGCGGCGCGGAACATTGAAGAAGGCGGCTCGCTGACCATCATCGCCACCGCCCTGGTGGACACCGGATCGCGCATGGACGAGGTCATCTTCGAGGAGTTCAAGGGGACGGGCAACTCCGAGATCCACCTGGACCGCAAGCTGATGGAGAAGCGCATCTTCCCGTGCCTCGACATCAACAAGTCGGGCACCCGCAAGGAAGAGATGCTGATCGAAGATCGGGCGCTCGGGCGCATCTGGGTGCTGCGATCGCTCTTGCACCCGCTGAACGTCGTCGACGCGATGGAGTTCATGCGCGACAAGATCGCCAAGACCGACAGCAACGCGGAATTCATCGCCTCGATGTCTGCCTAGTTTCGGCGGGTCCGGGCCATGGTCCGCTGGATCACCGCTCTGCTCTTCTTCCTCTTTTTGCTCGCCGCAAGCCGCGAGCCTCCCTGGGCGGACGCCCACGTCGTCTACGACACCACGCAGGCCCTGATCGACCGCGGGGCGCTGGACATCTACACCCCGGGACAGCCCTACTTCTTCACCTTCTACAAGGGCAAGAAGTACGGCTTCGCCTCCCTGGGCAATGTCCTGGCATTGGTGCCTAGCTACGTCGCCTACAGGAAGCTGCGCCACCTGCCCGGCCTGCCCGACCGGCCCTTTTTCGCCCTCTGCTCGCACCTGTCCTCCTCGGCCCTGATGGCCGGGGCCGCGGGCTTCTTCTTCCTGCTCTGCCGCCGCCGCGGTGCCTCCTTGCGCCTGGCGACGCTGCTGTCCCTTGCCCTGGGCCTGTGCACCCTGTGCTTCTGCTACGCCAGAAGCCCCTACTCCGAGGCCCTGCAAACCTTCGCCCTGATCTTCCTGGTCGAGCGCACCCTGGCACAGGCCGAGCGCATCACCGCCCCCGGGATGTTCGCCCTGGGCGTGGCCGCCGGCATTTTATTCAACGCCAAGCTGGTCTACGCCCTGGTGATGCCGCTCTGCGGCCTGTACCTTTTGTGGGGGCAGTTCGGCCAGGGCACGCCGCCGCGGGTGGCGCGCGTCCTGGGCGGAATCGGCGCCGCGATTCTGGGTTTCCTCCCCTTTCTGGGCCTGGCGCTGTGGCACAACTGGATGAAGACCGGCTCGCCCTTCCACACCGGCTACCAGGGCCAGATCGGCATCTTCACGGGGGACCTTTTCCCGGGCCTCTACGGGTACGCGCTGTCCAGCGGCAAGGGGCTCTTCTACTATTCGCCTCCCCTGGTCCTGGCCCTGCTGGGCGTGGCCACCTCGTGGCGCCGCCGCCGGGGCGAGACCCTGCTCCTGCTGTCGATCATCGGCACCGCCGTGCTTTTCAGCGCCAAGTACCTGGCGTGGCACGGCGACTACGCCTGGGGGCCGCGCTACATGGTACCGCTGACCCCCCTGTTCCTGCTCCTTTCCCTGCCCTGGCTGCCCGAGGCGCTGGCCACCGGGCGGACCCGGCTGCGGCGGATGGCGCTTGGCACTTTGCTGACCGCGGGGCTGTGCGTGCAACTCCTGGGCGCATCGCTGTACTGGGACCACTACATCCGGGTCCTGTCCATCGTCCGCGACCAGACCGAGAAGACCGACTGGTCCCCGGACCACTTTGCCTTCGGCTACTACATCCCCCACTTCTCCCCGCTGGCCGGGACGCCCTGGCTCCTGCGCCACCTGTGCGCCCGCGACCCGGACCTGAACCGAGACCCCCCGTGGAAGAACATTCTGCCGGCGAAGCTGGACCTGGTCGGTACCTGGACCCGCCTGCGCCTGGACTGGTGGGCCGCCGATTGGTTCCGTCTGCCCAGGACCCAGACCTCGCCGCTGGATCCTCCCGGCCCCGCTGACGCCAAGGTCGCGCGAGACGGGCTTTTCATCCTGGGCCTGTTCTGCTTCGGGGCCGTCTTTTCAGGCGCCCGGCTGCTTTCGGCCCTGCGGCGCCGCGAGAATGTCGTCGTCGTCGAAGAGCGGCATACTACGAGGAACGAGGCCGGAACCGCTCATTGACCAGCGTGTACACGGCGATCACCCCGTCGATCCAGCGGATCTTCTTGCCATCCTGCCTGCTGCGCGGCTCGTAGGTGATGGGCAGCTCGGTGATGGCGTGGCCCCGGCGCAGGGTCTGCCCGGTCAGCTCGGGGTCGATCTCGAACCCCGAGGCGCGCAGTTCCAGCGAGCGCAGAACGTCCCGGCGAAACACCTTGTAACAGGTCTCGACATCCGTCAGGCGAGAACCATAAAGGACGTTGGTCAGCGCCGAGAGGATGCGGTTGGCACAGTAGAAGGGCAGCCCCCCCTTGCGCAACCGGCCCCCATCTTTCGCCAGGAACCGCGAGCCGTAGACCACGCCGGCCCGCCCCTCGACAATGGGCGCGATCAGCCGGTACAGGTCGTCGGGGTCGAGTTCCAGGTCGGCGTCCTGGATGGTGATGATGTCCCCCTGCGCCAGCGAGAAGCCGATGCGCACCGCGCCGCCCTTGCCGATGTTGATCGGGCTGTAGTAGACCCGCACCCCCGAGCCCTCGACCTCGTAGGGCCGCAGTGCCTCCTTGGTGCCGTCGGTGGACCCATCGTCCACCACGATGATCTCCGTGTCGAATCGAAGGGCACGCACACGCTCGATCAGGGAAGCGACAGTCCGCTCTTCGTTGTGGACGGGAATGATGATCGAGACCTTCAAGGCCGCGCATCGTAGCCCGACCCGGACGAGGCTGGCAACCACAGCGACGAAAATGGCCGGGCACCGCGTTCGGGGCGTGACTTTACCCCCGGTCCCAGGCATAACCTAAGGACCCATGCCCGCCGATCTCACAGCCATTCTACTACCGGCCTCTCCGCGAGGACCGAACCCCAATGACATCATTAACGTCGTGGCCCAGAACTCCCCGCACCCGGTGTGGGTGCGTCTGGCGCCCTTGCTCAAGGTCGGGCTGCATCAGCTCGAGGTACTGGAGGGGAACTCCGGGCTGCCGTCGGTAGCCCCGGCGCTGGTGGAGGCGCTGTCGAAGAACGACGGCAAGGCGCTCTTCCTTCATGTGAACCAGCAGGCCAAGCAGGCGCTGCTCCACGCCTTCGAGGACGGCGTCGAGGTGCAGAACTTCACCGGCGAGCCGGGCGAGGAGTTCGAGAAGCAGGTCCTGCCCCTGTGCGGCTGCACCGTCGAGGAGATGCTGGCCTCGGATGACGGCACCCGCCTGGGGTTCGGCCAGGCGGCCTCGCGCACGGCGGCGCTGGTGCGTGGCCGGCTGGTCCTGGTGCCGGCGGGGACGCCGACGGGGATGAGCAGCTTCATCTTCCATGACCGCGGCCACGACGTGGTCCCGGCGGGAGAGACAAAGGATGGGGAGGAGGAGGAGGACCACAGCCGAGTCGCCTTCTTCGCCTTCGACAACGACCTGATCACCAAGGCCTGGAACGAGCTGCCCGGGAAGCAACTGGCGCAGGTCATCGGCAGCGCCCCCAGGGAGGTGCTGGGGCCGCTTTTCTCTATGAGGGAGCCGATCGCCAAGGTGCTGTCCGAGCTGGAAGGCCCGCCGGGCAAGGAGCTTCAGCAGCCCCTGAACCACCTGCGCGCCTTCGAGATGCTGGCGATGTCCCACGCGGCGGTGTTCACCGGCGGCGATTCGTCGCGCTACCTGGATCAGCGGGTGCTGCCGCTCTTGGCCATCGGCGACGCCACGGCAATCATCGACGACGACCAGGAAGCCAAGGAACTGGAGGCGATGGACAGCATCCTCTCGGCGATGGTCGAGGTGCTGCCGTGCCCCAAGCCGCCGGGCGGCTACGGGCAGCTCCTGGAGTCGCTGGGCAACGGGGAGGTGGACGCGCTGGCGCCGTGGGCCAAGCCCGGCGAGGCGTACGAGGGGATCATCTTCCGCATAAAGCCCGAGCGGCTGCTGAAGGAGGTGCGGGCGCTGGACGGGGCCAAGGTGGCGCAGCGGCTGGATCAGTTCTGTCGGGCGCTTTACGAGGCACGCCACGGGGTGCCGCCGAAGGAGGAGATCTACCTCGGCTGGCGGGCGGCCTTCGAGGAACGCAGCACGCCGGACATCGAGCGCTTCCTGACGGACTGGGCGGAACTGCGCATTGTGCTGGAGATCGCGACGCTGAACAAGCTGACCCTGGGCCTGGTCGTCTACCACGGCTGAGTCATCACCGCGGCCCTTCGAGAGCCGTCACCGCGGCGCTTGGCGCTTGGCGAGCCGTCAGGCCGTTCCCTTAGCGACGCGTTTCTGCTACGCAGCCGGAATGAACCTCCTGGTCACCGGCTGCGCCGGCTTCATCGGCTCACATCTCTGCGCCCGGCTCCTGTCCCGCGGCGATCAGGTGCGGGGCCTGGATTGTTTCGACGAGACCCTCTACCCCGCGGCGCTGCACCGGGACAACCTCTTGCCGCTGGTGTCGGCGCGCGGCTTCCGCTTCACCGAAGGGGACCTGCTCGACCGGCCGCTGCTCGACCGGCTTTTGCCCGGGTGCGACGGGGTGGTACACTTGGCGGCGCTGGCTGGGGTCCGCCCTTCCCTCTCGCAGGCCCCGCGGTACATGCGCACCAACGTCGAGGGGACCGCCGTGCTCCTGGATGCGTGCAGGCAGGCCGGGGTACGGCGCTTCGTCTTTGCGTCCAGCAGTTCGGTCTATGGGGCCCACTCCCGGGTGCCGTTCCGCGAGGACGATCCCGCGGTGCGCCCGGCCTCGCCCTATGCCGCCAGCAAGCGCGCCGGAGAATTGCTCTGCGCCACCGAGACCGAGCTTCACGGCACGGCCACCACCGCCCTGCGCTTCTTCACCGTCTACGGACCCAGGCAGCGGCCGGAGATGGCCATCCACAAGTTCGCCCGGCTGATCCTACGGGGCGACAAGGTCCCGCTTTACGGCGATGGCGAGAGCGCCCGGGACTACACGTACATCGACGACATCCTTGACGGGGTGGTGGCGGCGATCGAGCGCACCGCCGACCCAGTGCATCGGGTCTACAACCTGGGTGGCTCACGGACCACGACGCTGCGCGCGCTGATCGCCATGCTGGAAAGCGGTCTGGGTCGCGCCGCGCTGATCGAGTGGCACCCGGACCAGCTCGGCGACGTCCCGATCACCTACGCCGACACCCGCCTGGCCCGCGATGAGCTGGGCTATGCCCCCGCGGTCCCCATCCAGCAGGGCATCTCTCGCTTTTGCCAGTGGATGAAGGGGGCGGACCAGGCTTCTACTTGAGCGCGCCGGTCATGCCGTCGAGCAGCACCCACGATCGGGCAAGGGGCGTAGCGCCTCGATAGGCGCTGAAGCTGCCACTGACCAGGAGGAATGGGTCAAAGACGCCCAGCGCGGTGACCGCGCAGTCGAGGCCGTTGGCCGTCGCGCCCGGCGGGCTGAAGGTGGTGTCCAGCGCGCCCGAGGCCGGATCGAGCCGGGCCAGGCGCAGGGCGGAGTTCGCTGCACCCCGATAGGCGGTAAAGTTGCCTCCGGCATAGAGGGCGCCGCCGGTGATCGCCAAGGCGTTGACGGCGTCGTCGAACCCGTTGGCGGTGGCGCCGTTGGTCGGGCTGAACGCGGTGTCGATCGCACCCGACAAAAGGCTCAGCTTGGCCAAGCGGTGCGCCGAATCGGCCACGCCGGTGTAGGCCGTGAACCCGCCGCCGACGTAAAGCGCGGCCCCGGCCACCGAAAGGGCGTTCACCACGCCGTCGAACCCATTGGCCGCCTGTGGGCTGAAGGTGGTGTCGATGACGCCCGATATGAGGTCCAGCTTGGCCAGGCGCTTGGCCGATCCGACCACGCCGCGGTAGGCCGTGAAGCTGCCTCCCGCGTAAAGGGACATGCCGGCAATGGCCAGCGCCTGAACGGAGCTGTCGAAGCCGTTGGCGGTCGCGCCCGACGGGCTGAAGGTGGGATCCAGCGCGCCCGAAGCCAGATCGAGCTTGGCCAGCCGGTTGGCCGATGTGACGCCGCGATACGCGGTGAAGGAACCTCCGGCATAAAGCGACGTCCGGGTCGCGGCAAGGGCCTGCACGGTGCTGTCGAAGCCGTTGCCGGTCGCGCCCGCGGGACCGAAGGTGGTGTCCAGGACACCCGAGGTTGGATCGAGCTTGGCCAGGCGGTGCGCGGAGTCCAACACGCCCCGGTAGACGTTGAAGCTGCCGCCGGCATAGAGCGAAATGCCATCGGACGCGAGTGCCGACACCGTGGAGTCGAACCCATTGTTGGCTGGCGGGCTGAAGGAAGTGTCGACCGCGAAAGTCCGGTCATCGAGCTTCATCAGGTTGTTGACCGAATAGCCGCCATATACGGTGAACCTGCCCCCGAGCCAGAGCGTCGGACCCTGCATCACGGCGGCGATGATGGTGGTGAAGTCGCTGAGGGAGCCGGCCACGCCGTTGGTGTTGCTCTGCGGCGGCAGGAACGTGGGGTCCTGCGCCCCGGTGGCCGCATCCAGCTTGGCCAGGTTGTTGGCCGAGTTGGCGACGTTGCGGTAGGCGGTGAAGGTGCCTCCGACGAAGAGCGCCGGGCCCGAGACGGCGATCGCGGTGACCTGGGTGCCGAGGAAGCCGTTGTTGGCCGGCGGGCTGAAGGTGGCGTCCAGGGCGCCAGTGGTTTTATCCAGCTTGGCGATCATGTTGGCCGCCCCGGTGACGCCGCGATAGGTGGCGAACCTGCCGCCGGCGTAAAGCGCGTTGCCCGAAACGGTGAGGACGAACACCACGTCGTTGAAGCCATTGCCGCCCACGGGACTGAAAGTGGTGTCGATGACGCCGGTGGCGAGATCGAGCTTGGCCAGCCGGACGGCGGAGTTGGCGACCCCGCGGTAGGCCGTGAAGTAGCCGCCCACGTAGAGCGAGGTGGCCGAGGAGAAAAGGGCGGTCACGGTATCGGAGAAGCCGTTGGCCCCGACGCCCGCCGGGCTGAAGGTGGGGTCCAGGGCACCGGTGGTCAGATCCAGCTTGGCCAGCTTGATGGCGGAGTTGGTGGCGCCGCGGTAGGCGTTGAACGTGCCGCCCAGATAGACCGACGATCCGGCGGTGACCAGGGCCATGATGTTGTTGTCAAAGCCGTTGTTCTCCGGCGGGCTGAAGATGGTGTCCAGGGCGCCGGTGGTCAGATCGAGCTTGGCGATCCGATTGGCGCTGACGCCGCGATAGGTGGTGAACTGGCCGCCGACGTAGATCGAGGTGCCGGAGATGCCCAGGGCCAGGACCAGGCTGGGGAATCCATTGTTGGCCGGGGGGCTGAAAGTGGTGTCCAGGGCGCAGGTGGTCGCGTCGATCTTGGCGATGCGGTTGGCGGAGGCCCCTTTGTAGTGGGTAAAGGCGCCAGCCGCGTAGATCGAGTTGCCTGACACCGCGAGGGCGGCGACTCCGCCATCGAAGCCGGCGTCGATCGGGCACTTGGTGGGGGCGCCTGTGGGGTCCAGCGGGATCAGGTTGGTCGAGGGGTACTGCGAGATGCGATTGAAGGCGCCGCCGACGTACCAGGCGTTGCCCACATGAAGCATGGCCCGGGCCGGGCCGCTCAGCGAATAGCGGGGAATGGGCGGGACCCCGGTGCCGGCGTCCGCGGTACCGGCGTCCGCGGTGCCGGCGTCCGCGGGTAGCGACAGGTCGGGGGTCGGGGGCTGGAATGCGAGGTCGGCGCCGCCGTCCTGGCCACCGGGGCCTGGCGCCGGGCTGCAACCCGAAAGGAGCAACCAGATTGCCGCGCCGCGCAGGGCCCTCGAATCGGTGTGCGTTCTCATGTCCCGTTCTCCCGAAGTCAGCCTGAGTTGAATCGACCTGAAGTTGGACCCGCGGCGCGTGGATCCCGGCACGGCGGAGTTCGCGGCGCATCGTCGAAACTTGGCCCCCAGCCCCCGCGCATGCTAGAAAATAGCCCAGGATGAGTCTTACGGATCTCCGCGCCCGCATTGACTCTCTCGACGACCGTGTCCTCGCGCTGCTCTCCGAACGAGCGGAGGTGGTCGAGCAGGTCGGCCAGCTCAAACGGCAGGGCGATGCGCCGCACTTCCATGATCCGGAACGCGAGCGCCGGGTCCTTGACCGCCTGATCGAGCAGGGCGCCGGCAAGTTCCCGCCGCAGGCCATCCGCGCGGTCTTTCGCGAGGTGATGAGCGGCTGCCTGTCCCTGGAGCAGCCCCAGGAAGTCGCCTTCCTGGGCCCCGAGGGGACCTTCACCCACATGGCGGCGCGCCACCTCTTCGGCCTTCTGGCGCGCTATCGCGAGGCCATCACCATCGATGGGGTATTCGACGCGGTGCGGGCCGGCGGCGCGGCCTACGGGGTCGTGCCCATCGAGAACTCCACCGAGGGGCCGGTGACCCACAGCGTCGACGCGCTGATCGAGGGGGGCCTGCTCATCCGCCAGGAGCTGGTGCAGGATGTGTCCCATTGCCTGCTCGGCCGAGGCGCGGGGCTTTCGGCGGTCGAGCGGGTGTATTCACATCCGCAGGCGCTGGCGCAGTGCCGCGGCTGGCTGGCGAAGAACCTGCCCGAGGCGCACCTGTTGCAGACCCCCTCCACCGCCGCCGCCGCCCAGAAGGTAGATGGAGACGACCGCGCCGCCGCCATCGCCAGCCTGCTGGCGGCAGACCTGTACGGCATCCCGGTCCTGCGCGAACGCATCCAGGACCGCCCCGAAAACGCCACGCGCTTCCTGGTGATCGCGAAACAGGACGCGCCGCGGACCGGAGACGACAAGACCACGGTGGCGTTCTCGGTGCACGATGAACGGGGTGCCCTGCGCCAGGCCCTGGCGGTCTTCGAAGAAGCGCAGATCAACCTGTCGCGCATCGAATCACGGCCGGGGCGGCACAAGCCCTGGGACTACGTGTTTGTAGTAGACTTGATCGGACATCGGGAAGATCCCGGCGTGGCGCGGGCCATCGACCGCCTGCGCGCCCACGGTGAGATGGTCAAGGTGCTGGGCAGCTACCCGCGATCCATGCCGCGCTAAGGCCGCCGCCAGCGCGAGATGCGTCCCTTCAACCCCTCGATCGCCAGGTAGAACACCGGCACCACGACCAGCGATAGCAAGGTCGAGCTGATCACCCCGCCGATGACCGCCACCGCCATCGGGCCGCGGAACTCGCTGCCCTCCCCGTTGCTCAATGCCGTCGGCAGCATGCCCAGCACCATGGCCGCGCTGGTCATCAGGATCGGCCGCAGCCGCTCCGGTCCCGCCAAAAGGATCGCCTGAAGCGGCGCCTCCCCATGATCACGCACCCGCACGATGGCCCGGTCGATCAGCAAGATCGCGTTCTTCGTCACCAGCCCCATGAGCAAAATGATGCCGATCATGGTCCCCATGGCCATGCTGTTCCCGGTCAAGAAAAGCGCCATGATGGCCCCGACCATGGCCAGAGGCAGCGTCAGCATGATCGTCAGCGGGTGAATGAAGCTCTCAAACTGCGAGGCCAGCACGATGTAGATGAAGAGCACCGCCATGGCCAGGGCCAGGCCGACGTTCTCGTTGGTCTCCTTCATCATGCGCACCTGCCCGTCAAAGACAAAATTCGTCCCCGCCGGCATCTTCTGCGCGTCCAGTTTGGGCCGCACATCGGACAGGATGTCCCCCAGCGCCCGGCCGCGGGGCGTGGCCCATACCTGGATCTGCCGGCTGCGGTCCTCGCGCTCGATCACCTGCGGACCTTCACCGCGGGAAAACTTCGCCAGGTCCTGAAGTTCCACCGGCCCCCGGGGAGTCGAAAGGGTCATGTGCAACAGATCCTCGGGACGCGCCCGATCCGCCGCCGAAAGGCGCACCCGCACCGGCACCTCGTCCTTGCCCTGGCGCAGCTTGGTGGCCTCCTCGCCGTCCATCGCCGTGCGCACGGCCAGCGCCACCTGGGACACCGGCACGCCATAGTCCGCCGCCCGCTTCCGGTCCACCTCGACCCGCAGTTCCGGCCGCCCCGGAGTGTAGCGCACCTGCACGTCCTGCACCCCCGGCGTCTGCCGCAAGATCTGCCCGATCTTCTCGGCGACCGGCTGCACATCGTCATAGCTCGACCCGCGCACGTCGATCATGATCGGCGCCTCGGTGGAGGCCCCCTCGACGAAGGGCGGATCGGCGACGTTCACCTTGGCCCCAGGCATCGCCGTCAGCACCGCCTTGCGCACCACGTCCTTCAGCGAGACCAGGGTCACCGTGCGCTCATTCTTGGGGGTAGTGGTCACCCGCCACTGCGCCTTGTTCACCTCGCCCGCCGGGCCCACCACGGCGTAGACCAGCTTGATCTCGCGGTTTTTCAGAAAGTCGCGCTCGGCCGCTGCGGACAGGCGGTCCATCTGGTTCAACGAGGTGCCGGCGGGCTGCTCGATGTCCACCACGAACTGCCCATGGTCCTCGGCGGCGACGAAGTCATTGCCGGTCAGGCCCGCGACCCATACCATGAAGAACAGGCTGCCCACGGACAGCGCCCCCACCAGCGCCTTGTGCCCCACGGCGAAGTGCAGGATGTCGCGATACAGGTCCTCGATCCCCTGGAATACCGCCAGAAAAGGCCGCTTCAGCCAGAGGAACCGATCGTGCTGCCGCTGACTCAACGACTGAGAGAAGCGCGAGGAGAGCATCGGGTCCAGGGTAAAAGCCACCAAGAGGGACAGCAGCACCGCCGCCGACACGGTGATGCCGAACTGGCGGAAGAACTGTCCGACCATGCCCTTGACGAAGGCCACCGGCATGAACACCGCCACGATGGTCAAGGTGGTGGCCAGCACCGAGAGGGCGATCTCGGCGGTGCCCTGCAGGGCGGCAGTGCGCGGGTCTTCGCCGCGCTCCAGGTGTTTGAAGATGTTCTCGCGTACCACCACGGCATCGTCGATAAGCAGGCCGATGGCCAGGGAAAGCCCGAGCAGCGTCATCATGTTCAGGGTAAAACCGAGGAGGTACATTACGAAGAACGTGCCGATGACGCTGGTCGGCAGGGCCACCGCGCTGATCAGAGTCGAGCGCAGGTCGAGCATGAACACCAGGATGATGAGGATCGCCATGGCCCCGCCAAAGACGATGGAGTGCTCGACATCGGCGGCGTTGGCGCGGATGTAGATCGACTGGTCGATGATCGTCGAGGCGTGGATGTCCGGCGGGAACGTCTTCTGCAGTATCGCGAGGCCGGCGATCACGCCGTCGGCCACGGCCACGGTGTTGCCGCCGGACTGCTTGAGGATCGAGAAGGTCACCGCATCTTCTCCATTGGCCCGCACGCGGGTGCGCTGCTCCTCATAGCCGTCTTCCACGGTGGCCACGTCGCGCAGGGGCACCGCCGAGCCGTCCCTGGCGGTGGCCACGATGACCTGGCGCACCGCCTGCACGTCGGTTAGCTCGCCGATGGTGCGCACGCTGATCTCCCGGGCCCCCTCGTCGTAGCGGCCTGCCGGGACGGTAAGGTTGGCGGCGCGCAGGCGCATCACCACCGCCGCGGGATCCAGGCCCAGGGCCTGCAAGCGGGCGCGGTCCAGGTCGACGTGGACCTCGCGGGTGGCGCCGCCTTGAATCTCGACGGAGGCGACGCCCTCCACCTGCTCCAAGGCGGGCTTGATGAAGTCCTCGGCGAACTTGCGCACCTGAGACAGCGACCGCTGTCCATGCAGGGTGTAGGTCATGATCGGCGAGGCCGATATGTCGAAGC
Organism: Polyangia bacterium; assembly: GCA_038231615.1. Lineage (GTDB taxonomy): Bacteria > Myxococcota_A > Polyangia > Palsa-1104 > JAEUJZ01 > JBBRLA01. The sequence continues at coordinate 11,495 of JBBRLA010000039.1, read as the reverse complement.
GGTTGACCACCGGCTCCTTGGCATCGAGCGGAAGCAGGGCGCGGATGCGCGAGACGCGTTCGCGCACTTGCGTGGCCCCCTCGATCACGTCCACGCCCAGCTTGAAGATCACCAGGGTGGTCGAAAGCCCCTCGCGAGAAAAGGTGCGCACGCGGTCGATGCCGTTCAGGCTGATGACCACGTCCTCGACCTTCTTGGAGACCTGGTTCTCGACTTCGGCGGGGCCGGCGCCCGGGTAGGCGATGTTGACCACCACGACGGGGAAGCTGACGTCGGGGAAAAGGTCCGTACCCAATCGCTTGAAGCCGAGCAGGCCCATGGCCAAAAGGGCCACGGTTACCATGACGGTGAAGACCGGCCGGCGAATGGCGATCGCCGAGATGTTCATGGCGTACTTTCTTGCCCTATCATCGCAGGCCCGGCAGGGTCGACGAGGTCGCCCTCGCGAGCCTCGGCGGAGGGCCCAAGCATGACGTCGTCGTCGGGAAGCAGGCCCTTTAGCACCAGGAACGCGCCCGCCGCGCCGGGGGCGAAGGTGATGCGGCGAGGGAAAAGGTGGCGCTCCTTGACCACCATCACCTCGTCCTGAGAGCCCGGACGCAGGACGGCCGGGGGCAGGCGCAGGACTGGCACCGGGGCCTCGCCCTCCACGAGAGCATGGACGAAGGCACCGGCCAGAAGGGCGCCGTCACGATTGGGCAGTTCGGCCTCGACCGGTACGCGCCGGGTCGCGGGGTCGACCCCGGGCAGGACGGCGGTGATTTTCCCCGTTCTGGGGCCGATTTTTGGGTCGGTGATCAGGCTGTCTCCCGAGCGCAGGACCACCCTGGCGCCGACGCGCACCAGGCGGGCATCGGTCTCGCCGACAGTGCCAGCCAGCTTGAGGGTGCCGATGTCCTGAAGGTGGAACAGCGCCTGGCCGGGGTTGACGATGGTGCCGGCACCCGAGGGCACCTTGGTGATGACCCCGCCGAAGGGGGCCATCAGCGCCAGGTTGGCGCGGCTGACCTGGGCCAGGTGAAGTTGGGCGCGGGCGGAATCCATCTGGGCCGCGAAAAGGGCCCGCTGCTGCGCGGCCTGCATGCTGGAGGCGGGGGTGCCGGCGCCGCGGGAAAGCAGGGTGGCGCTGCGTCGTTCGGCGTCCTGTGCCAGAAGCAACTGGGCCTCGGAGGCACGGATCTGGGCGGCGGCGGAATCGACCGCGGCGGAGGCCTCGCTGGCATCCAGGGATGCCAGGAGCGCCCCGCTTTTGACCCCCTGCCCGAGGTGCACACGGATGCCCTGGAGGTTGCCCGAGATCTTGAATCCCAGATCGGCTTCCTGGACCGGGGAAAGGGTGCCGTCGAAGGGCACGGAGGGGAGCCAGGTATCGGGGATGCCACGGACCACGGCGACCTTCCTGACCTGGCCGGGTTCGGCGGCCTTGCGGGCGGCCTCGGCGAACTGCTGGCGCTCGGTGGCCAAGGCATCGCGGGCGCCGGTGGCGACGCGTACGCGCACGCCGAACCAGACCACGAATCCCAGAACGGCCAGCACGGCGACGATGCGTCCAAAAGAGGGGCCGCGGCTCCTGGAAGGGCCGGGTTCGTTCTCGGGCGGGTTGTCGGACATCATGATGCTTTGGGTCCTGGTGGGTCCCCAGGCGGCGCGAAGAAGATCTATGAAGTCAAGAATAAGCGATTGGGGGCGGGCGCGTCAAGACGATCCAAGGCCGCTGATGGGGTGATGAAGATTGTGGATTCTGTTACCATGCGCCTCTTGACGCCGATGAAACTGACCTTCTTCTTGTCACTGGTTTCGAGTCTCTGGCTGGCCGCCCCGGCCGCGGCGGACGACTGGAAGGACGTGCTGAACCGCGACGCGGTGCGCGTTGAGGCCCGGGCGGTGCCTGGGTCCAAGATCAAGGAGTTTCGCGCCACCGGCAGGATTGAGGCGTCCCCGGAACGCGTCCTGGCCATGCTCACGGATGTGGAATCCTACCCCGGGACAATGCCGATGACCGAGGTGGCGCGCCTCCTGCGCCGCGACGGGGCCAGTGCGTGGTACTACATGGTCATCAACGCCCCGGTGGTGTCTCGCCGAGACTATTGCATCCAAATGCAGGTGTCGCGGCTGCCCGATGGACGGCTCCAGACGGCATGGAGCGAGGAAGTGGCCATGTGCCCGCCGCAGCGCAAGGGGCTGGTGCGCATCCTGACCAACCACGGCCACTGGCGGCTGGCCTCCACCGAGGGCGGCAAGGCCACCCTGGCGGAGTACCAGGGACTGAGCACCCCCGAGGGGAGTCTGCCTTCATGGATCACCAACCTGGCCAGCGCCCGAGAGATGCCCGCCCTCTTTGTCGCCCTGCGCCGATCGGTGGCTTCGACCCGCCGCCCCCCGAAGCCGGTGATCGCCGGGGTGGCCGAGACCGAGCGCAGGGATCACCCGGAGCCAGTGGTTCTAAAGGGGCGCTGAAGCCGGTGGCGGACGCCATCCATCGCGGCGGGCTGGGTTGCCGGCGCGATCGCCGGCCCCAAGTTTGTGCAGGAGGTGATCATGGACCTGTACCCGACGCACTCATCCGTGCCCAAGTCTCCCCTGCGCTCAGCCCTGGGTCTGCTGGCGTTCGGCGGTGTCACCGCGGGCGCCGCCACCTTCGGCGCGCTCACCACCCGATCCGGACAGGGCCTGTGGTACCGCCTGCTGCGCAAGCCGCCCTACAACCCGCCGGGCTGGGTCTTCGGCCCGGTATGGACTGGCTTGTACGGCCTCATCGCCCTCTCGGGATGGCGCGTGTGGCGGCAGCCCTCCTCGCCGGAACGGACGCGGGCCCTGGCCCTGTGGGGCACGCAGCTCGGGCTGAATGCCGCTTGGTCCTGGATCTTCTTCGGCAAGCACCGCAAGCGAGCGGCACTGGCCGACCTGGGCGCCCTTTTCGGGGCCGTGGCGGGCTACGCGCTGGCGGCACGGAAAGTGGATCGCCAGGCGGCCTGGCTGATAACTCCCTACCTGGCCTGGACCTGCTTCGCCGGCCTGCTGAACGAAGAAATCGTGCGCCGCAATCCCTGACGGGGTGGACGAAAACTGTCGGGGATCGATCGGGCTGGGTATCATTTCGATCGCCGGTCAGCGGCTTTTGCGCAGGGACTGGATGATCTCCGCCTGCCCATCGGCGTGGTACGAGCTGCGCACCAGCGGGCCTGACTCCACGTGGGGGATGCCCAGGGCCAGCGCCTCGTCGCGCAACTGTTGGAACTCGTCGGGGTGGACGTAGCGTTCCACCGGCAAATGCCCCTTGGAAGGCCGCAGGTACTGCCCCAGGGTCAGGATGTCGCAGCCCAGATCGGCCAGTTCACGCAGCACCTCGCGCACCTCGGAAAGCTCCTCGGAAAGCCCCAGCATCAACCCGGTCTTCACCACCGCGTTGCGCTGCCGCGCGTGGCGCAGCACCGCGTAGCTTCGCGGGTAGCTGGCCTGCACCCGCACCCGCCGAGACAGGCGCGGTACCGTCTCCAGGTTGTGGGCGAAAACATCCGGCCCGGCGTCCAGCACCGTGTCCACATCCTCGGTCCGGCCCTTGAAGTCGCCGGTCAGCACCTCCAGGGTCATCCCCGGGCAGCCTTCGCGCACGTTGCGGATGGTCTCCGCCCAGTGGGCGGCGCCCCCGTCAGGCAGGTCGTCGCGGTCCACGCAGGTGATGACGGTATGACGCAGGTGAAGCTGCGCCAGCGCCAGCGCCACTCGACGCGGCTCGTCGGGGTCCGGCGGCAGGGGGCGCCCGGTGGGCACATCGCAGAACTGGCACGAGCGGGTGCAGATGTTGCCCAGGATCATGAGGGTCAGCGCCCGGCGGTTCCAGCACTCGCCGATGTTCGGGCAACTGGCGGATTCGCACACGGTGTGCAGCTTCTGGCCATGGACCAGCTCGCGGACCTGGAAGAACGTCTCACCCGACGGGATCTTGGCCTTGATCCACGGCGGGTGGCGAGGCCGCGGCGCGGGGCCTGCCTCCGGGGTCACCGCGGGCGGTTCGACCACCAGGGGCAGTAGGACCCGGTGTTTGGGGACGCTGGCGCTGTCTGGGGAGGTGGACACTGCGTGGCTCCTGCTCTTCAGGTTCTCTTGTCACGGAAAGCACGTCGGGGCAACCCGTTTGTCGGAGCGGACCCGGCACCGGCCGTCAGAGCACCAACAAGAGCGGGTGCTCCAGCGCCTTCACCACCTCGGCCAACAGGCGCGCGCCCAGCGTCCCATCGAGGATGCGGTGGTCGCAGGACAGCGTCAGTGTCATCCGCCGCTGGATCACCACCTGATCGCCGTCGTCCTGCTCTACCACCACCGGGCGCTTTTCCACCTTGCCCACGGCCAGGATGCCGGACTCGGGGGGGTTGATGATGGCGAAGAACTCGCGGATGCCGAACATGCCCAGGTTGCTCACCGAGAAGGTGCCCCCCTGATATTCGTCGGGACGCAGCTTCTTCAGCTTGGCGCGCTCGGCCAGTTCGCGGATCTCGGCGGAGATGGCCCCCACCGACTTTCGATCGGCGTTGCGCACCACCGGGGTCATCAGGCCGTCCTCGATGGCCACCGCGACGCCCACGTCCACCCTGGCGTGGCGCACGGCGCCCTCGGGCGAGAAGGACATGTTGGCCGCGGGGAGCACGGAGAGCGCCCGCGCCGTCGCCTTCACCACCAGATCGTTGATCGAGACCTTGGCCGCCTCGCCCTTCCCCGCGGCGGCGGCGCTGGCGGCGTTTAGCTGTTCGCGGAAGCGCCACAGCTCGTCCACGGTGGCCTCGGTGGTCAGGTAGAAGTGCGGGACCGTCTGCTTGGCCTCCGTGAGGCGCCGGGCGATGGTCTTGCGCATCATCGACATCGGGATGGTCTGGTCTCCTTCGGCGGGGGCGGACGCGGGGGCCGCTAAAGGGGGGGCCGGTGCCCGCTGGGCCGTCGCCTGCTGCTGGGTGACTGCCTGCTCGATGTCCCGCTTGATCACCCGGCCGCCGGGGCCGCTGCCGCGGATCTGCCGGATGTCGAGACCCGCCTCGGTAGCCAGCTTGCGCGAGAGGGGAGAAGCGATGACCCGGCCGCCGGGGGATCGGTCAGCGGATGCGGCTCCCGTTGCGCCGACATTGCTTTCCCCTGCCTCCTGAGCTTGAGCCGGCGCAGCCGCTGCCGCCTGAGCTTGAGCCGGCGCAGCCGCCGCCGCCTGAGCTTGAGCCGGGGCCGCCTGAGCCGGCGCCGCCGCCGCCTTCGTCCCCTCCCCTTTCTGGATCTCCGCCAACAGTGCCCCGATGTCCTCCCCGGCATCCCCGAGGATCGCCACCGGCCCCCCGAGCCTCACCGTGTCCCCGGCGCCCACCAGCAGCTTCAGCAGCACCCCCTCGTCTTCCAGCGGGAAGTCCATGTTCGCCTTGTCCGTCTCGACCTCGGCGATGATGTCCCCCGGCGAGATCTTATCCCCTTCCTGCTTGGTCCATTTCGCCAAAACCCCTTCTTCCATGGTGGGGGACAGGCGCGGCATCACGATGAGGGTGGCCATGATCTCTCCTAGCTCAGGTACATCGCGCGCTTGACGGCGGCGATCACGCGCGGGACATCGGGGATCACCAGCGCCTCCAGGTTCAGCGCATAGGGCGTCGGAATATCCAGCGCCGACACCCGTTCGATCGGCGCATCCAGGTCGTCGAAGCAGGCGTGCTGCACCCGCGTCACGATCTCCCCGCCGAACGAGGAGTGGGGATGCGCTTCCTGCACCACCACGCAGCGGTTGGTCTTGCGCACCGACTCGAAGATCAGCTCGTCGTCCAGCGGGCGCAGCGTCCGAGGGTCGATGACCTCGATGGAGATGCCCTCCTTCTCCAGCGCTTTGGCCGCCTCCAGGCACAGGTTGACCATCTTCGAATAGGCCACCACCGTGCAGTCGGTGCCCCGGCGCTTGACGTCGCCCTTGCCCAGGGGGATCAGGTATTCCCCGTCGGGCACCTCCCCCTGGTCGGCGTACATCAGTTCGCCCTCGATGAAGATCACCGGGTCCTCGTCGCGGATCGAGGTCTTCAGCAGACCCTTGGCATCCGCCGGGTTCGACGGCATCACCACCTTCAGCCCCGGCCAGTTGGTGAACATCGCCTCCAGCGACTGCGAGTGCTGCGCGCCCAACTGATGCGCCGAGCCGCCCGCCCCGCGGATGACGATGGGGACGGTGAACTGCCCCCCGGACATCTCGCGGATCTTGGCCGCGTTGTTGATGATCTGGTCGATGGCCACCAGCGCGAAGTTGAACGTCATCAACTCGATGATTGGGCGCAGGCCGACCATGGCGGCGCCGATGCCGATGCCCACGAAGCCGCACTCCGCTATCGGGGTATCGACGACGCGCTTCTCGCCGAACCGCTGGAGCATCCCCTGGGACACCTTGTAGGCGCCCTGGTAGTGGCCGACCTCCTCGCCCATGAGGAAGACCTTGGGATCGCGTTCCATCTCCTCGGACATGGCCTGGTTCAGAGCTTCTCGGTACGACATTCGCGACATGAGGACCTCGGCACCGGTTATCGGGGCGCCCGTCGGGGCCGCAGGATACTCGAACCAGCGGCCCAAGGGGTATACAATAGCAGGATGAGCGACCCCAAGGCGCAACCCGTCATCCATTCCGCGTACTTCCAGTTGACGACCCGGGATACCACCGGCAAGCAGCAGACCCTGTACGCGGCGTACCAGAACGGCCAGTTCGTCCTTTTCGAGATCCAGGGGGACTTGGCCCAGGTGATGTACCTCATGGCAGTGCCGACCCCCCAGGAGATCAGCCGGATCGTGGCCCTGCGCATCATCGACGTCACCGATAGCAAGGCGCTCGGCGAACGGCCCGCCTTCAGCGCGGCGCGGCTCTCGGCGTCGCACCCCTGGTCCCCGGTGGAGCAAGCCGCCGTCGGGACTCTGCTGGAGACCAAGAACGTCCGCCTGGACACCCCTGGGCCCGGGCCCGGGCCGGGCAAGGTCTGAAGGTACTGGGGCACAAAAGGGTCAGTTTCCTGACCCCGGCTGGGGCGCAAAAGGGTCAGTCTCCTTGGCCGCAGTGTTGCCGCAGGGGCGACTCGGCCAGCGCCTCCGTGACGCTCTTGCGCACGGCGTTCTCCTCGCGGCGCAGGTAGTCGCGGATCAACCGGTCGAACTTCTCGTCGGACAGGTGGTGCGCACTGTAGGTCAGGGCCGGCTCGAACCCCCGGGACAGCTTGTGCTCTCCGCCGGCGCCGGGCTCGAAGAGGGTGAAGCCGCGGTGGATGCACTCCTCGATCGAATGGTAGAAGCAGACCTCGAAGTGCAGGAAGCGGTGGACCTCGCCTTCGGGCTGAGCTTGCCCCCAATAGCGGCCATAGAGGCGCTTCTGTATCGGGTCAGCCAGGTTGATCGCGCCGCCGACCACGGGAGCGTCCGGGGCGCTGCCGGCGCGGGCGGTGACGAACTCCAGGTGACCGGGCAGGCGCTCGGCGATGAGCTCGAAGAAGCGGCGGTTCAGGTAGCGCTGGCCGTGGAAGAACTTGTCCACCGTGCTGGCGTAGCAGGCAAACATCGCGTCCATCTCCGCCTCGGTGAAGGGGGCGCGGCGAGTGGTCACCACCAGGCCCGCCTTCTTCACCTCGTTGCGCTCGCGGCGCAATGCGTTGCGCCGCTTGGACGAGAAGCGGCCGAGAAAATCATCGAAGCTGCGATAACCCTCGTTGCGCCAGTGAAACTGCACCCCCACCCGGCGGGCGAAGCCGGCGGTCACCAGTTCGTCCGCCTCGCCGGCCTCGGGGAAGAGCACATGGGCCGAGGACAGCCCCATCTGCTCGCAGACGGCGCGAACGCCCTGCATCAGCATCCCCTTCAGCAGGGCTGTCTCCTGTGCCGGGAGCCCGGGCAGCACCAGCAGCCGCTGACCGGTCGCAGGGGTGAAGGGCACGGCTACGATCAGTTTGGGATAATACCTTTGGCGCAGTTGCCGGGCCAGGTCGGCCCAGGCCCAGTCGAAGACAAATTCACCGTTGCTGTTGCCCTTCAGATACCCGGGCGCGGCGGCGACCAGCACCTCCTTCGTCCCCGGCGACCCGGGAGCGGCCTTCTTCCACAGGGTCAGGTGCAGGGGCTGCCAGCCAGCGTCGGGGACCACGCAGCCAGCCTCTTCCATCGCCTGCAACCAGCCCCACAAAAGGAAGCATGGCCCGTCCGCGCCCAGCAGCGCGTCCCACGAAGCCTGCGGCACATCCGCAAGCGACTCGACGAGCCGCAGCGTAATCTCTGGCTTCGGGTCGCGGGGCTTCGGCACGCTCATATGATGCCGCAATCCATGGCCCAGGCACGCACTTCCTGACACGGACCCCGGATTTGCTACCCTCAGTTGAACGAGGCGAGGAAGAAGTTCAGGCACATCTCGTCCAAAGTGCCCTCGCCCCAGCCCAGGTCCCGGGGATGCTGCTGCTGGCCGTTGACCACCGGCTGGTTCGCCTGGCTGTTGTCGTACTGGCAGGATACCCGCAGGCCCTCGCTGATGCCCAGCGTCATCGGCTGCTGCAACGCATAGCCCTGCTGCCAGTGGAAGTCCCATCGCGGAATGTCGATCAGCGTGGTGCCGTCATCCACCGACACGCTGATGTGACGACCCAAAAGATGCATGTGCGGGCCCACTGCATAGATCGTCATCTCCTTCGCCGGCAGGCCGAAGAACGTCTCCAGCAGCGACACCGGCACATCAATCACCTGCGTCGCCGCCGGGTCGCCGGCCTTTATGTGCAGATGCCTGGGATCGGCCACGGGCAAAAGGAACATCTCGGTTTTGGGCGGGGTCGTCGTCACCTCCATCTCCACCTTCGATTGATCGCCGACGCCCTTGTAGGCCAGCAGGTTGTAATGCAGTTGCAGGACCAGCATCGAGCCCTTCTCGATCTTCAGCCCATAGCCCTCCGGCAGGCGCGTCGCCACGCCCCCGGGCGCCCACGCCAGCAGCGTGCGGGCCGAATCATCCACCCCGGGGCCGCCGAAGCAGTCGAAGCCGGCACCGGCGGGGTCCATCGCGCGGACCTGCCCGGCGCCACTCGGGCCGATGGCGTAGACGATGGCGTGGTGCACGATGGCCTTGTTGTCCGGCACCACCACCGCTGCCTGAAGATAGGTGTCGGTCGTGAGCTGCGGGTCGAAGCTGAAGCAGTGATAGTCATCATTGCTGCGATCGGTCCGCGGCTGGTACACATGGCTGGGGGCCAGCACCAGGTCCGGGCGGGGCGGCTCCACGGTCTCCGCAGCGGGAATGTCGGTGCGCGGCGACTCGCCCGGGTCGCCTTCGCGGGTGCCGGCGCCGATCCAGTCGAGCAGCAACTTCTGGTCCTGCGCCCGCATCTTGCGCGAGTAGCGCATCGGCTGCCCCTTGTCCGAGGGCAGCCAGGGGGGCATGAGGCCACTTTCCACCGCCGCGCGGATCCTCGCCGCCTGGAGCTTCACCGAACCATAATCGGTCAGCGTGAAGGGCCCGATGTTGCCGGGGCTGTGGCAGGTGACGCAATAGCGGTCCAGCACCGGGGCGACGTCGTGGTGGTAGGTCAATGCCTCGGGCGGCGTCGCGCCGGGATCGTCGGGGCCGGAGCAGCCGGCGCCGGACAACCAGGGGACCAGGGCCAGAAGGAAGAGCGGGGCATGGGAGCGCTGGGTCATGGGATACCTCGGCGTCCAACCCTTTGATGGGCCGGATGCTGCTGAGGTGTAACAGGTTTCGGACGTTTCGGGGAGGGGTGATTGTGGGCGCTGCCAAGCCAGTCCGCACCTGGCCAACCCGCAGATTCTGAGGAGGCCTCGCAGTTCAGGCGAGGATTTCTTCTTCAGAGAGGACTTCTTCGATAGAAGTGGCATTCAGGGCGCGCATGAACCACGCTTCCAGCCGCTGAGCGTCCTGGCAGGACAGGATGCGCTGGCGCTGCTCCTCAGTCACCGGCAGGGCTCGGACCTCAAGGAGGAGCAGCAGCGACTCGGCCATACCTTTTGCCTTGCCATCAGCCACGCCCTCATTATAGGTATCGCGCAGAAGGGGAAAATCTCGTAGGGGTTGCAGCATGTTGATGCCTCAGGCGAGAACTTCTTCAACGGAGCGGGCATTCACAGTGCGCGCGAACCACGCGTCCAGCCGCCGAACGTCCTGGCAGGACAGGATGCGCCGACGCTGCTCCTCGGTCACCGGCAGGACCCGGACCTCAAGGAGGAGCAGCAGCGACTCGGCCTTACCTTCTGCCACGCCCTCATTATAGGTATCGCGCAGAAGGGGAAAATCTCGTAGGGGTTGCAGCATGTTGATGCCCTCAGGCGAGAACTTCTTCTATGGTGGCGCCCTTCAGGGCGCGCATGAACCACGCGTCCAGCCGCCGAACGTCCTGGCAGGACAGGATGCGCCGACGCTGCTCCTCGGTCACCGGCAGGATCCGGACCTCAAGGAGGAGCAGCAGCGACTCGGCCTTACCTTCTGCCTTGCCCTTGGTTTCGCCATCAGCCACGCCCTCGTTATAGGTGTCGCGCAGAAGGGGCAGATCTCGTAGGGGTTGCAGCATGTAGGGTCTTCTCCGCGATAGGTCGTTGCAGATCAGATTGACCTGAACCGATGTCAGATGCAAGGTTGCGAACGTCGAGGCCCAGGTCAGCAGCCGCTCGCGGCGCTCATTGGGCAGATCGAGCTGAGCGATCTTCAGCAGCACTTGCTCCAACAGGGCCGATCGGTCGCCATTTTCGGGCCGCATGATGGGACACAGCGGCAAGAGGGCCGGCGGCGCGTGGAGCAGCGCCAGATCGGCGGACTCCTCGTAGATCCGGCGCACCTTCACCGCATATTCGAGCGGCTCATCGTCAAGATAGGCGAACACCAGCCTCTCAGGCACGGCCGCCTGGGGCGTCAGGGCCAGCAGCAGGGTCGAGGTGGGCAGGCCATAGTAAAAAGTGGCCAGGGACGCCCGCAGCAGCATCAGGCGCTGCAGGTCGGGCTCCCGGCCCGCCTGACATTCCAGGATCACGAGCCGATGAGCGATGCCGTCGCGCACCGCCTTGACCAGCAGGTCTGTCGCCCGTACGGTGGCGGGGAGTTCCTGCGGCAGCTCGACCACCTCGCTGCCCTGGGACAGCAGGTCGGGCAGGAGGTAGCGCAACAGATCGGGAAAGCTGGCCTTGGCCAGCTCCCTGAAGGTCGTGTCAATCAGTCCCATGGCAACCCATGGCCGCACACTCCCGCGAATGGCGACAACGGTCAAGTTTTCTGCCTGGATACAGCCTTTCTGCCTGGATAGAGCCCCGAAAGGACGAATTCTTCCGCTGCTCACGGCCAGCCTGTGTCGCGCAGAAGGGATCCCCAGATCTGCGCCCGGGTCAGGCCGCATCGCCACCGGATGTTTTTCCCGATGTACCGACTCCCCTGCCCCATTCACCGGCTGCCCTGCCCCATTCACCGACTCCCCTGCCCCATTCACCGGCTCCCCGGCCCCATTCATCAACCCCCCTGCCCCATTTTC
>JBBRLA010000038.1:0-23484 GCA_038231615.1 Polyangia bacterium | reverse complement strand
TGCTGGAAAGCGTCGCGGATGGCCAGGAGCGTTCCCGGGTAGCCCTGGTTCTTGTCGTAGTTGTAATAGTAGGTAGCGCCATTGTCGGTCCAGTAACCCAGGCGGGCCAGTTCCACCGTGGCGTCGCTGGAAGGACGTTTCTTGCCCGACAGGGTGGTCAGGGCGCGGCCCCAGGTGTCGAAGGCGCGGTTGATGCCGGGGCGTGCCACCAGCACGGTTTTTTGCCCAAAACCCGCGGGCAGGGTGGCGATGGCCGGGTCGATGCCGCAGGAGATGGCCCCGCCGGGCGAAAGGGTGGTGGCCGCGTTCATGAAGTTCGCCGCCGCCGACAGGATGAAGGCATTGGCGTCGCCGTCGAAGAACACCCAGGGGCTGTCCGCGCCCAGTTCGGTGAAGCTGGACGGGGAGAATTCCAGGCTGCGGTAGGACAGATGGTACAGGTCTCGCGGATAGGTGCTCAAAACCGGGAAGGGGGCCTGGTTGGCGCTGGCAGCGGCCTGCGTTTGCGTGAAGATCACGACGGGCTGGTCGTCGTAGGCGCGAATGCCGGCGGTCCTTTTCTCGGCGGTGGGCCCGGCAAAGTCGAAGGTCGTCTCGTGGTACGGGCCGATCGCATCGCTGCCGGCCCCGGTGGCCAGGTGTTCCAGCGGGCCGCCGACGTCCCCGCCAAAGGTCCAGTCCGGGGTGCGGAAGGTGATCGTGTAGTGGCCGCTCGGTTCGACGGAGATGCGGGTCCCCGCCAGCGGTGCCAGGTCCGGGACCGGCGGGCCATTGTCCGCGGCGCCCGGGGCACAACCGGAAGACCCGCAGGCCCAGACGACGAAACTTGCGATCCGCAGGGCAGGGGAGGACATCGCCATAACATCACCTCAACTCGGGATGGATGCGGCCCGCGCGTGCCTGGCCAGGGCCACCATTTCGGCGCGCACTTCTTCGGGTGTGGACACCGCGCGCGAGAAGGCCAGCCGGATGGGGCGGGGCCCGGCCGCGGTGGTGGCCGAGATCTCGAACCCGTAGCGGTCCACGCCAGTCATGATCGCGGCGGTGGTGTCGGTGGCCCGGGTCAGGGCGCGGCAGTACAGGGCCAAGGTGTCGGGGTGGTCGGCGTTCATGTGCAAAAGGATTGCCGGCACGTGGGTCGAAAGGGGGTCGGCCGTGGCGGCGTTCCACGGATCTTTACCGACCCACGACATCCTGCCGTAGCCGCCGATGTAGCGCACGGCCTGGACCTCCAGGCGGAACAGGGCGAAGTCGCCGAAGTCCAGGTAGTAGGCGGCCCCGGGATGGGCGTTCAGGTACGCGACGCGGGCGCGGTCCTGCGCTTCGCCAGGGGACAGACGGGTGCAGGGGCCCAGGAGCGTGACCCGGCCCCGGGCCAGCGGGTCCCCCTGGCCGGGTTCCGCCACGAGGAGCGAGGCCCGCGGGTCGGCCAGCAGGTTCCGGGTATGCTCGGCCAGGCTGCTGATGAGAAATACCGGCGCGCCGCCGTCAAGAGCGAAGGTCACGAAGGAGCCGTAGGGGTAGCCGGCCGGGTCCAGCGCCAGGGTGCACAGGCTGCCCACGGCGATGCGGCTGGCCAGCGTCCGGGCGTACTCGGCGTGGCTGGGGGTGGGGACGTTGGGGTCGTAGAGCAGTTCCTGGCGCTGGGAGCCGCTGGCTGGAGCATCGTGCTGAGGCATGGGGGGGTTTTAGCATGACCAAGCCCCGGCCGGGCTTTCGCCATTGGCGTTTTGAGCTGGCGTGGAGCGGAGCGGAGAATCTCAGAGAGTGAAGAGCTTGGCTTCCTTGGCGCGCTTTTCCAGCGAGCCGACAAGCACCTTCTCCTCTTCCTTGATGCGGATCAGGGTCTCCGAGATGGCCTTGGTGCGGCGGATGTAGCCCTCGTAGGCCAGCATGTTCGGGTCGCCGGTCAGAAGCTGCTGCTGCAGCTCGGTGGGGGTCATGGGGAACACGGCCTCCTGGGGCCGGCCCTTCAGCGGTCGTTCCGACGAGCCTCCGCCCGTGGTGGCGCGGAAGCGGATCTTCATCTCGGCGGGTTGGCAGTCGGTCTGTTTGGGATCTGGACAGAAGGGCGCGCTGGTCAGCTCCACCACCTGAGAGAACGGCGTCTTCTGGCTGTAATCCAAAACCACCCCCAGACGCTTCTCCGACTTGCCGGCGCCCGCCTTGAAGAACTTCTCCAGCCCGTCCTGGTCGTTCAGTGTCCGCTGGGTGTGTTCCTGCATCAGCCGGGTCAGCACCAGGACGTCGTTGTAGTAATTGAAGAGCTGCTGGATGGTGGGCGGATCGAAGGAGTAGTAATTGGTGTGAAACAGGCTCCGGCTGAGGTCCGGGTCGGCCTTGTCCAGGTCCTTGATCTTCTTGATCGACCCAAAGTTGACCGCGCCGCGCTCCTTGTTGGCCTCTTGCAAGAGGACCTGCGCCTCGCTGACCGACTTCTGCATCTTGACCACCTCGTCGCGGACCTTGGCGGCCTGGTCGGTGGTGTCGTTGTAGTCGGCGCGGCCGGCGAGGATGGAGTGACCAGCGTAGCCCACGCCGAACATCACCACCGCGGCGCCGATGCCCCCCAGGATCAGCGGCAGATTGGCCTTCTTCTCAAGCTGCTCCCCCTGGACCGCGTTGGCGTCGCCGGGCAGGGCACCGCCGCCCCCGTAGAACGCCGCCAGGTTCGCCGCCACCGCGGCCTGCTGCGCGGCAAAGGGGTCGCGGCGTGGGTCCGGCGGTGGGGCGGCCTCTTGCGGCCGGGGAAACCCGGGTGGAGGGGGCACCGCCGAAGGCGCGGGAATTCCACTGAGAGCGGCATGCAAGGGGGCCTGCGCCGGTCGTGGGAGAGCCGCCGGGAACCCGCCGGATGCGTGGGGCACCGGTGCGGGGACAGGACCGGGAGCGGCGCCGCCTTGCTTCTTCAGCCCAAGACGTGCCTTGAGGTCGCTGATGTCCCGGGGACCTTTCTTGTCGTTGTCGGCCAAAAGCCTCCTCCCGATTGCCACTTGATGTCTGCTGATGGGGTCTCGCGCTCACGCACGATTCCACGACCCGAGGCAGCGGGGGATACCGCTACCAGAGCAGCTAGATCCTACAGATTCCTACGGGAACATGTCAAGTCTGCCACCTGGTGTGGCGTCCGCTTCCCGTCCCCAGCCACGCTGTCCCCATCCCCGGGGGCACCCTTGCCCCGGGCCACGCCGTCCCCATCTCTGGGCTCCCTGGGGGCTCCCTGGGCGGGTCCCCGTGGCCTGGGGCCTGACCGGGGCAGGCCCCAGGCCGGCGGTTCATTCACGGGGCAGGTGTGAACGCCCGTTCATAATGACCCTGGGAAGCAGCCGGCCACCCTGGCAGTCCCAGGGGTTGGCGCCAGGAAACCGGCACCAGGGGATGGCGTGCGGCTTGCAGTGACTTTGTTACGGGCCGAGCAGGCCCGTGAACGAAAGGACTAGAGACATGCGAGCCTCCTGGCTTTCTGGCTTGGCGATGGCGCTGATGTCGGCCGTGCTTGGCGCCCCGACGACGGCGAGCGCCCAGATCTTCATCACCCCCCCGGTGGTCCGACTGCGGCCCTGGTTCCGCCCACGGGTGGTATTCCTCCCGCCACCGGTGGTGTTCCAGCCGCGACCCCGGGTTTATTACGCGCCGCCGCCACCGCCGGTTTATTATGCCCCGCCGCCGCCGGTTTATTACGCGCCGCCGCCGCCGGTTTACTACGCGCCGCCGCCGCCGCCGGTTTATTACGCGCCGCCGCCGCCACCGGTGTACCCGCAGGAGCAGACCTATCAACCGCCTCCTCCTCCGGTATACCAGCCGCAGCAGACCTATCAGCCGCCGCCGGTGTACCCGCAGCAGACCTATCAGCCGCCGTCGGTGTATCAGGCCCCGGTGTATCCGGCGCCGCCGCCCCAGCCGCAGTGGGGCGCCAAGGTCGGCCTGGGCGGGCGTTTCGGGCTGCTGATCAACAATGATCAGTACAACCGGTTCAGTCAGCTTGGCTTTGGCGGGGAACTGCTCTACCGGGCGTCCCGGCACCTCTCGCTGGAATTGGCTGGCGAATACCAGAAAACCCTGGACGGTGGCTTCGCCCGCTACGATGTGCCGGTCACCCTGGGCCTGCGCATTCACATCGGCGCGCCGAACTGGGTGGTGTCACCCTACTTCGTCGTGGCCAGCGGCGTGGACTACGGCAGCCTGGACTTCCTGGCGGGCCGGGACACGGCCTGGTTCCTGGATGGCCAGGCCGGCGGCGGGCTGGAACTGCGGCTGGGCCGGCACCTGGCCCTGACCGCTGATGTGCGCGCCGACGGACGCCACCGGGTGACCAATCCTACCGACGCGGTGGCGGCGACCACCTCGGTGGACGGCAAGCCCTTCCAGCCGATGCAAAACCAGGTCGGCGGCCAGATGCGCCTGGGCGCGGCCCTGTATTTCTAGCGGTTGCGGTCGAGGCGGCCAAGACGTACTCTCGGGGTCCATGCCCACCCACGCTGACATGCTCGCTGAGGTCCCCTTCTTCGCCCTGCTCGATGCGCAGGAACGGGCGACCCTGGCCGAGCAGATCGATGTCATCACCGCGCCCGCGGGCAAGACCCTCTTTCATCGAGGCGACCCCGGCGGTTCGCTCTTCGTGGTCCGCTCAGGGGTCGTCGAGATCTTTTGTAACACCGAGGCCGGCGAGCGGATTGTCCTGGAGCAGGCCCGCGCCGGCGACTTCTTCGGCGAGATCGGCCTGCTCGACGGCGGGCCGCGCAGCGCCGCGGCGGTGGTCCTGCAAGACCTGGAGGCTTTGGTAGTGGACCGGGGGGACCTGGATGCTCTTTTCCGGCTACGTCCAGCCGCGGCGCTGGACATCCTCACTGCCATCGGGCGCCGCATGCGCGAGACGGCGAAGCTGCTCAGCAACAGCGTTTCGCGCAACGTCAACCTGGAAGTGGAAGACAAGCGCAGCACCGTGCAAAAGTCGGCAGACTGGATTGCCGAGTTCAGCGGCAGCGTGACGTTCCTGATGATGCACCTGGTGTTCTTTTTCCTGTGGATCGTGCTCAACGTCGCGCCCCTGGAGCACCTTTCCATCGGCGGGTGGGACCGCTACCCCTTCGGCCTGCTGACGATGTCGGTCTCCCTGGAGGCCATCGTGCTCTCGGTGTTCGTGCTGCTCAGCCAGAACCGCCAGGCGGCGCGGGACCGGGTGCGCAACGACGTCGAGTACGAGATCAACCTGCGCGCCGAGCTGGAAATCGTCCAGCTGCACAAAAAGGTGGACCGCCTGGAAGAGTTCCTGGCCAAACTGGCCGGGCCTGCCGGCATCGACTGACCCGCCGTTTTGGGGCATCAGGGACCGAAGCAGAAGAAGGTCCCGGCGGCGTTGCCGATGTAGATGTACCCGTCCACCACGCAGGGCGTCGAGATGCACCGGCCGCCCAGGTCGTGGCGCCAGACCTCCCGTCCCGTCCCGGCGTCCAGCACATGGAGCTGGCTGTCGTAGCTGCCGAAGATCACCCGGTCGTCCACCACCGCCGGGGAACTCCACACCGCGCGCCCCAGCTTGCGCACCCAGATCGGCTCGCCGGAGCGCGCATCCAGGCAATGGAGCCGGCCGTCCTGCCCGCCAATCCACAGGCGATCCCCCCGCACCGCCGGGGTCGACCAGTACCCTTTGCGGTTGCCGTAGCGCCAGCGTTCCTTCCCGGTGCGCCGGTCGAAGCAGTACAGGTAGGGCGCTTTTTCCTCGGCGGCGGTGTAGACGAAATCGCCTAAAACCACCGGCGACACGTCGGTGTCGTCTCCGGTGTCGGCCTTCCACTTCACCGAGCCGTCGCGGATGTCCAGGCACCAGAGCACCCCGTCGTAGGTCGCGGCGTAAAGGTCCCCATCCGCGATGGCCGGTGAGGTCTCCGAACCGTTGGACCCGGGCAGGGTGCCGGCGCCGATGCCTCCCAGGAAGGTCCGCCACCGTGGCGTGCCGGTGCGCGGGTCCAGGCACCAGGCATAGCCCGCCTCGCCACACACGTAGAGCCAGCCGTCGGCGACGCAAGGCGACGAGTCGCAATCGCTGCCGGTGTACAGGCGCCACCGTTCCCGTCCGCTGCCGGCGTCGAGACAGCGCACGTAGTTATCGGCGTTGCCGATGTAGATGCGGTTCTCGAAGATGCACAGGGAACTTTTGAACATTCGCCGGCCCTTCTGGGTCCAGGCCACCTTGCCGGTGGCCGCCTCGAAGGCGTAGACGATACGGCCCACCGAGCCGACGAAGACATGGTCGCCCAACCGCGAAGGTTGCCCGGTCCAGCCGGTGCCGGACCACAGGATCGGATCGCCGCGCAAGGTGGTGGCGAAGTCCTCCATGCCGTAGGACCAGTGCAGGCGCGGGCGCTCGGGGACCGGGCCGGTCCCGTAGTGGGTGTGGCTGGGGTTGCCGCGAAACATGAGCAGGGTGTCGGGGGCGCTGCTGGAGGTGCCGTGGGCCCACGGGGGCAGGGGGATCTCGGGCCGCGCCGCGTCATCGCTGTCGCTGTCGCTGTCGCGGTCGCTGTCCATAGAGGCGGTGATCACCGTGCCGGCGGGCGGGTGGTGGGATCCGCCGTGGTGGCGCGAAGCCCTCCCCAGTGCCCGGCCGAACGAGAGGCCGCCGCCGCCGAGGATCGCCATCCTGATGAAGGCCCGACGGGAGGGGTTCATTCGCGGCGCTCCGTGCCTTCCGGGAGGCCGGACCCCAAGGGAAGGGGCAGCGCGGACCTCGCCGGATCGCAACATATCCGACGCGGGTAGGTCCTGTCTGTGGGCTATCTCACGGCAGGGGCAAGGAAACGACAGTTCCGGGAATCTGCTTCGCTGCTTCCTTGGTGCTGCGCTCTTCGCTACAGTTCTGGGATGAAGATGAAGACCCCCCGGACGCTCAGTGCGCTTGTGCTCCTGTCGGCCGTTCTCTGTAGCCGTTGCGCCAACCAGGATGCGGTCGGTCCTCCGGCAAACCTGGCGCTGCTCGATCCCGGCAAGTGGACCGCCAAGGCGCCGGACAGCTTCGCCGTCAAGCTGGAGACCACCAAGGGGGACGTGGTCCTCGACGTCCACCGCGATTGGGCGCCGCTGGGCGCCGACCGCTTTTACAACCTGGTGCAGGCCGGCTACTACGACGACAACGCGTTCTTTCGCGTCCTCACCGGCTTTGTGGCGCAGGTCGGCATCAACGGCAACCCGCAGGTAAACGCCGCGTGGCAGAAGGCCCTCATAAAGGACGATCCCACGGGCAAGCAAAGCAACCTCCGCGGCACATTGACCTTCGCCACCTCGGGCCAGAACTCGCGCACCACGCAGATATTCATCAACTACGCCGGCAACACGTCGCTGGACGGCATGGGCTTCGCGCCCTTCGCCCTGGCCCGCGACATGGCCGTCGCCGAAAAGTGGGAAGCCGGCTACGGCGAAGGGGCCCCGAGCGGCAACGGTCCCTCGCAGTCGCGCATCCAGAACGAGGGCAACCCGTACCTCAAGGCAGAGTTCCCCAAGCTGGATTACATCAAGAAGGCCGGCCTGATGCCGTAGTGGGGACTGTCGCATGTGGGCGGCGCTTTACCTGGGCGGAGGCACGGTCATGCGCCCAGGCAGCGGCAGGCGATCCGGTAGCATGGGGAACCGGTTCGGCGCGGGCGGCGCGAACACCGCGCCCGGCATCTTGCGGTACACCACCCAGGAGCCGGATCGCGCCACCTGCTGGATGCGGTCGGCGAAGGGGCCGAAGAGCTGCTGCGGCGGCGGGGCCGATCGGGCGAAGAAGTAATCGAAATAGGGCACGGCGCGGCCCAGATCCATGGATTGCGGCGCCCAGGCGCCCGGGTCCGGCGGCTCGCTGGCGCCCTGCTTCAGACGGCACGGCATGTGCCGCATCCCGCAGTAAAGGATGCGCACCAGGCTGCCCATGCCGGGGTGCTCCACCGGGTAGTAGGAAGGCAGACCGACCAGGAGCGACTCGTTGGCCATGACACGAGAGGTGCGATCGTAGACCAGCCCCAGCGCCCTGCCGCCTGGGGGGACGCGGTCCAGCACGTCGGCGAAGTCAGCGGTCTCTCGGGCGAAGCTGCGGTAGTGTCGGGTCACCTCGACCCCATACCACAGGGACACGGCCACGGCGGGTACCGCAAGGGCGTAAAGAACGCGCGGCGGGTAGCGCAAAAGACCCGCCGGCACCAGCAGCGGCAGCAGGGCCGCGACCATCACCGCCAGGCGCGGATAGAAGGTCATCAGCTCGAACTCTCGAAGATGGTGCGGCAGCGCCAGGTAGGCCAAGACGCCCCCGAGCACCACCACGACCCCGGCGAACTGCATGCGGGCAGGCCGCTCTTTTGAGTCCGCCATCCCGGCCAGAGGCCGCCGCCGCCCGAGGACCCCCAGAACGACATACAAGAGCAGCCCAAGGAGCAGCGCCACCGCCGCCTGGCGATCGACCCGGTCGACGAAGCCGCGCAGAAGGTGATCGGGGAAGGCGCGAACCCGGTCCACAAGGTGGAGCCACGGATGGCCGCGGGCGTCGCCCTTGCGGGTATCCCACAGGAGCTTCAGCGCGTAGGCCGCGCCCGTCCGTTGCCGGGCCGGATTGGCGGCAAGGCGGGTGGTCAGGTCCCAATAGATCAACCCCAGCAGAGACGGCACCAGGCACGCCCCGGCAAGAAGGCGTCGACGCAACGGGGTGCCGCCGCTGAACGCAATGAAGACTGCCGCGGCGCACAGGCCGAAGAGGTAGTTTTGCAAGTGACAAAGAAAGAGCAGCATCGTCGTCAAACACAGGGCGGCGGCGGGCCATGCCACGCTCTTGCCTTGTGCCGTGGCCGGCGCGGTGACCGATGCCAAAAGACCCAGCATGCCCAGCAATACCGGCACCGAAATCGCGAAGCTGATGAAGCCATAGTGTACCGTCATGTTGTAGACCAGCACAAAGCCCAGGAGCGCCGGCACCCGGCTGCGCCCGCAGCGGGAGAGCAGGTAGGCTGTGCTCAGCGGCAGCCCCGCCACGTAGCATCCCATGATGAGCTTGTGGGCGGCGTTGATCGGGATCAGCCGCGACAGTAGGTGCAGCGCCCCCAGGTGGGCCATGTATGGCGACACCCGCAGCCCCCCATCGTAGATCTGATGGTAGGGCGAGGCCGGCGCGTCCACCTTGCCCAGCATGTCCACCAGCGCCAGGTGGAACGGCAGGTCCAGCCCCGGCAGAAAGCGGGTCGCGAAAAGCGGCGCCAGATAGAAGGGCAAGACCATGAGAAAGCCGACGGTGAAAACGCGCTGGTCGGGCGACAAGGTGCGCCACCACCGTGTGTGCGTCTGCTCTTTGATGAACTCTTGGGCCGCGACGCGCATCGGGTTCTAGGGGGCGGTGTAGATGTCCAGCGATGCCAGCGGCTGCATGTCGCTGCCGATGCCTCCCACGAGAAGGAGCTGCTGGGTGTTGGCCTGATACAGGGCAATGTGCCCCGCCCGCGGGGTAGGCAGCGGCACCGGATCGCGGGTCCGAGTGCCGTTCTGGGCCGAGAAAATCTCGCAGTTGGCGATGGCCTTCTGGTCCTTGTCCAGGCCCCCGCAGATGACGATCTCTGGGCCGACCACCGACGCCGTGGCGGCCTGCCGCGGGGTGGTGAAGAAGGCCGGCAGGGCCTGCACCGCCCCGGAACGCGAGTCGATGATCAGCGCATCGGTGGGGAACTGCTGGGTCGCGTCCACCCCCCCGGCAATGAGCACCCGGCCATCCGAAAGGGCGGCGGCCACGTGCCCCTTTCGCGAAGACGGCGCGGGACCACCCATGGTCACCGGTCCCAGGTCCAGCTTGCGAAAGGTCTTGGTCGCCGCGACAAAGACCTCGGCCACCGGCTGGGCCGGACCGACGCCGCCAAAGAGCAAGGCACCGGGCCCCTCTGCCAGGGTGACATGGGTCGCGCTGTGGCCGGAACGGGGCGCCAACATGGGCCCGGTCATGCCCATCGGGGGCAGGCGCTGCACTCCGCCGTGGGTGGTATTGCCGGTGCTGTCGGCGATGCGCCCGAGCAACACCGCCTGGCTCTGGGGCAGCCCGCCGGCATCCGTGCCGCCGCAGACCAGGAAGTTGTCTTCATCCAGTTCGGCCACCACTGGCGCCAAGGCCCCCGGGGCCCCGGCATCGGCATCCATCACCGGGGCCCCGAAGAGCCGGCTGGGGTCCGTCGCCGACAGATCGAAGAGTTCGGCGGTGGTCGGCTGCTCGGTATCGCCGCCGCCGCCCAGCGCCACCGCGCCGCCCCAGATCAGCACCTGCTCCCCGATGCTGGCGTCCGCCGAGGGCACGGTCACCGCCCCGTGGCGCGCCTTGAGCGACTTGCCGCCGCCGACGAACTTCTGGCTGGCGGGGTCGAAGAACCAGGAGTCGGCGAGGCTCTTGCCGCTGCCGTCCAGGCCGCCGACGATGAGCGTGCCCAGGCCCGGGTTGGCGCTGCCCTTGGGACCGCGCAGCACCGCGCCGCTCAGGTCCCTGCGCCCCTGTGGTGGACTTTGGGTGGTCACGCTCTGGTCGGTCATAAGCTGATCGGTCGCCGTCACCCTGCCCGGGCGGCCGACATAGACCGTGGCCGATCCATCCATCGCCTGGACCGTGAAGGAGGGGGTCCGCCCGCGCCCGATGGCTTGTCCAGAGCCGTCCAGCGCCTCGACGATGAGCGCGGCGATGTCCATCCCGCCGGGGCTGTCGATCTGTAGCGAGGCGTCGAACTTCCCGCCGCTCACCGGGGAGGTGACGATCTTGTCGCCCAGGGTCATGCGCACCTGAGTGGCGGCGGCGAAGGGGTCGTCCCCCGGCGGTGTCACGATGTTGACCGAGAGGGTACCCTTCTGCCCGCCACAGGCGAAAAGACCTGCCGACAGCAGGCAGCCGAAAAGCGCACTCGCTAGGCGTTTCATCTCTTGCTTGCCTTCTCTCTCTTGCGTTGTGTTTCTGGCCCCGGCAGGGCAGGGGGCGCTGCCGGCTGGACCGTCGACAGGACACGGGCCGCCAGCGCCGCACCGGACCCCAGCACCTGCACGGTCTTCTTCCTGCCGGTCTCGCCGCGAAGAATCGCCACGTCCCCCCGGGGCACCTCGAGCAGCGCCGAGAGCATCTCCCGCAGCGCCTGGTTGGCGGCCCCGTCCACCGGAGCAGCGCCGACGTGCGCCTTGACGCGGTCGCCATGCCACGGGCCCAGCCCTTCTTTCGACGCGCGGGGCACCACCTGCAAATCGATCTCGATGCCCTTGTCGGTCACGCGCAACCCTGGCGTTGGCCCTTGCATGGTTTGCGTCTTGTCAGCCCGTCACTTCCGCGGCACTTCATGCTTGGCGAGCGTCCGCAGAGATGCCTCGCCGAGTTCCTTGCTGCGCCGGGTGGCCGTCTCCACCGCGTTCATCAGCGTGGTGCGCAGGCCGCCCGCCTCCAGGGTGTGCAGCCCGGCGATCGCCGTGCCCCCCGGGGAGGTCACCATGTCCTTGAGGTGCCCTGGGTGGTGGCCCGTATCGATTAGCAGCTTGGCCGATCCGAGCACGGTGTGCGCCGCCAGCGCCAGGGCGTTGTAGCGCGACAGGCCGACCTTGACGCCGGCATCGCTGAGCGCCTCGATGATCAGAAAAATGTAGGCCGGTCCGCTGCCCGACAGGCCGGTCACCGCGTCGAGCTGTTCCTCGTCCAGCACCACCGACATCCCCACCGAGTCGAAGATGCGCCGGGCCACGTGCACGTCCTCGGGGGTGGCGTGGCCCCCGGCGGCGATGGCGGTGGCCCCGGCGCCCACCAGGGCCGGGGTGTTCGGCATGGTGCGCACCACTCGCGTGCCTTTGGGAAGGTGCGCCTCGATGGCCGCCACCGGGACGCCGGCGGCAATGCTGATGATCAGCGCCCGGGGCTTCAGGAAGGGGACGATCTCGTCGCATACCTGCGGCAGGATCTGCGGCTTGACTGAGAGCACCAGAATGTCCGAACGGCGCACCACGTCCTCGTTGTGAGTCGTGGTGTAGATCCCATAACGGGCCTTCATCTCGTCGCAGCGCACCTTGCGCGGGTCGGAGCCGTGGATGTGCTCGGCCCGCACGACGCCGGCCCGCAGGAGCCCCTTGATCAGGGCCTCGGCCATGTTCCCCGTGCCCAAAAACCCGATGCTGGCGTCCAGCGCGTCCGGCGCGGGCGCAGGGCTGACTGCGTCGGGCTGACTTTCGTTTATCGACATGACGGCAAATGGTAGCAGGATGTGGGCCGATAAGCTCTTGCGAATCCAGGGCCGGGCCTTGTCGGGCCCTGGCCCGCGTCAGGGGGAAAGGGTCCGCCCCGGGTAGGCCTTCAGCGCCTCGCCCAGGAGCTGCACCGCCCGGCGCAGCGGATCCACCCTCAGCACATAGGCGATGCGCACCTCGTCGGCCCCGGCCCCTGGAGTGGCGTAAAACCCCGGCCCTGGGGCCAGCATGACCGTCTCGCCGTTTTGCGAAAAGTCGGTCAAAAGGTACTGGCAAAAAGACTCGGCCGAGTCCACCGGCAGCCGGGCCATCGAATAGAACGCCCCCTGCGGCTCCGACACCACCACCCCGGGCAGGTGGGCGATCTCCTCCGCCAGCACGTCCCGGCGCTGCCGGAACTCGGCGATCATCGGCGTGATGAAGGCCCCCGGGTCCTCCAGCACCGCCATCCCGCCAAGCTGCCCCAGCGTCGGCGGCGAAAGCCGGCCCATGGCAAAGCGCGTCGCCGCGTCCACCACCTCGCGGATCTTGCTGACCAGGCAGCCCACCCGCGCCCCACAGGCCGAGAAGCGCTTCGACATCGAGTCAATCACCACCGTGACCTCCTCGGCCCCGGGGATGTGCAGCACGCTGCACGGCTCCTGCCCGGTGTACACAAACTCCCGGTACACCTCGTCTGCCATGAGCGCCAGCTTGTGGCGCCGGCACAGCGCCACCACCTGCTGCAGCGCCTCCCGGGTGTACACGGCGCCGGTCGGATTGCTCGGATTGCACAGAAGAATGGCCCGCGTCCGGTCGTTCACCGCGGCCTCGAACGAGGTGATCGGCGGCAGCCGAAAGTTCTCCTCGATCCGGGTGGGCAGCGGGCGGATGCGCGCCCCGGCGATCAGGCTGAAGAGGCTGTAGTTGGGGTAAAAAGGCTCCGGCGTGATGATCTCGTCCCCCGGATCGCAGAGCGCCAGCATGGCGAAGAGCAGCGCCTCCGAACCGCCGGTGGTCACCAGCACGTCGGCCTCGTCGATCGAAAGCCCCATGCCGCGGTAGTGCCGCGCTAGCGCCTGGCGGAAGCCGTAGATCCCGGCAGACGGGCTGTAGCTTAGCACCTGACCGCTTTCCAGCCGCGCATGTTCCAGAAACGCCGACGGTGTCGGGATGTCCGGCTGGCCGATGTTCAGGTGATAGATCTTCAGGCCCCGCTGCATCGCCTGCTGGGCGAAAGGCTCCAGCTTGCGGATCGGACTGGCGGGGGCCTCGTGGCCGCGACGGGACAAGATCGGCATGGGACTCCTTACCACTGTTTAGCGATGTTCTCCAAGCCTCCATCGCCTGGACCGGCTTGAAATGACCAGCGCCAGCAGGCCCACAAGCCCCAGGAGCCCGAGGCCCGAAAGCCCCGCCGGGCCTACTCGGCCTACCCGGTTTTGGGCGCTGACGGCGCACCCGCCGGACTTTCCGCACGGGTCGGTGACCTGGGGCAGGGCGCAGTTCTTCGGGTCACTGGCCAGCGGGTAGGCGTTGACGATGCCGGCGATGTCGTCGGCCTTGGGCATGCGCTTCTTTTTCTCCATTGGGGTGGCGGTGGCGAACATGGTGGTGTCGGCGATGATCTTGTCGGCCGGGGCATTGCTTCCCAGCACGTTGCCGCAGACCGGACGGGGCTGGCCCTTGTCGTCCTTGGTGCACATCGCCACCTTGTCGCCTTCACTGTCCGGGAAGATGGCGCAGGTGTGGTCCAGCCCCTGGAGGTGCCCCATCTCGTGGGTCAAGGTGTTCCACAGGTCGGTCAGGGTGCGGCGATCGGGGTTTGCCGGGATGCCCTGGTCGGCATCATAGAAGCGGTTGTCGACCGCGTTCAGCTCGATGTCCGCGTCGAGAATCTGCCCATCGGTGGCGGGGTCCGTCGGCTTGTCGATGAAGAAGACGGTGGTGATGGCGGCGGCGGCATGGTCGTAGGGCATCACCACGACGCCGCAGTCTCCCGGGCGGACCCACGTCATCGAGCGAAACTTGATGACCGACTGATGATCGAAATGGACCTCTTTGGGGCCGTCGGGCTCGTGGTAGTGCAGCTTCAGGAACGCATCCGGCAAAAGGGTCTCCCAACTGTTGATCGCCTGCTGGATGATCCGGATCGTGTCGGCGTTGGGAAGGTCGGGCAAGAGCGCGCTGTCGGGGTATAGATAAACGCAGCTCTGATTCCAGTAGATGGCCCGGCAGCCGTTGCTCCGCGAGCGGACGTAGGCCGCGCCCGGGGTGGCGAAAAGGAGCATGCCGAAGAGCGTCAGCAGGGACGCCGCGACGGGCAAGACTTTGCGCCGGTTCACAGGTTCACCGCCTTGGCGGGGGCTGTCGGGGTTGCCTTGGCGGGGGCTGTCGGAGTTGCCTTGGCGGGGGTCTGAGACGCCTTGGCTGCCTTCTGCATGATCCCCGAGACCTCCCGGATCATGTCGGTGAGAAGCCGCGGTCCCGGCGCCGCCGTGGAGGTCCCGCCGCTGGTGGACGGCAAGAGTTCGGCCCCCGACAGGTCGGAGCGCACCGTCTTTTGTCCCCCCTCCGTGCTGACCCGCAGCTTGCCTTGCGCCATCCCCACCGAGTAGTACGCCTCGCCCCGGCGCTCCGCGAAGAGCAACACTTCCTCTGCCGGGGTGTAACTGGCCTCGCCGAAGACCCGCATGCCGATGCCGTCCACCGAGCCGCCCAGGCTGCGCACGGTGATGACCTGGCCGTCGCCGGCCCCCTTGAGGCCCCGGGTCACCCGGATGCGCACGTCGGTGACGATGGCCGAGTGGCTTTCGTCCACCCAGTGGGCGTTCTGGCTTTCGACCGTGCCGACGACGATGCGTTCGGCCCGGGTCACCAGATCGGCGGTGGAAAGGGACCGCAGCATCGACGCCGCCGCCGGGTGGCACAGCACAAGAGGCAACACGAGAAGGACGGACAATAAGGTCAAGCTGCGCATGGATGGTTCGGGACCTCCGAGAATCTTGCTAGAAATAATAGCAGCCCCTGGGGCCAAGGCCCGATGAAGCTACCGGCTTCGGGCCGGCGCGGCTCCGTCCGTCCTTACATTTGTCAGCT
The DNA here is from genome assembly GCA_038231615.1 of Polyangia bacterium. Classification (GTDB taxonomy): domain Bacteria; phylum Myxococcota_A; class Polyangia; order Palsa-1104; family JAEUJZ01; genus JBBRLA01. Next base: position 8,202 of record JBBRLA010000038.1, on the reverse strand, counting down.
CTTGGTCTCGGCCATGGGCGGGGGCCGCTTGACACGCAGGGTCACGAATTCTTCCGCCGCCGACGGATGGATGCCGATGGTGGCGTCGAACTGGGCCTTGGTGGCGCCGCACTTCAAGGCGATGGCCAGCCCCTGGACGATCTCCGGCGCGTCCTGTCCGACCATGTGGCACCCCAGCACCCGGTCGGTGCGCGGGTCCACCACCATCTTCACCAGGGTGCGCTCGTCGCGCCCCGAGAGGGTGTACTTCATCGGGCGGAAGCTGCTCACATAGACATCGACCTCTCCCGAAAGCTTGCGGGCCGCCGCCTCGCTGAGGCCCACGGTGCCCACCGGCGGCTGGCTGAACACGGCCGTCGGGATGCCCGCATGGTCGATGACGGCGGTCCCCTGGTTGAAGAGCATTTCCGCCACGGCGCGTCCCTCGGCGATGGCCACCGGCGTCAGGTTCAGCCGGTCGGTGCAATCGCCCACGGCGAAGATTCCGGGCACCGTGGTGCGGGAGGCGTCGTCCACCACCACCGCGCCGCTGGGGTCAAGTCGCACCCCGGCCTCGGGCAGGCCCATCCCCTTGGTGTTCGGCGCGCGGCCGGTCGCATACATCACCACGTCGGCCTCCAGCAGTTCCTCGTGGCCGGTGTAGACGCTCAGGCTGCCGTCGGGCTCGCGCTCGATGCTGCGCACCGCGGTCTCGCAGCGCAGGTGGATGCCTTTTTTGCGCATCTCGTGGCCCAGGTGCGCGCGGATGTCGGCGTCGAAGCCGCGCAGGACGTTGTCGCCGCGCACCACCACGGTGACGCGGACGCCCAGGGCGTTGAAGATCCCGGCGAACTCCACCGCAATATACCCGCCGCCGACGATGACCATGCGTTTGGGCAGGGACAAAAGGTCCAGCGCCTCATTGGAGGTGATGACGTGCTCGATGCCCTTCACCGGGGGCAGGATGGGCCAGCCGCCGGTGGCGACCAGAATGTTGGCGGTGGTGAGGACCTGGCCGGCGACGTCCACGGTGTGGGGGTCCAGGATGCGGGCCGCTCCCATCATGAGGGTGGCGCCGGAGTCGCGGAGCATGCGCTCGTAGATCTGGTTCAGGCGATCCAGTTCGTGGTTTTTCCGGGCGATGAGGGTGGGCCAGTCGAAGCCGGGTTGGGGGACGGTCCAGCCGAAGCCGGCGGCGTCCTGGAACTCCTCGCTGAAATGGGCGCCGTAGACCAGGAGCTTCTTGGGGACGCAGCCGCGGAGCACGCAGGTCCCGCCAATGCGCACCGATTCGCAGATGGCGACGCGGGCCCCATACGAGGCGGCGCGGCGACTGGCGGCCACCCCGCCGGAACCGGCACCCAGGGTAACGAGATCGAATTCGTAGGACATGGAGGTTGATTATTGCCTGCGCCGGCCGTGCGCGCCAGGGGGATGTGCCGGAAGGGCGCAGTTTTGTGGGGCAGGGGCCCCTGAGGAGTTGCCGGAACAAAGGAGGGTCTCTTTATATGGAAAGAGCGGGGATTCCCGGGGTACGGGGACTGCAAATAAAAGAGTGGCCGACAGGCGTGGCGTCCGCGACGTAACCGAAGTCAGAAAAGGATCGGCGTCCCGGGTAATCCTGGCAGCCATGCACATGACGAACCATGGGCAGGCCGACTGAACCACGGCACGCCCGTTGACCGGCATTTTGCTCGGGGGGGCTGGCGAGTAGATGCAAAATGAAAGAAAGTCCGGCCTTGACAGAAGCCAGGGCGGGCTTCAAGTTAACTTCACGGCGCGAGGCAAGTGCCCGCGTTGCCTGTAACCCCGCCAGGTGCGATGGCCCCGGCGAGAGGAGAAATTCAAAATGCATCCACTCATGTTTGGTATGTGGCGCATGTGGCGCCAGTCGTCTTGCAGCGCATCGGGCTGCGGGCCCTCGCCGGGAGGGCGCGGGGAGCATTCCGGGGCAGGGGAGGGCGATGGGAGCGGCGCCTTCGGCGTGCGCCGGCCGTTGCGCTTCCTTGCGCACAAACTCCAGCTTTCGGATGAGCAGATCGCCGAGCTGGCGACGATCCTCAACGACCTGAAGACCGAGCGGGCGCAGGCCGACGTCGATGAACGGCGGACCACCTCGGCGTTCGCGGATGTCCTGGCTGGCGAGGCGGTGGACGAGATCCGTCTGACCGAGGCGGGAGCCCAGCGGGTGCGCAGCGCGGAGCGGTTGCGTGACGCAGTGCTGGTGGCCCTGCGGCGGATGCATGGATTGCTGGAGCCGCGGCAACGGGCACAGCTCGCGTACCTGATTCGCAGCGGCGCGCTGACCATCTGAACAACGAGAATTATCCCGCTCGTGCCGCCCCCTTTGGGAGCGTCCCACGAGCCGGCTCTACTTCACCAACTTGTCGAATCCTGCTCAATATGCCCCGGATCCGTTCACCAGGGCCATGTAGACGGGCCAGTTCCAGATGCGGTTGGGACAGTCCTTGTGGGTGGTGGTCGGGTCCGCCTCGGAGTGGCCCTGGATGTGGTCGCGATCCAGCGGCAAGCCGTAGTGCTGGCACAACCAGCGCGAAAGGGCCGCCGAAGCGCGATATTGTGCCCTGGTGAGAGGCAGACCGGGATCGTTGGGTTGCAGTTCCCGGGGCGAGCGGGCCACGTGCTCGATGCCAATGCTGGTCTCGTTGGCGGTGTGGGCATGCCAGGCGATGTCGTCGTGGCGCACCATCTGGACGACCTGCCCGTCCTGGCCGACCAGGTAATGGGCGCTGACCTGCGATTTCGGGTCCTGGAAGTGCCCGATGGGTCCGTCGATCCGCCGGTTCCCGTCCGTGATGTGGATGACGATGCGTTCGATCGGGCGCGGATCGCAGCCGGTCCACTGCAGGTAGTTGACGGGGTTGGCGGCCACGAAGCGCGTCGCGCCGGGGTACTCGGGAGCGCGGCCTGAAGCGGCATCGGCTGGATCGGGGACACAAACCTGCTCCGGCGCAGGTCCGGGCGGCTCCGGTTCGTCAAGTCCCGATCCAGGGTCCAAAAGCGGCCCGCTGATGCCATGCTCGACAGATTCTGTCGCCAATGTCGCCTCCTGCGTCAGATGCGGGACCACAAGGCCCTGGCTCCGTGTATCTTATCATGACCGACCGACCGATTCTCGGCCAGCATGGCCGTCCCGGCCTGGACAGCCGGGACGAATATCTTAATTGTTACTTAACATTCCCCCTGTCTTCGCCGACGTTACCCTGCATCCAAACCCGATCTGATGAGGCCCCGTGCCATCGCCCGGAGGCCCGGAGGAACCTGATGAATCCAACCACTTGTTTACGCGTCCTGACCCTCGCCGGATGTCTCGTGCTGGGCACCGCCCACGCTGAGGGTGCCGACGAAACATTGAAGGGCCTGCCAGCCGCCGTCCAGAAGACCATCCGGTCCGAGGGCCAGCAGGCCACCCTGGTGTCCATCGATCAGAATGCCAAGCATGGCGCCGTACGCTACAAGGTCAAGATGTCCCTTCCCGGGGGCAAGCAGCGGCGGCTGATGATCGATGCCAACGGAAAGCTCTTCAAGCTGAAAAACGATGTGGACACCGACAAACTCCCCGCGCCGGTGCACAAGACCGTCGAGGCGCAGGCACAGGGCGCGAAGATCGTGCGCAGTACCCAGGTCACGCAAGACGGCAAGATCAAGTACGAGGTCGAGTTCGATGTGAACGGACGCCAGAAGGTCGTGCTCATCGACCCTGCCGGCGCACTGGGCAAGGTCGAGGAGGTGGTTCTTTTGTCCACCCTGCCCACGGCTGCCAAAAGCCAGGTCGAGAAAAACCTCGGCCACGGCAAACTGCTGAAGATCGAGGCCATCACCGACACCGGCAAGCCCACCATCTACGAGGCGCAGTTTGAGACGGGCGCTAAGAAGTCGGAGATCAAGATCGCCGGCGATGGGAAGGTCATCGAGAGGGAATAGTCGCTATCGGGGCCACCGCACTCATGATTCACGTCCGACGGGGCGCCTCTCGGCCTTCCGTCGGACGTTTTTTGTCCAACCGGGATTTTCGTCAGCGACGTAGCTATGCAAAATTTTCATTTCGACGGACAAAATTTGTCACTCTGCTCACTGGAACATTCACAAGTATCTGAAATTTATGGGGGTGATTCATGGAACGACTCTTGAATGCACTTCAGTCCATGTTTCTCCGCGGCGATTCGACGAAGCTCATGGCGCACATACAGCGCATGCGGGCTTTCACGCTCGTCGAGCTGATGATCGTCGTGGCGATCACCGGACTGCTGGCGGCCATCGCCGTGCCTGCGTACCTTCAGTACATCCGGCGTGCCCGCACTACCGAGGCCATCGCCAATCTGCGCAAGCTATACGACTCCACGGTCACCTACATCGAGTCCGAGCACGCCGCCGTCGACGGAGCAATCCTGCCCAAGACCTTTCCTCAGGCCGTCGACTGGAACCCCGCCCGGGGGACGTGCTGCGGACAGACGGGGCAGAAGTGTGCGCCCGGCAGCGCGAACTGGACCGGCCCCACTTGGCAGGTGCTAAACTTCTCGCTTGACGACCCCTTCTACTATTCGTACGAGACGGTGAATGTCATCGGCGACGGCTCCCATGGAGGCGATCAATACGACATCGAGGCCTCTGGAGACTTGAACTGCGACAGCATTTATTCTCTCTTCCGGCGCACGCTCAAGATTGGAGCGGGCTTCCCCGTCACCGGCGGCTCCGGCATCTACTCGGCGCTGGAGACGGAGTAGGCACGTCCCCGGTGGGCTAATGAGCCGCGCTGCGGCTGGGAGAGCGGTCCCATCGTGGTCCCACGACCTGCTAGAAAACCAGCACCCCCGTCAGTGACCGCGGCGCGAATCGAACGCGCGACCTACTGTTTAGGAAACAGTTGCTCTATCCGGCTGAGCTACGCAGTCGTCGAAGAGACTCATAACATGGGAGGGGCGCTGCCGCAAGGGGAGGGCACGGCTACTTGACCAGGTCGCCGAGCAAGAACGTCAAGCTCGCATCCAGGCGGGCACGCCAGTTTTCCCAGGGAGTGGACGATGGCGCGGGGGCCATTTGCTTGGTGAACCGTACCGTCAACCTGTTTATCCCGGGATAGAGGCCGGCCATGAGGTTATCCTGGGCGGCAACCTGGAAGTTGTCACTGTCGGCCCAGTCGAAGCTCATCCTGATGGGCAAGATGCCGCTGTCCGGCTTCAGTTTCATGAGGTCGGCGTAGCTCGGCTTCCCCCAGCCGAATCGGCCTGACTGGCTGGCCAGGCGAAGGAAGAGCGGGCTTTTCTGCTTCCAGGCGAAGTGGAAGGTCAACGGGCCCGCCATGTCTGCGCCCAGCATGGCCCGGTACGAGGGGTTACTCAAAGCGCGGAAGCGACTCTCGATGGCCGGTACGACGGTGGTGAGAAATCCCTCATACACGTCGGCCTTGGGGGAAATATCCGTGAAGTAGGGATCGCTGAGGCTGGCATACTCGGTGAGACGGGCGTTGGCGTCGTCCTGTGCCGGAATGAAGACGGTCACCACGGGCGGGATCTTGCCGTTGAGGATGAGCCGGTCCAAGGCCTGGTTATAGAGCCCGCGGACAATGGCATCCTTGCCATCGTGAATGTAGAGGCTGGGGAGGTCGGAGAGTGTTTCGTAGTGAGCCGGAAGGTAGACGTAGACCTCCCGCGAGGAGACACCGGAAGGCTGGCCGGCGTCGGGTAGAGAGAGCAGCTTCAGGTGCGACCCTGGCTCCACGTAGCCGGGGGTGAAGGCGACCGAGTTGAAAGATCCGACATTGCCACCGAGAAGGTTCTGGAGGTTGGGGGGCAGATAGGCGCCATCCCAGACGATCTCGGCATTGCGCTCGTCTCGGGAGCGTTGGCCATGGAGGGCGAAGCGGTACTCCAGCCGGATGTGGTTGGCTACCCGGCCGAGGTAGGCGATGGTGCCATCCAGCGCGAATGACATGGGGTCGCTGCTCTCGTTCCATTGATTGAAGTCGCCGACCACCGAAAGCTCTGGCAGATCGACCGAGCCGAGGTGCAGGAACAGGACCCCCTGCAAGCTGTCATCCAGACCATCGCCGACCCGCATCGGCATTTCGACTTCCATGTCGTTCAGCGCACGAGTGAGATTGCTGGCACGGGTCTGTCGGTCTTGAACCGTGAGTCGATCGGAACCACGCAGTGCGGTGATGATCTGGGCCACCGCGGGGGACTGATGGTCCTCGGCGTGCTGGGCGAAATCGATGCGCAGGAGATTGCGAACTGGATTGAATTCAAAAGCGTACCGTGCCGGCAGAGGCGTATTCAGGCGGGAATTCCTGTCGTCGCCCTCGGTGGCCCCCTGGGCGGAAGTCGGGGAAATCGCCAGGATCGAAGGGATGCCGGGTATGGCAGAAGGCGTGGCGGTCACGAAGCTGCGCAGGTCAAAAAGATCGCCGGAATAGGGGGCGTAGAGACGCAGTTGAAGAGTGTTGCCCGGAAGCATGACTTCGCCCCGGTAGACCTGGCCATCCCAGTAAAGGGCCGGCGCATGCTCGCCCTTGGCCCAGTTATTGAAGCTTCCGGTGAGCCTGACCATCGGCCCGATATAGCCGTCTGCCTGGCCGCAGCCCGATTCGCTTGCGCCCACCAGCGCGGCAACCAAGGTCAGGAAGCCCAAACGCCCGAGAAGCCAGTGCTTCTTCATCAAAGGGGTATAAGCGTCGCGCTGTGACATGTCAAGGCTTTGCTTAGATACAGAAAAAGCGAAAAGGATGGCGCGTCTCACGGGGGTCACTCCGGCATTCGCGCGGGAGCGGTCTTTGGCGGGACCCCGGCAGACGGAAGCGGAGGTGGCATGGGAACCAGTTGGCCAGGGACACCCTCGGGACTGGGCTTGAGGATTACCCCCTGGTCGAAGTAGAGGGTGCGGAACACGTCATCGTAGCTATCCAGTCGGGCTATGTAGGTGTAAAATTTTCCAATCTTGAGTGCCGTGCGCAACTGGCCGCGTTGCGGCTGATTCACGATGACGGAGACGTCAAAGGTGACGGTGCTCTGGATGTGCTTGAATTTCAGGCCGGTGGGACTGAAGGCGACCAACTGACCGGTCCAGTGGACCCAGTGGGACTTGTACTCGCGGACCCAGCGCTCGGTCTTTTGCCGGCTGGTCAAGGTACGACGGAGGAAAATCTGATAAAGCCGGGAGAAGCCATCGTCGATGAACTGAGGAGAAGCGGGTTCGGCGGGCAGTGCAGCCTCTGGCGCTCTCGACGGGTGCGGATTCTGGCAGGCCAGCAAGCTCAACCCAGCGGCCACGGAAAAATTCCGAAGAGCTGGGGCACGAGCATGACGTTGCATCATTCTATTATCGCCAATTGGAGTGGCGATGGCCAGCAGGAGCCGTATCAATAGCAAAATTGCCGATAATGTATATTGTCGGACGTCCCGGATCCTGCCTGCGCCTCCTGTTTGAGAAGCGACAGGCCCAGGAGCAGGGCCAGAACCGCGCCTCTCTTATGCACCCGCGGCCGGGCGGGGCGGTCTGGTAGGCCGGCTGCCTCCCAGGCCGCCCGGACTTCCTGAAGAGGGCGCCCGCTGATATCGCTTAGCATCGTCCAGGTGATCGCCCCCATGGAGTGCTTGGCCTGTTCCCAGGCGTCATGCAGCCAGGCGGGCGCGTCACTGATTTTCGCCTCAACAGCAGCTTCCCAGCGCCCGATAGCGGGTGTCTTGGCGACACGCGCACAACGCTTGCAAAGGGAGCCGCGCAAGATGAAGTCCTGCGGGGCGAAGAGCATCCGGCAGTGACTGCACTTCCGGCAGGTTTGCAGCCATTCAAGCCTTTCTTTCATCTCAGCTTCGTCCGTGCCGAAGATGTAAGAGGTGAGGCGGGTTGAATCGAGTCTGAGAAGACGTGCCGCGCCGTCGCAGATCCACCTCACCGTGACGGGCTTTCGGTGCGTTCCGTATCGCTTGCCGAGAACCTCCAGGCTTAACCCAGTCTCCCTGGCCAGTTCGCCGACCATGGCCGCCCCGCCTGGGCGAAATGCGGCCAGTAGGGCCTCTACTCTGCTCTGATTTGGCGCGTCTTGCATGCCGTTATCTAGTCAGGAAAAAATAACGGGTGCAAGAAAAATGTTGGCTGCCCACAGAACCGGGCAGCCATTTCGCGAAGGGCTATTGCTGGGGGTTTTGAGGGGCTGCTTCTGACTTCGCCATCAGCTCCACGTCGCGAGCAAGCTCCCGGGTCTCA
>JBBRLA010000037.1:0-23514 GCA_038231615.1 Polyangia bacterium | reverse complement strand
GTCCATCATGTCCAGTGCCTCCGTGCGCTTTGTGCAGCTGCCGGGACCCGGGGTATTGGCCGGCTCGGTGCTTTTGCTATCGCCAGTCTCGACCCCTGTTCAAGGGCCGCCCTCCCTTTTGCTCGGATATCTGAACTCGTCCACGGCATCGTTCTGGCTGCGTCATCATCTCAGTGATCTGAATGGTCTTCTTCGCGCGACACCTGCCCAAGTCTCGGAACTCCCGGTGCCCATCTGGCAACATGGACCCCTGACCGAAGCTCTCGACGCTTGCGTCTTGGAATTGCTGAACTGCGCGGCGCAGGTCAAATTTTTCGACGCTCGCACGATATTGCTGGGCGAGCTCTCGCGCGGGTCGGAGGCAGAGACGCTGCAGCGGGCGGTGGTGCGCGCCTTTGTACAGAGGGAGCAGTTCTTGCGCCGGATGGTTTTCGCGCAGGAAGAGCTGGACTGGCTCATCTACCAGGCGCTAGATCTGGCCCCGGCGACCGGGGCAGACTCGTTCGGCGTCGGCGCTGTGCTGCCGGAGCTTCGCCCTTTTTGCTGGACTTCGAGGCAGGCCCCTTTTGGCCTTTCAGAAGGCGTGGCGGCGTCCTGGCAACGGCGGCGGGCGCTTCTCCTCGACGAAGATCGCCTGTCCGCGATCGAGCGGCCCGGGTACAAGCGGCAGTGGCGGCTGCCCACCCTGTCCGAGCACCAGGGCGAATTCCGCGCGGCCTGCGCGGCGTGGCTGCGTGGCCCGACGGAAAAGCGGGACCTCTCGGAGGTCCGGGTGGTCGACGAGGTCCTGCGCAGGCTCCCTGCCCAGGATCTTCCGAAAGAGGGCGGAAGGAGCTAGGTTCTTTGGATGAAGGTACGGGAACTGAGTCTGGAGGAGTTTACGGCGTTCAGCTCCGCGACGCTGTCATTCGTGACGGGGATCAACGTCTTTCTCGGAGAAAACGGCACGGGGAAGTCGCAGGTCATGAAGGTGCTCTACGCGCTCTTGCGAGCGGGGGCGGAGCTGTTTCACAGGGGACCGCAGCCAACCACGGTCCAGTCCGAGGAGGTCCGGCGCCAGTTCGAAGGGATGTTCAAACCCGACAAAGGGCGACTCTCCAGCCTGCTCAGGCGGCAGCGAGAGCACGGCGCGCTGACTCAGCTCAGGATGGCGACGGACCAGGGAGACGTCGATCTCTACCTGACGGGGGAGCCGGCCTCCGCGCAGGTGGGGGCATGGGCGTGGGCGGCGGCGCCCGAGGCGCTCTTCTTTCCTACCTTCGACCTGCTCGCCGCTTACACCGGGTTCACCCAGACCTACGATCAATTTCAGACCTCGTTCGATCGGACCTTCTATGATTTCTGCAAGGCGCTGGGCAGGCTGGAACTGAGCCAGAGCGCTACCCGGGGTTGGACGCCGGCCCGGCGCCAGGATCTGCTGCGGCAGGTGCAACGGCTCCTCGGGGGGAGCGTACACCGTGAGCAGGAGCAGTTCTTCGTGGAGCTCGGCGGGCAGCGGTATGAGGCCCCTCTCGTGGCGGAAGGGCTGCGCAAGATCGCTTCGCTCGAGCAGCTTATCAAGACCGGGGCCATCCATGGGGAGTCAATCCTCCTTTGGGACGAGCCGGAGACCAACCTGAATCCCCAGATCACCGTTCATCTGGCAGGGCTCCTGCACGAGATGGCAAAAGCAGGGGTGCAGATCTTTCTGACGACCCACGACTACTTCTTGTCGCGTAAGCTGTCCTTGCTCGAAGGGGTCGAAATTCGCTTCTTCTCCTTCCTGCGCGACTCCGAGAGCGGCGCCGTGAGAATCGAATCGAGCCTTGATCTGGCTGACCTCCCCAACCCGATCATCGATCAATTCGAGCGCCTGTACGAGGAAAGCCTCGATCGATTCAACGATCGAATGGCGGCCTCCGGCGAAGGGGAAGCCTGATGGCGGCGAAGGTCAAATGCGAAGGGGATCTGGATTTTGAATATGACGATGAGCGCTGGTCTCTGAAAAGGTGGGATCACCCCAACGTCGCGTACAAAAATGGGATCATGCGGCTCCAGGAAACAGGTGCGGTGGACTTCGTCGGCCTTCACAATAAACGGGATCTCTATCTGTTCGAGGTGAAGGACTATCGAGGTCATCGGCGCATGAAGCCGCAGCCTCTCTGGCAGGAGTTCGGCTGCAAGGTAAGGGACACGATTGCTGGCCTGATCGGGGCCTGCCGACAAGATCATCACCAAGACGAATGGTTTCCCTTCGTCGAGGCCCTGTCCAGGCCACGAAGTACGATCTTCGCCATATTGTGGGCTGAGGCGCCGCCAGAGGGCATCGCCGCGACGCAGGAGGGGCTCCGGAGCAGACTCAAGTGGCTTCGATGCCAGGCCCATGTCGTCAATAGCAAGCATCAAGGACGAATTCGCATCCCCGACATGCAGGTCAGCTTCAACCCCAGACATCGCTTCAAGTCGCCGGTACCCTGAAGCGCAAAAGCTATCGGGGACATCGGCCGCTCGCTTGCCCAGGCGCTCGTGGACCGCCTCGAAGACCTCCGCGGAGCGCGGCGTCAGCCCACAATCAGTCGCCGAATTCCCCCCGTGCCGTAGACGCCTGCGCCCGTCAGGAGGACCGTCCACGCCACGATGCCGATGAGGAGCCAGAAAAGCAGCCGCCCGGCGGGCGCGCGCAGAACCAGTCCCAGCGCGATGCCAATGGGCGCTCCTGTCAGGCACGGCGCCAGGACCCCGAGACCGATGATGCCGTAGCGACGCCAGACGCGATCGATCAAGCGTTGCCCATCGCCAGGACTTGCGGCCCCAGTGCGACGGACAAGCCGCGCCCGAACACGCTCCCCAAGCAGCATGACAATCAAGGTTGCCGTCGTGGAGCCGAGCGCAGAAGCCAGTCCGATGGCCAGGGGCGGCAGCCGCAAGACGAAGCCCAGGGGAATGCCTTCCCAGAGGCCGATCATGCCGAAGCCGAATACCGAGAGAAGTTTGGTCCACAAGCAGTCCCGATTCTATCATGGTGATCGATGATGATATCCGGCACTCCCGCTCAACGCGGCTCAATGACAGAAGGGCGCAGGATCGGATACCGGGTCATATTGTCCGCTTTCCGGGAACGGTTGATTCGTAGATCAAGGTTTTTGCGGGCCGCGCAGCTTGCGGAAGAGGGTGTTGCGGCCGATGCCGAGGGAGCGCGCCGCCTCGAAGCGGTTGCCGCCGAAGAGCAAAAGGGCCCGGCCGAGGTAGCGCTGCTCGACCTCTTCCAGGGGCAGGCCGTCGGGCAGATAAATGCCTGTGCCCATTTTCCCGGCAAGGTGGGGGCTGGGGCCCGGCGGCGCTCCCGCCTGGCCCTTCTGAGCGGCAGGTACCGGCGCGGGCCTTGGGGAAAGGCCGGTCGCTTGGGGCAGAGACAGCGGCATCGCCAGGGGCAGCTCGTCCGCTTCCAACAGGGTGCCGCGGCACAGGACAACCGCGCTTTCGATGCAGTGCTCCAGCTCCCGGATGTTCCCCGGCCACGGGGCGGCGCAAAGACGGACCATCGCCTCCCGGGTCAGGCCGCGGACCGGCTTGCGGTAGCGCCTGGCGTAGGTGTCGATGAAATGGTGCGTCAGACGCTCGATGTCCTCCGGCCCGCGCTCGCGCAGGGGGGGCAGGTGCAGCTCGACCACCTTCAGGCGGTAGTACAGGTCCGAGCGGAAGCTGCCCTCGCGCAGCATGTGCAAAAGGTCCCGGTGGGTGGCTGCGACGATGCGCAGGTCCACCGAGAGGGTCTTGCGTCCACCCACCCGCTCGAACTCGCGGTCCTGCAAAAGCCGCAAAAGCTTCCCTTGCAGCGGCCCTTTCAGGTCCCCGATCTCGTCGAGGAAGAGGGTACCGTTGTGGGCCAGCTCGGCCTTGCCGGGCACCCGCTGGTCGGCGCCGGTGAAGGCGCCCTTCTCGTGGCCGAAAAGTTCGGTCTCCATCAGGCCCTCGGGGATCGAGGTGCAGTCGAGCTTTACGAACGGGCCGCGGGCACGGCTGGAGTTCACGTGGATCGCCCGCGCCGCCAGCTCCTTGCCGGTCCCCGACTCGCCATAGAGCAGCACGGTGGCCGTGGTGGACGCGGCCCGGCCGATGACATCGTAGACCCGCTGCATGGGCGTGGAGTCGCCGACGATGCGGTTGTAGCGTTCCTGTACCCTGCCGGTGACCCGCTCGGGCAGGGTGGTTTCGGTGAGGGCGGTGGCCACCTCGTCGGCCAGCGCCAGAAGGAGCGCTTGGTCCTCATCGTCGAAGATGCCGGTCTTCTTGTTCAGCACCTGCAGGACGCCGAGCAGCGGGCGATCGACCGGCTTCGCCGGGGTGTCCGGCTGGCCCAGCACCGGCACTGAGAGGATCGTCACCGTGCGGTAGCCGGTGCGCCGGTCGACCTCCGCGTCCCAGCTCGGGTGGGCGTCGGCGTGGGGGATGTTCACCGGCACCCGGTTCTTGGCCACGTAGCCGGCAATGCCCTGCCCGGGGGAAAGGCGGATCTCCGGCAGCTCCGGCAGGTGGGCCGCCCGGGAGACCAGCTCGCCGCTGTGCTGCTCGATCACGAAGAGGGTGGCGCGGTCGGCGTCCATGGCCTGGGTCAACAGATCGATGACCCGCCGCAGCAGCACATCCAGCTCGACCTCGGTGCGCAGCAGTTCTCCCAGCGCCAGCAGCACCGAGCGTCTTCGCGTATCGGCGGCCCTCGGGTCTTGACTGCCTGGCCTGGCCATTGCCGCTGAGACTAGCAGAAAGGGACTCACGCGGCGACTGCCTCCGGGTAGACCTCGCCCAGGCTGGCCTGTTCCGTCTGGAACAGGGTCAGCGTGGCGCCCTCCCGCGCGGCCCAGGTGCCCGGCCGGGCGGCGCGGGCTTGCTCCTCGATGGCGCGTACCCGCTGATCGTCGTGCGACGGGTCGTGGTGGAAGAGCACCAGCCGGCGCACTCCCGCCGCATCGGAGACGCGGATGCCTTCGGTGAAGGTTGAGTGCCCCCAGCCGGTGCGCGGTGCGCCTCGGGAGCCGGCATACTCATCGTCGTCGTACATCGCGTCGTAGATCAGCAGGTCGGCGCCCTGCGCCAGCCGCACCAGGCGCGGGTCCACGCAGCTATAGTGCTCCGTGTCGGTAGCATAGACCACCGAGTGGCCGCCGTGGTCCACCCGGTAGGCCAGCACGCCCCCCGGGTGGTTCAGCCGCGCGCAGGTCACCGTCACGTCGTCTCCCAGCGGGATGCGCGCCCCGTCGGCCAGATCGGTGAAGCGCAGCGTGGCGCCGACGTCGGAGAGCTTGACCGGGAACACCGGGTGGCTCATCTGCAACGCCAGCACGTCGAAAAGGGGCCGGTCCCCCTTGGGCCCATAGAAGTCCAGCTTGCTTCCCGGAACATAGAGCGGCGTGAAGAAGGGCAGCCCCTGGATGTGGTCCCAATGCACATGGCTGTAGAACACCGACGCCTGCGCCGGGCGCCGTTCGGCCAGCACCTTCTGCGAAAGCGCGCGGACGCCGGTGCCGGTGTCGAAGATGATGCGCTGCCCCCCGGCCTGGACCTCGACGCACGAGGTGTTGCCGCCATACACGGCGGTCTCGGGGCCCGGGGTGGCGATGGAACCGCGGACGCCCCAGAAGGTCACGGTGAAGCTCATGGTTCTCCCTTTTCGCTGGACCGCGGCGCCCGCGTCTCTTCGCGATGGTTGTGATACAGGAGACACTATGCATCCGGCGTGCCAGCGGAATTATCCAGACCGATCGCCGGACAGGTAGAGATTCCGCGGAGTTACAGGAGGGGTGGGCAGCGGAAGGGAAGGTGCGTCGGTTCGTTTGGGGGCACCTGATCAATAATGGTGCAGGAGTGGGCCGTCTGTGATCAGTGTCCTGCTGTGGCTGACCCTCTCGGTAGGGACACGTCTGCGCAGCGCGCTGCACATCCAGGTCGAACCGCTGGCTCATGAACCCATGCTATAAGGTGAATGTGAGCCCGCCCGGAAGATGGTACTCGCTGTCCCGAAGGACGCGTACGAGTCCGTGCTTCGGAAGACGTCGGGCGGGCAATCCAGGAGGACTACCACCTGCTCCTGGTGATCTATGATGTGGAGAACGAGGTGATCACATGGCAGAAGTAGGCGACTATGCGCCAATCGTCAGGCGCATCCTGGCGGCCTACGCAGCAATCAAGCCGTCGCTGGGAGACATCAGCGTCGAGCTAGTCTGCGATGAGGCCGGAGGTCACTACGAGCTCATGCAGGTAGGCTGGATCGATCACCGGCGCATCCACGGCAGCGTGATTCATGTCGACATTCGCGGGGACAAGGTGTGGATCCAGCACGACGGCACAGAGCATGGCATCGCCAGCGACCTGATCGAGGCAGGCATCCCCAAGGACCACATCGTCCTCGGATTTCACGCCCCCTACAAACGGCAGGATACTGACTTCGCGCTCGGGTAGATACACAAAAGTTCGTCTCTCCTTCAACGCAGTTCGACGCCCGAAGCGACCAAGGCCAGCGTCTCTTGGGGGGCGGTCACCGTCTGCGGCTTCTGGCCGGGGCGGGCCGCGTCTTCGGCGTAGTGCTGGGCCTCGCCGACGGACATCGTTTTCACCGCGAACTGCCCTTCGACCACCGCCTGCTTGCCCATGCAATCGGTGGGGACGAAGAATCCATAGTCCTTGAAGCTGACGCGGACAGTGGGCTCACCGGGCTGGCCGGTGCCCAGGGTCATCCAGCAGCCCTTGTGCTGGCACACCCCGCCCACCAGGCCGCTGACCTTCACCGTCTTGCCGTCGTACTTGGCGGGCTCGCTGAGGACTGCGCTGGCGGGGACCGACGGAGCGGACGAGAGCGGGCCGCCGAAGTGTCCGGCGGCGGCAGCGGGGGCCGTGGCAGTCGCCGGAGCAGCCGCGGGAGCGATCGGCGGGTTGCAGCAAAGCAGGCCGAGGATACATGAGGTGAACAGGGTGCGCGCGGTGTTCATGAGCGCATTATGCTACAGCTTACTGCGCCTTGCCAGGGTCGGGGATCAGGCGGACGCGGGACGTCCCCCCGTGGCTTTCTTCGATCTGCGCGGAGGCGGCGACGGCAGCCGGGTCGAAGGGCAGGGGGAAGGCCTGGTTGTGGCGCCACAGGGTGAACTGATCGGCGTAATGGGGCGAGTCGGGATCGAAGATCTCCCCGCCGGGCAGCACGTTGAACCCCCGGGGCCCGTCGGTCCCCAACTCGGCGACAAAGCGGATCGCCGGCCCGTCGCGGTAGGTGTAGTCCGCCAGGAGTTGTGGCTTGTCGCGGCGCAGGCCGAAGTCGCCCACGTCCACCGAATACAGGTCCCCGTGCCGCGGGGCGCCGGTCGGGAAGTTCGGGTCCTTGGCGTTCGGGATATTCAGGGCATCGATGGGCAGCGGAGAATTCAATGTCAGGCGATGCATCCGCCCCCACTGCCACTGCCCCGCGTCCGCGCCAAGCTGGGTCGATAAGAGCTGCAGCGCCCCCACCAGGGCCCCGGCGGCGACCTCGCGCAGGGTCTCGGTGCGGCCCGCGGTGCTCACGTCATCGAAGAGGATCGAGTCGCCGTTGCCCTGCCTGCCGACATGAAGCTGCTCGGGGTGCAGGGCGGCGGCGATCACCAGCTTGTGCTGGAACGACCCGTAGGGGTGCGGCGTGGTGTCCGGCAGGATGGCGTCGTCGATGGCCTTGAGTTCATCGCCCAGGGTGCGCGAGACGAACTCGTTGAGCCATACATGGAAGATGCTGGTGGCGATGGACTCGGCGACCTCGGCGGGGGTGGTCTCGTTGTCCAGCCCCGATGCGGTGGTGAGCTGCCAGCCCGAAAGGCGCGCGAGGGCGTCGGCAAGCCGGGCCTTTCCCGGGTCATCCAGGGACCGCGCCACCAGGGACAGGTCCGGGTACGTACCGGGGGTCGCCACTTCCTGGGTCAGCTTGCCCGCTGCGTCCATGAGCACCGGCAGGAGGAGCTGCCCCAGGTAGGCATGGTGGTCCGCCTGAATGGCCTGCATCTTCTCGACGCTCAGGCGCTCGGGGGTTGCCTTGCCTTGACGCAAAAGAGTGGTGATGCGGTCGGCGCGGGCGCCCACGTCATAGTTCCAGCCGTGGTAGATGAGCCCCGGCGGCGACCCGCCCTGTCGGGTGCTGCCCAGCGGGTCGTTGTTAGCGGTGACCACCATTCCACAGGAAGCGTCCAGTGCACGGGGCTGCTGCGCGGCGGGCACTCCATCTGCCGCCCATTCGGCGGTGCCGTCGCCAGGCAGCACGTACCACGGCTGGGCGCCAACCGGCCTTCTGGGCAGGTTGACGTGGGTGGTCCAGCCGATGCGACCGCTGGTGTCGGCCATGTTCCAGTTCTGCCCGCCCACGCTGAAGTCGCGCTCGATGGCGGCGATCCCCTCGTCCACCGAGTGGGCCTGATCCAGGGTCAGGATGGCGCGCACTTCGTGGGTCGGCTGGTACCCGGTGTAGCGCACGGAGATCTCCGGGGTACCAATCCTGGGCGCGGCCACGTCGTGCCCGCTCAGATGGGGCAAAAGCGGCCCATGGTGCGGCACGTCCCACAGGGTGACGGTGCGCTGGTCCACGATCTTGCCCAGGCGGCCGATGCGGATGATCTCGACGCGCTTCTTCAGGGGGACCTTCTTCTGGGTCGCCGGCTGCGCCGGGTCGCGCCAGCTCACGCACAGGCTCCCATCGCCGCAGTCGAGGATGTCCTCGTGGTACACGTCGGTCACGTCGGCGTTGGTGACGGTGGCGCCCCAGGCCAGGTGGTCGTTCATTCCCAGCACCACCCCGGGAAGACCGGGAAACTGCACGCCCATCAGGTTGACCTGGTCACGCACCACCAGGTGGGACAGGTAAAACACCGGTGGGTTGCTCAGGCTCAGGTGGGTGTCGTTGGAAACGATGGCATGGCCGGATCCGGTGAGGGCGGGGCCGACGACCCAGTTGTTGCTGCCCCGGGCCTGGTTGATGGCGCGCGAAAGGCCGATGCCAAAGAGGGCCTTTCGCACCCTTGCCCAACCGGAGACCGCCGCGGGGGCCTTGCCTGCCGGCAAGGGCCGGGGGGGGTTCGTCATGCCGGCGGCCATGCCACAGCTCTGCGCGTCGGGCAGGATGTATGCATCGGCGATGGGCGCCACGCGGAACAAGTCGGCCCACAGGCCCTTGCGCGGGTCCGCGGCGTCCTTGAAGACTTTGGCCGCCATCGCCTCGGCCTGTGTGCGGTCCAGCTCCGAGCCCGGGTCGAAGGACAGCTCGAAGGCCTGCAGCCGCGCCAGCACCAGCGAGTCCACCTCGGTCCAGGGGGTGGTGTTCTGCACGTTGTAGATCAGGTTGAGCACCGTGGGCAGGGTGCGGTTGCCCGCGGACAACTCGGTGATGTAGGCGTTGACCCCGGCAGCGAAGCGCGAAAGGGCCTGCACCAGCGCCTTGTCCTCGTCGGTGCTGGACGCCGAGATCTGCTGCCAGACCTGCTCGGCGGTGGGGCGCAGGTGGTGCACACGCATGGAGATGTCGCTGTCGATCAGGTCTTCCTGCAGGGCGCCGAGCAACTCGGCCACCGTGCCCGAGGCAAAGTGGCGCAGAAGGTCCATCTGCACCAGGCGGTCCTGGGCCATGACGTAGCCCTGGGCGTAGACCACGTCGGTCAGGCTGTCCCCGTAGATGTGCGGGATGCCATGCTCGTCGCGGAAGATGTCGACGGGGGCCTTGACCCCGCTGGCAATCATCTCGTGCACCGGCAGCCCGTCAAAAGGCGAGGCCTGCCGGTCCTGGCAGGCGCACAGCGGCAGGGCGCTCAGAAGGATGGGTAATAAATTTCTCTTCTTCATGCAGGCTCCTTGGAGCGACGTGTCCGGAAGGCGTGGACCAGGCAGAACCAGGTCTTGCCAGCGTCCCGGCGGAAAGGGGGCTTGGAATGGGCGCTGGTCTCGCTGTCGAAGTCGTGGACCAGGTAGCGGAAGCCGTTCCGGTCGAGCAGGGTCAAAAGTGCCCCCAGGCGCTGTTCGCCCTCGCCCCAGCCGTGGTATTCCAGCACCAGCTCGCGGACCTGCGAAAGCTTGCCGCTCTTTTCGACCTCCATCAGCACCGGCAGTTCCTGCCCCTCGATGTTGAGCTTGAGGAAGTCCACTTCCTGGTCCAGATAGTCGGAGAGCGTCACCACCGGCACGGGCACTGACGTTTCGAAGCGCGGAGCGCCGCGGTCATCGCTCGCGATGGGCGGAGCGCCGCTGCTGGCGCTGAGCCTGCCGGTGAGGCTCTCGCCTTGAAGAAAGCGCAGGGTGCCCCGTTCCGCGGCCAGGCCGGCGTTCACCAGGCGCACGTCCGACAGGTGGTTTCTCCGCACGTTTTCTTCCAGCAGGCGGAAGATCGCCGGATCCGGCTCGAAGGTGATGACCCGCGCCTCGGGGTAGACGTGCTTGAAGTAGAGCGTGGACATGCCGATGCTGCCGCCACCATCGATGATCAGGGGCCGGGGCCGTTCGCTCTCGAAGTGGTAAATGCGCCGGACGAACTCGTCCTTGAAGGCGCAGTAGAAGCCCACCTCATCACCGACGCGCACAGTGTAGCGCAGGAAGCGGACTTCGTCGCCGGGGCCGCGGCCATCCGCGATGGCGCGGGCGCGGGCCAGAGCGATCTCGTCGCGGGCATGCCCGGCGATGCGGTACAGGGCCCGCAGCCCGGCCCGGACCCCACCCGGCAGAAGCCGCTTGGCTAGGGCGCGGGCCCTGTGGCCGGCCGAGGCGGGGGCCAACGCGAAGCGGCCCCGGTGGTCAGAGGCATCCGAGGCACCCTGGTGGTCAGAGGGGCCGGCAGGGCCAGACCTTTTGGGCCAGATGGGCATAATCGGCAAGAGGGGCGGTTTGGGCATCGTCGGCACCATGGTCAGCTACAAGTGGCTGCATGGTAGCCGCGATTCGTGTTATATTCCTGGCCCTTTTCATCATGCCCCCCGCCCATGATTCAGCCCAGGCCTTGCAGACCTCGCTTCCCCTGGTCGGCGCAAAGGACGTGCGCAAGTCCTACGACCGGCAGGAGGTCCTACGCGGCGTCTCCCTCGCCGTCGAGCCCGGGGAGATGGTCGCCCTGGTGGGTCGCTCCGGCTCGGGCAAGTCGACCCTCCTGCACATCATCGGGGGCCTGGACCGCGACTACCAGGGCACCGTCATCTGCTGCGGCAAGGACCTGTCGCGCCTCTCTGACCGGGAGCTGAGCCTTTTTCGCAACCAGGAGATCGGCCTGGTGTTCCAGGCGTTCCACCTTCTCGACCACCTGAGCTGTGTCGAGAACGTCATGCTCCCCGACGCCTTCGCCCGGGAGCCGCTGTCCCGGGGCGAGGCCCTGTCCCGGGCCACCCTGGCCCTCGATCGAGTGGATCTCGCGGGGCGCGCTTCCGCCCTGCCGGTGCACCTGTCCGGCGGGCAGAAGCAGCGGGTGGCCATCGCCCGCGCCCTCTTCTATCGCCCGCGTCTCCTGCTCTGCGACGAGCCCACCGGGAACCTGGACTCCCACACCGGGCAGCAGATCATCGAACTCTTCCAGACCCTGCACAAGGACGGCTTGACCCTTATCCTGGTGACCCACGAGGAGCGCATTTCCCAGGTGGCCCAGCGGGTGGTGCGCCTGGCAGATGGAAAGATCGAGTCATGATCGCCGTGCAGGCCCTGGCCCTGGTCCGCCAGAGCATCCGCCGCGGCAGGCGTGCCTTCGCCCTCTCGGTCTTTGGCATCGTGGTGGGGATCTCCTCCTTGACCTTCTTTCTGGCCCTTTCCGCGGGGGTGCGCCACCGGGTGCTGGCCCGGGTCTTCCCCGCCGGCCGCCTTTCGGTGGTGCCGGCGAAATCGTCGCTGGACAGCGCGGGCGCCCTTTCTTCTCTCGTCGGGGGCCTCGCCGGCCTGGGGGGCCCCCGGGCGCTGGACGAGGCCGCCGTGTCCGCACTGCGGGCGCGACCCGAGGTCAAGGCGGTCTACCCGCGGATGAAGATCGCTTTCCCCACCCGCGGCTGGGGGGGCGAGCGCTTCCTCGGCCGCCCGGTCTACACCGAGCTGATCGTCGATGGCATCGACCCCTCCTCGGTCAGTGAGGAGCAGGGCCAGTTCGGGCCCGAGCGATTCGAGGACCTGCAGAAGCCGGGGAAATTTTGCACGGAAGATGCCAACTGCCAGGCCCCCACCTTCTGCGCCTGGGACATCCACCAGTGCCAGCTTCCCATCCCGGTGATCATCTCGCCGCTGCTCATCGAGATCTACAATGGCTCGATCGCGAAGGCCCACAACCTGCCGCGCATCAGCGGCTTCCTGCTCTCGCAGTTTCGCGGCCTGACCTTCACCGCCGAGCTGGGTAAATCGTTTCTTTCGCAGCGCGCCTTTGGCACTCCGCGGCAGCGGCGCATGATGCTGGTGGGGGTCTCGGATCGGGCCATTCCCCTGGGCCTGACCGTGCCGCTGCCCTATGTGCAAAGGTGGAATGCCGAGTACGCTGGCGAGCGGGCCGAAAAGGAATACAGCAGCCTCTCGGTCGAGGTCCGCCCC
Source organism: Polyangia bacterium (assembly GCA_038231615.1). Classification (GTDB taxonomy): domain Bacteria; phylum Myxococcota_A; class Polyangia; order Palsa-1104; family JAEUJZ01; genus JBBRLA01. The sequence goes on along the minus strand of JBBRLA010000037.1, from coordinate 10,992 downwards.
GGGGCATCGATCACCGCGGTGGTGGATGCCGTGCGCAAGCTGGGCTTCGCCATCGAGGACAACGGCGCCGAGCAGGCGGGGCTGGCGGTGACCCTGCTGACGGCGCTTTTCCTTCTGGTGTCGCTGTCCATCATGCTGGTGGCGGCGGTGAACATCGCCCACACCTTCTACCGCACGGTCAGCGAGCGCCGCCGCGAGCTGGGGGTGATGCGGGCGGTGGGGGCCAGTGCAGCGGACATCCAGGTGCTGCTCCTTTCCGAGGCGGCGGCCGTCGGGCTCTGCGGCGGCGGGCTGGGCCTGCTTCTGTCATACCTGCTGTCTGTCGGGATCGATCTGTTTTCCCGGCGGATGCTGCCCGACTTCCCGTTCAAGCCGGAGACCTATTTTTCCTTCTCGCCGGGCCTGTGCGTGCTGGCGATGAGCTTCTCGGTCGCGGCCTGCGTGATCGGGGCGTACCTTCCCGCGAAAGCGGCGGCGCGCCTCTCTCCCGCGGCGGCGCTGACCGCGATATGATGCAACCTGACCCAACCAAGGAGACTCCCATGCAGAAGGCGATCATCGAGACTGACAAGGGCACCATGGTGGCCGAGCTTTACGACGACGCGGCGCCCAACACGGTGGCCAACTTCGTCGGCCTGGCCAGTGGCACCAAGGAGTGGAAGGACCCCAAGACCGGGCAGAAAGTGAAGCGGCCCTACTTCGACGGGCTGCGCTTCCACCGGGTGATCGCTGACTTCGTCATCCAGGGCGGCGATCCCCTGACCGCCCATGAAAGCGAGAAGTCCCGCTGGGGCACCGGCGGCCCGGGTTTCCACATCGAATGCGAGACCAAGGGGGCAAAGCAGGTCCACGACCGCGGCTCGCTCTCCATGGCCCACGCCGGGCTGAACACCGGCGGGTCGCAATTCTTCATCTGCCACAACGCCCGCAACGCCAGCCACCTGAACGGCAAGCACACCGTCTTCGGCAGGGTCGTCGAGGGCCTGGACGTCATCGACAAGATCAAGGCCGGCGACGTGATCAAGAGCGTCCGGATAGAAAACGCGAACGCGAACGCAAGCGCGTAGCCCCGCGCCTCCTACGGCGGCCCCGGCCGGGACTCCGCCAGCAACGCCTCGTCAGAGAGCGTCCGCAGGCACTCGTCCAGGTCCTTTTCCAGTACCCCCCGCGTCTCGCCCAGCCCGATCTGATCGGCGGCGATCTTGATCTTCCCCGCCGCCTCCATCTGATAAAGCTCGGCCAGAAGCTCCGCCCGCCCCCGCGTCCCGTCCAGGCGCTGCATCGCCCACCGCGCCATCGGCTCCAGCGTCACCGTCTCGTGGTAGAAGTTGGTCACCGTCGCGCTCCCCGCCGCCTGCGCCCGCGCCATCAGGCGCCCGGTCAGCGTCTCGCCCGCCCGTGCCGCCACAGCCCGCGGCGGTGCCGCCCGCAGCCGCACAAGGTCCCGCCGCTGACTGGTCACCCGCAGCAAGAGCCGCATCAGCTCCTGGGCGTCCTCGCAGGTGCCGTCCGCGTCCCCTTCCTGCGGCGCTTGCTTCAGCAGCGCCCGCGCCCGTCGCAAGAGTTCGGTGAACTCCACCGCCCCGGGCCGCACCTGGGCCAGCGCGCAGAGCGCCGCCTTGCTCATCGGGTGGTTCGACGTCACCGCCACGTCCCCGGATCCGGTGAAGCGTTCCAGAAGCGGCGTCTCCAGGTCCGGCCGCGCCGACGCTGGGCGCAGCCGCGAGGCCACATGCACCCCGCACAGGCGCTGCGCGGAAAGCGCCCGCTGCACCTCTCGCCCCTCGTGGCACAACACGCTTTGCCGGAACATGCGCATCTGCAAGAAATCCAGGTACTGCTCCATCTCGATCACGCTGCCGACGCTCTGGCGCATCATCTCCTGGGCCCTTTGGGGCACCTCGGAGAACCCCAAAAAATCCGGGTTGGCCTCGGCGACGAACTGGAGCTGATGGCGCTCCGCCGCGGCGGCGAAGTCGCGAAAATAGAGCGGCTGGTTGATGTCCGCCAGGATGTCGTGGTGCAGCGCGGATTCCCGCATCGGCCCCAGCGATCCCAGATGGTCCTGGTACTCCCGGGCATAGGCGTGCAGCACCCGCGCCGTGTTCGGGCTCTTGGGACTGATTCCTTCGAGCAGGAGCTTCAGCGCCTCCTCCGCGGCCTCGGCCTCGGCGGCGGGGTCGTCGCCGACGTCCCGTCCATGGAACTGGAAGAAATCCCGCAGCATCTGCGGGAAATACCACCCCGGCAAGGTGTTGTAGCTGATATAGGCCAGGCCCTCGGGCAAAAGGTGCTCCCGGCACAACTGGAGCAGCCGCTCGCGCACCGGCGGCGGCACCCAGGCGTAGAGCCCGTGGGCGATGATGTAGTCGAACTGTCCCAGCTCCTGTGTCGCCTCCATCAGGTCGAGCTTCAGGAACTTCACGTTGCCCAGGTGCAGCGCATCGGCGGCGGCCTGGCTCATCTCCACCTGCCGGGCGGACAGGTCGATCCCCACGAACTCCGCGTCGCGCAGGTCCTCTGCCATGGGCAGGAGGTTGCTGCCCGTGCCGCTGCCCACCTCCAGCACGCGGCAGCCGGCCACCTTGGGCGGGGACAGTCCCAGGAGCATCGCCACCGCCGCCAGGTTCGCCGGGTGCGAGTGCAGGCATGCGTGGCTCTGGTACGGGGCGTGCTCGTAGCGGGCGGTGAGGGTGTTGTGATTGGGGCGAGGGTCCATCGGGTCAGCGTAGCACGAGCGCGGCTTTGGGTGAACGCCGGCCGCGGAAAGGATCAGCTTTCGGGGCGAGGCGACGGGCGCAGTCCCAGCGAGATGACCGCAGCCACCAGGGTGATCCCGGCCAGGCAGCGGAAGCCGAGCGGATAGCCTCCCAGGTCCAGGAGCCGCCCGAGGAGCCCGCCGGCCAGGAAGCCGCCAGCGTAGCCCACCGCGTCGATGATGCCCGAAGCGGTGGCGGCCAGATCCTGCCCGCCGCTCTCGATGGCGAAGACACCGGCCAGCAGGCTGTAGGGACCATAGATGAGCAGGCCCACCAGCCCCACCAGAGCGGCCCCGCGGGCAGGATCCGCCTTCATCAGGGGATGGAGCAAGAGGATCAGCGCGGCCAAAAGTCCCAGGATGCCGGCGATGAGCCAGCGCCGTAGGGCGGGCGGAACCCGGTCGTAGACCACGCCCATCAAGAGGATGCTGACTCCGCCGGCCAGGTCAAACGAGATGGACCTCAAGGCAGCGGTTGCCAGCACCCCCGCGCCGTGAGCACCCCCGCGTTCCATCGAGGCCAAAAAGTCAATGCTCCAGTTGTTGAAGGCCTCGCGCAAGAGGGTCAGGGTGAAGCTCAGCAGGCATACGATGATGAATTGTGGGCGCCGCAAAAGAACGCCCAAAGATGGGCCCGCGGCGCCGTGCTTCTTCCCCGGGCCCTGGCCCGGGGAGGCAGCAGAAAGGGGCCCCTTGCGGACCAGGACCAAGCCGATCAAAAGGATGCCCATCAGCACCAGGGAGGGCACCCCCAGCACCGCCCGCCACCCCCCGCCCTGGTGGATCACCTGCCTGGCCAGCAGCGTCGCGCCGCTCCCGCCGGACACATAGGACAGGCTGAGGATGGCGACCACCGTGGCCAGGTGCGATTTGTGGTACCAGGTCGGCACCAGCTTCATCATCGCGCCCCAGCCGATGGCGCCGAAGAAGCGGCTCAGGCTGTAGACCACGGTCAGCAGGAAGAGTCCCGGCGCCAGTACCCCTGCGGCGGAGAAAAGGGCCACCCCGAAAAGGGAGAGCAGGAAGCCACGGCGCCCGCCGATGCGATCGGTGAAGGGCCCGGTCAGCTTCCCCGCAAGATAGGCCAGGGTGCTGAAGCTGAGCAGCCAGCCGACCTGTTCCTTGTTCGCGTGAAAGGCGTCCTGAAGCAGCGGCACCGCCACCGGGAGGTTCTTGCGGCACAGGTAGATGCCGATGTAGCCCAGGAAAAGCGCGGCCAGCACTCCGGTGCGCGGCGAGAGAGACGGCTCGCGGGGGGCGGACGGCACATCCATGACCGCGAACCTATCATTCATCGGCTCGGCCGGGTTATCGGAGGGGGTCGCGTCGTCCGGTGGCGGTGATCCGATGGGGGCGCAGGCAGAAGGCCGTCGATCCGTCCTTCCTGACCCGGATCGCACACTCCCTCCAGGCACAGCGTCCGCGCCCGCTGGAGCAGCGCCCGGGCCTTTTGCATCTGCGAAAGGCCCAGGTACACCTCCCCTTCATTGACCAGCGCCTCGACCACCCGCGGATGCCGCGGTCCCAGCGCCTTCTCGAACAACGTCAGCGCGCCCTCGATCGGTCCCACCGCCTCCTGATACCGGCCCAGCGCCTTCAGCGCTTCGCCCAGGTGCAGCTTCGAGAGCGCCACATCGGGGTGCTCCGGACCCAGCGATTTCTCGCGAATGCGCAACGCCTGCTCGATGTCTAGAAGCGCGGCGTCCTTCTCGCCCCGCGCCAGCAGTTCCTGGCCGATGTTGTCCAGGCACCTGGCCACCTGAGGGTGCTCCGGGCCCAGCGCCTTCTTCCAGATGGCCAGCGCCCGCTCGTGGGCGCGCAGCGATTCGTCTTTCTTGCCCTTTTGCCGATACACCTCGCCCAGGTTGTTCAGCGACTCGGCCACCACGGGATGGTCGGGGCCGTTCAGCCGTTCGCGCAAGGCCAGGGCCTTCAGGTGATGGTCCAGCGCCTCGTCGTAGTTCCCCTCGGCGCTGCTCAGCACCCCCAGACAATTGTGCAGTTTGGCTTCCAACTGCTCGTCCCCGCCCACCCCCTCGATGTAGGCCGCCGCGTGGCGTGCCCACTGGCGTCCCTCCTTGTAGCGGGCCTCGAACGAGCCGACGATCTGCACCAGCCGCGCCGCGGCCCTCGCGGCCACCTTCTCATGGTGCCCGGCCTCCGCGGCCCACACCGCCTCCGAGAGGTTTTTCTCGGCCCCGCGCAGATCGCCGGCCTCCCCCTGGATGTCGCCCAGAAGGTAAAGGGCCTCGGCCTCGATGGGACGGTAGCCCAGGCTCGCGGCGGTGGCCTGGGCCGCCTCGGCCAGGCGCAGACCGTCGGGGAACTTGCCGGCGTGCTTCATGGCCTTGGCGGTGGCCAGGTCGGCGCGCACCGCCTCGACCCGGGCCCGGGTCGTCGGATCCGCGGGCGGGCGCACCTGGGAACGCAGCGAACGGGTGTCGCTGCACAGGTCCAGCCCCGAGAGCCCCTGGGTCGCCAGGAGGGCTTTCTCCACGATGGTCTTGTCGGCCTTGGTGAAAAGGATGGCCAGCGCCTCCAGTTCCTTCAGGTGATCGGAGAGGCACTGCATGCGCAGGTCCAGGAGTTCCTCGGACTGTTCGCCCCGCTGCCGGGTGGCGCGGCACGCCTCGGTGTAGGTGCTGGTCCACGCCTGGGCGTAGGCATCGAGCGACGCGGCCGCCGTGGAGAAAGCGTGCCCGGCGTAGGGGGTGTTGGTGGCGGAGAAGGCGGCCTTGACCTGGTCCTTGCGCGGGTCGTCCCAGATCCCGGCCAGGCGCAGCTCGGCGCCGCCGCAGGGGTCGATCTGGGTGCCGCGGTAGTGAGAGTACCACAGGGTCCCAGTGATGAGCAATACAGAACCCATCGCTGCGACCAGGCGCTGGCGCCGCGGCCGGTGCTCGACCCCGCGGTTCAGGGAAAGGAGCAGCGCTTCCATCGAGGGGAAGCGATACTCCGGCCGGGTGCTGAGCCCGCGCAGGAGCAGGCGGCGCAGCCACGCGGGGACGCGGCTGTCCCTGGGCGGAGGCTCAATCTGCCCCGCCAGCACCCGCTGCGACAAGTGTACCATGTTGTCCCCGGCGAAGGGGCGTTCGCCGTAGACCGCCTCGTAGAGGGCCACGCAGAAGCTGAACTGATCGGTGCGGGCGTCGGCCAAAAGTCCGAGGAACTGCTCCGGGGACATGTAGGCCGGGGTGCCCATCATCAGGCCGGTGCGGGTAAGCGGGAAAAGGGCCCGCCTGCCCTCGGGGCCGGACAGGAGTGCTTCCAGCGCGGCGATGGGAGCGGCCGTCTCGGCAGGGGCGGGCGGGGTCGCCGCCGGTTCGACGGGCGCGGGCGCACTACCGGAAGAGGCGCTCGACAGGGAGGGTGGCTGTGGCCGGGCCAGGCCGAAGTCGGCGACGCACACCCTGCCATCCTTGCCGAGGAGCACGTTGTCCGGCTTGAAGTCCCGGTGGACCAGCCCGGCGGCGTGGGCCGCCGCGAGCCCTCTGCCGGCGCTAAGGAAGATGTCGAGGATCTCCGGCAGCGGCGGCCGGCCCCGCAGCCACTCCGAGAGGGTCGAGCCGTCGACGAACTCCATGGCGACAAAGACCTCGTCGCCGAAGGTGCCCACGTCGTGCACGGTGATGACGTGGGGGTGCGAGAGGCGGGCCATCGCCTGCGCCTCGCGCAAAAGCCGCCCTCGGACTGGACTCTCGGTACCGGGGGCGCTATCGGTGTGCAGCAGCTTGAGGGCGATCTTGCGGTCCAACTCGGGATCATAGGCCGCGTACACCACCCCCATGCCTCCTGCGCCCAGGCGCTCCAGCACCACGTAACGGCCCACCGCATCGCCGCGCTGCAGGGACAGGTTCAGACTGGCGGTGTGCGGACTGCGGGCGCGGCCCGCGGCCCTGGAGACACCGGTCATGCCGAGGGGATCGACCTCGTCCAGCAGAGGAAAGGGGCTTGATACTTCGCCCGAAAGGCGGTCGTCCGTGGGCATGGGTGGGGAAATGGCAGTATATCACAAAGTCCTGTCCGGCAGAGTCGGCAGGTCGGGCAGGCCCAGGATGGGCAAGAGGTCGGGAAAGCGGGGCAGCAGGTAGGCCGGGCGCGGGGACCGCTGCTCTGCCAGGGCGGCCCGGGTCTCGGGGTCGAGGTACCCATAGGTGCACAGGGCCATGGTCGCCCCGGCGGCCCTGGCGGTGGCCATGTCGATGGCGCTGTCGCCGATGTACAGGGTCCGCTCGGGGGGGATGTCGGCGAGGCGGCAGATCTCGTGGACCAGCAGCGGGTCCGGCTTGCGCCGGCCCACGTCGTCCTCGCCCAGGACCCATTGAAACCCCGCACCGATACCCAGGGCGCTCACGATGTGCCGGGCCCAGTGCCCCGGCTTGTTGGTGGCCACGCCCATGGAGAAGACGAAGTCCGGGGCCGAAGGGGCGCACAGCGCCTTCAGGGTGTCCTCGACGCCGGGGTAGCAACGGGTGTGTTCGATCAGATGATCGCTGTAGTGGGCGCGGAAGCGGACCAGCACCGGTTCCAGCAACCCGGCCGCCCCGCCCGCGTGGTGCAGGGCGCGTTCGATGAGCACCCGCTGTCCCTCACCGATCATGGCGCGGGCATCGGGAAGGGAGGGCGGCGGCAGGCCGAACTCGGCCAGCGCCAGGCCCAGCGCCGTGCACAGGTCGGGGGCCGAATCGACCAGCGTGCCATCCAGGTCGAAGATGAGGAGCGAATAGGGCGGCGCCATCCAGATGATTCTGCACCCGATCGCACCGCCCACAAAGGGATCGCCCGCCGCGCCCGGGCCGACGGATCGAGGTTGACTTGTGGCGCTCCATCGGGTAGGCCATGCTCATGTCGTTGTCTCTCGCCTCGTCGCGCCGCTTGCCCCTGGTCGTCTCCGAGGTCAGCGAACACGCCGGGGCCCCGCAGCCCGTCATCCGGCCCGCCATCCAGAAAGACCAGGTGACGGCGGCGCAGTGGGACGACTGGCGCTGGCAGCTCAAGCACCGCGTCACCTCTTTGGAGGAGTTGGAATCGCTGGTCGAACTGAGCGACTCGGAGCGCCGCGGGGTGCAGGCCGCCCCGGGCCTTTTCCGCATCGGCATCACCCCCTATTACATGTCGCTGGTCGACCCGAAGAACCCCTTCTGCCCGGTGCGCATGCAGGTCATCCCCACCGCGCACGAGGTCCAAAAGAGCGAGGGCGAGTACCGCGACCCCTTGGGAGAAGACGCCCTGTCGCCGGTGACGGGCCTGGTGCACCGCTACCCCGACCGGGTGCTGCTCCTGGCCCTGGACCGCTGTGCCATCTACTGCCGCCACTGTAACCGCCGCCGCTTGGTGGGTCAGGAGTCGCCGATCTCCCGCGACGAACTGGACCAGGCCATCGGGTACATCGCCGCCCACAAGCAGATCCGCGACGTGCTCATCTCCGGTGGGGACCCGCTGACGCTTTCGACGGACAAGCTGGAGGGGATTGTCGCCCGGGTGCGGGCCATTCCCCACGTGGACATCATTCGCATCGGCACCCGGGTGCCGGTGTGCCTGCCCATGCGGGTCGACGCCGAGCTGTGCGCGATGCTGCGCCGCTACCATCCCCTGTACATCAACGTCCACTTCAACCACCCCAAGGAGATCACCCCCGAGGCGAAGCGCGCCTGCGAGCAGCTCGCCGACGCGGGCATCCCCCTGGGCAACCAGGCGGTGCTGCTGCGCCGGGTGAATTCATCGGCGCGGACCATGGAGGCGCTGTTCCGGGGCCTCTTGCGCATGCGGGTGCACCCCTATTATCTTTTCCAGGGCGACCCGGTCTTTGGCACGGACCACCTGCGCACCCCGGTGGGGGCGGGGATCGAGATCATGGACCAGCTCCGGGGCCGGGTGACGGGGATGGCCATGCCGCACTTGGTGATCGATGCCCCGGGTGGGGGTGGAAAGATCCCCATCGGACCGAACTATCTTTTGACCCACGGGGTGGACCGGCTGCTCCTGCGCAACTACGAGGGGAAGATAGTGGAGTACATCGAACCCAGGGAGCGAGACTGCTCCTGCCCCTACGAGGAGGTCTACTTCGGTGACGGCCAGCCGGGCTAGCGATGTGCCGATCGTTTTGGCTGACGATCTGCCGGTCGTCGTGGCCGCGCGGCTGGGCGAAGAGGGCGCGGCGCAGACTCGGCTTTTGCGCGGGCGCCTGGCCCAAGCTGGCATCCGCGTGCCCCGGTGGATCGACGAGCGACCCGGCCGCCTTCGGGTGGTGATCGGGGATCTTTCGGGGGACCCGCCGCTGGGGCAGACGGCGCGAACGATGGGGCTGATCTACGGGGAATACCTGATGACGGGGCTCGGGGCGCTGGCGCTGGCGGTGGCGGCCCCGCGGATGGCGGTGGTGACGCGGGAGGCGGCGGTGCAGCAGGCCGTGGCGCGGGTGGTTGGCGAGGGGAGCATCGAGGTGCTCAGGACGCCGCCGATGTGGCCGTCGCAGCCGGACCTGGATGTGCCCGGGGCCGCGGGGCGGGCCTGGGTGGTGGGCACCAGGCTGCTCGATCGGGCGGCGGCGGCGCTCCTGGGCGAGCCGCCGCGACGGTTGTGCACGGTGGCTGGCGCGGTGGCGAACCCGGGGGTGTTGTCCCTTTCTCCGGGCGAAACCCCGGCGGATCTGGTCGCACGGCGGGGCGGGGCCACCCCCGCGGCCTGGGTGGCCATCGCGGGAGGGGCGCCCGGGGGGCGGCTTTGCGACCCCGAGGAACCCCTGCCGGAGGACGAGGAGATGTTGCTCATTCTGCCGGCCGCCCACGAACTGGTGCGCCGCCTGCGCCGGCCGCTGGCCGAGTGGCTGCCAAGCGCCGCTTCGATCTGCTCGGGGTGCCAGCTGTGCACGGAGGGTTGCCCGGAGGCGCTGCGGGGGCATCCGATCTCGCCCCATGTGCTGGTGCTGGCGGCGGCCGGGATGCAGGGCGCCGGGATGCAGGAGTCAGCTGCCATGCAGGCCGCGGCGCGGTGGTGCACTGGCTGCGGGGCCTGCGACGTGATTTGCCCTGCCGGGCTCTTGCCTAGCCAGGGGGTCCTCAGCTTCTTGGCGCGGGGTCAGGCCCCCGATCACCGAGCGCACCGCGTGCGACAGGCAGACGGACTTCCCGGGCACCCCGGCGATGCGGCGGCCCGGCGGCGGCTGCCCCTTCATCAGGTGACGACACAGCTTGGATTGTTGTCCTATTGAGCCTGGAATCACTGGTTATTCGGAGACGTCAGCCCGCTGCTGCCTATCGAAGACTGCCCGTTATCATGGGGAGCTTCCGCACCTTTGCGGCCCCGCTTGGAGGAAGCGGCCGAGCTGGGCCGGCTGCCGGTATCCTTGGGCTTGATCGCCGTGCGACGGTTCTTGGCCCAACAGGCCTCGTCGTGCTCCATGCAGCGCGGGTTGTCCTTGCCATAGCTCACCGTCTTGAGCTGGGTGTCCGATACCCCCTTGGTCTGAAGATAATTCGACACCGCGAAGGCCCGCTTTTCGCCCAGGGTGGCGTTGTAATCCTCTGAACCGCGCTCGTCGGCATTGCCCTCGATGGTCACCGTCATCTGGCGTTCGGCGTTCAAGCAGCGCCCCATCCGATCCAGGTTGGGCTTGTCCTCGTCTTTGATATCGGCCGCGTTGTATGCGAAGTGCAGGCGCATGACTCCGCACTCCGCCATATTCGCCGTAATGTCGGCGCACTGGCTGTTCAGGCAAAGCTGTTTCGCCCCACATGCCTGATCACCGGTGCAGCCAGGGGCAGGGGCCGATGCCTGGGTGGATGCCGCTGGGGCTGCCATCGGGGCAGCCATGCTGGTATCGTCCTGTTTGACATCTTTGTCATGGGCGCACCCGATCAAGGTGAGGGTGATGAGAACGGTTCCTAACAAGAAACGATGCATGATGGCTCCTGGGTAATGTAGCCGTGGCTGGCTAAGATGGGGGCGGACCTGCCCACGCTGGATATGTCCAAAGGTGGGGCTCACTGGCCGCAAGGGCAAGATCGTACTGGCTGCCAGAAGGCCATGACTGGCTGCCAGCCCGACCCTTCAGGACATCGCGAAGCCAACAGCCTGGATTTGCGGACCTGGAAATGGGGTTGAAGCGCGGCCACGAGTTGGTCAGGGCGCCATTGTCGTTGAGCGCCCCCAGATCCACCGGCTGCGACCCCGGCTTGGCGGCCATCATCAGCACCCGGGCGTTCAGGTTGTTGAACGCGTCCTGTCCCAGCTCG
>JBBRLA010000036.1:0-23550 GCA_038231615.1 Polyangia bacterium | reverse complement strand
TGGGCCAGGAAAAGGGCGAGCGCCTGGGCCGGGAAGAGAGCCTGCGCCTGGGGATCGCCGACATGTGCGAGCTACTCGGGGTGGAACTGACGGCGAATCGGCGGGCCCAGATCGAGCGGAAGGACCTGGACAAACTGCACGAGCTGCGGGAGGCGCTGAAGTCGGCGCGGGCCTGGCCCGGGCCAGTTCCGAGATCGAGGAAGCAGAAAGGAAGCTCGTCAGGGTAAAGAGGTCCGCCCGCCCAAGGCGCCGGTCCCATCGCAGGGCCCCTGCCGGCCCCATCTATTAAAGGAGGGCCCCTGCGCCGCCTTCTCCTTATGCCCGCCCCTCTCCTTATTCTATGCCCGGGTCACGCTGCCATCCTGGTTCTTTTCCCGCCCCCTCAAGTCCTTCCGATCGCGTGCCGATGAACGGGGCATGACGATCGCCGATCGCGAAATCGACCCCACCGACCCCGACTTTGCCGTGAAGGACGTGTTCCGCTGCCTGTGGCAGGTGGCCCGCGCCACCCGCTGCCTGCCCGGCGTGCGCCTGACTCCCGGCGAACGCATGGCGCTCTCGGGCTACACCTTCGTCCATGGCATCGACCTGGTGTGGACCACCGCCGAGGCCCTGTCTCGGGAGCCGGAGATCTTCCCGGATGTTTCCCTGTGCCCCGGCGAGGTAAAGGGGCGCCTTCATCGCTCGCTGGCCCTGTCCTGCCTGGGCGATCTTTTGCACCGCCTGGCGGACCACGCCACCGATCTGGCGCTGCTCGACCGCGCCGACGCGGTGAAGGCGTGCTTTCAGGTGGTGCTGCACGTGCGCGAAGACCGGAACGCCGGCTTCCCCACGCCGAACGCCGAACGTCGCCGCCGGGCGATGATCGCCCCGGAGAAGGCGCTGCGCGATCGGCAGGAACACGGCGAAAAAGTAGCCCGGAAACACGATCGCCTGGCGCGAAAGTCGGCGGCCACCGCTGCCGGCGAGCCTTCTTCGCCTCGGACACGGGCCCCGAAGAAGGCCCCCTCGGCCAGCTTCGTCCTCGACGCACAGCGCAGCCTGCAGGCGATCTTCGCCGGCACCCTGGGTGCAATAGCCACCCGTGCAGGTCTTGCACAGGGCGTAGCGAATCTGTACACCAGGGTCCTTTCCTGAACACAAATCCGGCGAAAAGGGCTGGTGCCGCCGCCGCGGATCTGTCATCCATTAAAGCTGAAGAGGACGAGCACGGGAAAAACCAACATGGAACAGACGCACACGACGGACAACACGACCAGCGGGCTGCTGGGGCAGGTACTTCCCTCGGCGGGGGGGTCAACGCAGGGGACCATTCCGGGGCCGGACGAGATACGGCGGCGCAGCCAGGGCATCTACCAGGCCCGGGACCAGGCGGACCTGGTGACGCTTTCCCAGAGCGAGCGGGCGGAGGTGGGCGACCCGCCCTCGCTGCAGGAGATGGAACTGAATGCCAGCTACGCGGAGATGGTGAAGATGGCCGCGGACCTGATGAAGGAGATCGGGGTGGACCCGACGATCATGCCGGCACTCTTCCAGATGGACACGGCGCTGGTCCAGATGGAGGACTCGACGGGGCAGGCGACGGATATCGGCCGCAAGGGGACCATGCTGGTGGCGGCGGACCTGTCCGGGGACATGGACCTCATTACGGCGGCGGCGGACGCTATCGAAGTGGACCCGCTGACGGCCGAGGAGGATCGCCGGGTGGTGCGGGCGGTGGTGGCCCCGGTGGAGAAGATCCGCCTGAAGGTCCAGGACCAGGTGCAGGGCGCCAAGGCGCGGGCCGGGCGGCAGATGGCGCGGCACCAGCAGAAGCTGGCCCTGTCCCTGGCGCAGCAGGGGGTCATCGCCGGTGTGCAGACCCTGAAGGGCAGCCCGCTGCCGAAGCCCTCGACGGGGGTTTTGGCAAAAGTCCCGGCCAAGAAGCCGACCGGGGCCGCGGGGACGACGAAGAACAAGCCGGGGCGGCAGGCCAGCCCGGGCAAGCCGATGCTCATCAGGAAGCACCGCTCCAGCAAGCCAAAAGTGGGCGGCGCATGACCCACGACCGGCGGCGCATGCGGCGATTGCCGGCGATAGCCGACGACTTCAATAAAAGAAACGGATCGACATGAAGATAAAGACCGTACCTACCCCGATCGTGCGCGGCAAGACCGCACCGCTTTTTGCGGCCCTGCCGCCGGTCCCCGGGGGGGCGAACCCGGATCGCCGGGCGCTGCGCCAGCCGGCCCTTTTGGTGAGCAAGGCGGCGCTCGACATCGCCCGGCTGGTCGCCGGCCTGGGCGTCGATGACACGGTGGCCGCGGACCTGCCCGGCGAAAAGACGTTGCTCTTGCAGGTGGACCCCCGGGTGTCGACCCTGGCCCGGGTGATGGTGGTGGTGCTGCCAGCGGCCCCCGAGGTGCTGCTAAAACGCGCCGGGGTCACGCCGGTGGCGTTTGAAGAAAAACTGAACAAGCTGGGTCCGATGTTCGGCGTGCTCGGCGCCGCAGTGGAGGTCGGGGCGGACACCGAAGACAGCCGGGCGGTGGTGGGGGCGCTCCTGCGCAAGCAGCGCGACTTTATCAAAAGCCGGATCGAGGCCTACCTGCCCGCGCCGGGCCTGCCCTTTACCGACAAGCAGAAGCGGCTCCAGGCCATCTGGAAGCCGGTGCTGGAGATGGAGCAGAAGCAGAAAGCGGTGGGGATCGCCAAGACCGACACCGGCAAGAAGCGCGGCAAGCGGCGGGCGGCGGAGGTCCTTTCTGCCGGCAAGCAGGAGGAACTGCTGCAAACCATCGTGGATGCCCATGCAGGCGAGGCGATCGACCCGCTGCGCGCCAAAAGCGCGCTTTCCACCCTGGACGAGCAGAAGCAGCGCGAGTACGAAAACGTGGCCCAGGTCCTGGCGCCGCAAGACCGCCGTAAGGGCGGCGGGCGGTAGTCTCCTAGCGAAAAAGCGCGGCCGTGAATGACATGAACGGAAGCCTCATCCAGCAACTGGCCGTGGCCGTGGCCGAGGAGCAGGAGCGGTTCAAGGCGCGGATCAACCAGATCATCGAGGGGGCGCTGGGCCTGTCCGAGACCGAGATCATGGCGGCTGCGCAAAACCTCACCAGCATCAACCACGAGGCGCGGCAGCACGTCGGCGATCTGCGCACCCTGCAAGACCGGACGGGGGGCGAGCGGGAGATCGCCGCCGAGGTCATTTTGCACCAGTCGCGCTATTGCCAGGATGCGGTGGCGCTCTTGCGCCAGCAGAGCGACGTGGCGGAGCGATCGCAGCACCTGTCCCGGGAGATCGCCAGCTTCGCCGAGTCCATCGGCAGGATCTCCGACTCCGCCCGCATCCTGACCATCAACGGGCAGATCGAGTCGGTGCGGATGGGCACGGCGGGGGCCGCCTTCGCGGTGATCGCCAACCAGATGCGCGACCTGTCCCACGACGTGCAGAAGGCCAACCGGTCGATCGCCGATCTGGCCCATCGGCTGGGCGAATACATGCCGATGATCACGCAGAACGCGCAGGCCCTTCTGGGGATGACGGAGGCTTTTTCGCAGCAGCAGTTCGTGCAGGTATCGCGCTTCCAGACGGCGTCGGACCAGACGCAGAAGACCATGCACCAGGCGCTTTCCGAGAGCCAGGAGCGGGTGGAGCGGCTGCTCACGGGGTCGGGAGAGATCCTGACCCACTTGCAGTTCCAGGACCGGATGGCCCAGGACCTGCGGTCGCTGGAGGACATGGTCGGGCACAACGCGGCGATCCTGACGGAATTCTTGCAGCGGCTGGGGTCCAAGGTCGAGGCGGGTGAACCCGGCGGGATGGACCCCAGGCAGGCGGTGCAGGAGGCGCTTTCGGCGGCCCGGGAGAACGCCCCCCGTCCGTGCCGCCGCATGGGCGATCTGGCGAGCGACCCGCGGGTCGAACTCACCGCGGGAGAAGTGATGTTTTTTTGACCGCGGGTGACGCTTCCCGGGCCGGCTCTGCCCAGTCGTCGGGGTCCGCGGGAGAAGTCAGGTTTTTTTGACCGCGGGTGACACGTCCCGGGCCGGCTCTGCCCAGTCGTCGGGGTCACGGGAGAAGCGATGTTTTTTCGCGAGGGATGACGCCGTGGGTTTATTCGCTGAAGACGATTTCGATGCGGTTGTTGATCTTCTGGGCGGCGGGGGTCTCGCTGCGGTCCAGGAGGCGGGTGTAGCCGTACCCCTGTGTGCGCAGGCGATCGGGGGCCACGCCGAGCCGCGAAAGGAGCTTCTTCACCGCCTCGGCGCGGCGGCGGGAAAGGTCCTTGGCCTGCGCGGCGGTGTTCCCCGGCTCGTCGACGTGGCCCTCGATGGTAAGGTTGCGCTGCCGCAACTCTGGGCGGGCATTGAGCAGCTGGGCAGCGGCCTCCACCTGGGCCTGCCCGGCAGGGGTCAGGGTGTCGAGCCCGGGATCGAAGGAGATGGGTTCGGAAAAGGCGAGGTGCGTGCCGCTGATGCGCACCTGGGGCGGCTGCGGCGACTGCGACTGCGGGGACAAAGTGCCGACATCCAGCTTTTGTGCCGCGGTGCCCGGGGTGCTGGCATCGGGACAGCCGTGGTTGTCGGCGCTGCCCCGGACGCTGGGGCAGTAGTCGAGGCGGTCGATGATGCCGTCGTTGTCCTCGTCGCGATCGGGACAGCCCAGGTTGGCCAGGGGGCCGGCCCTGTCGGGGCAGTGGTCCCAGGTGTCAGGGACGCCGTCATGGTCGCGATCGGCGGTGGCGTCTTCCTTGGCGGGCCCGCAGGCCAGGGCCGGTGCCCGGGCCAGAAAAGACAGGCAGACAGCGACAAGCATCCCGGCGGCGGCCGGGCCGTTCTTCAGCATCGACATGGGTTGATTCTGACAGGAATCACCTGGGGCTTGCCAGGGACATTTTTGCGCTTACAAGGGTGGCATGCACGGCGAATCTCTTCCGATCATCGATCAGTTGAACCAGACCACCATGCGCACCCCCGAGGCGGTGGCGCGCTATGCCCGGAACCAGGAGATCTGGCCGGCGGAGCAGGTTTTGTGGGATCGCATCCGGGGCGAGGCCCAGGGCAAACCCATTCTCGACCTGGGGGTCGGCGGCGGGCGCACGGTCGAGCCGCTTTTGACCATCAGCCGGGACTATGTCGGCCTGGACTACACGCCCAAAATGGTCGAGACCTGCAAGCGGAAGTACCCCGGGGTGCGCTTCGAGTTCGGCGACGCCCGGGACCTGTCCCGCTTCCCCGACGAGAGCTTCTTTCTGGTAACCTTCACCTGCAACGGCCTGGGCATGGTCGGCCACGAGGACCGCATGCAGATCCTGCGCGAGGTGCGCCGGGTGCTGTGGCGCGGCGGGGCATTCCTTTTCTCGAACCACAACCAGGACAGCCCGGATCACCGGCGCGGGATGCAGTTGCCGCCGCTGGAACTTTCGCCAAACCCGCTGCGCATGGCGCTGCGCATGTGGCGCTTCGCCAGGACCAGCGCGGTGCGGGCCTACAACCACCGGCGCTACAGCAAGCACGACCGGCGCAGCCCGGAGTACTCGGTGATAAACGACCTGTGCCACGACTACGCCACGATGATCTACTACGTGAGCCTGCGAAACATGCGGCGGCAACTGGAGAGCGTCGGCTTTCTCCCCGGTGCCGAGGCCTACGACCTGTCGGGGCGGCTGATTGGCGCCGACACCAGCGACTCGTGCATCAGCTACCTGGCGCGGAAGTAGCGGCCCCCAAAGGGCCCCTTCCTGTGCGACCATGGGGCCAGCATGCCCATGTCAGACAACCCACTCAAGAACAACGATTCTCCGCTGAAGATTGGCATTCTGGGCGCCGCCCGCATCGTCCCCATGGCGCTCTTGCGACCGGCGCAACGGACCCCCGGGGTGGCCATCCACGCCATCGCCGCCCGCGACGAGACCCGGGCGCGGGACTTCGCCCGCCGGTACGATATTCCCGTGGTGCACCGGCGCTACGAGGATTTGCTTTCAGACCCCGAGATCGGGGCGGTCTACATCCCGCTGCCGAACAGCCTGCACTGCGAGTGGTCGGAAAAGGCGCTGCGGGCGGGCAAGCACGTCCTGTGCGAGAAGCCGCTGGCCTCGAACGCCGACGAGGCGCGGCGCATGGCGGCGACGGCGGCGGAAAGCGGGCGGGTGCTGATGGAGGCGTTCCACTATCGCTTCCATCCCCTGTGTCGGCGCATGAAGACGCTGATCGAGCTGGGCGAAAAGGGCCCGATCGGGGCGCTCCGGCACATCGAGACCGAGCTGTGCATCCCGTTGCTCCTGCCCGGGAACATCCGCTATCGCCTGGACCTGTCGGGGGGGGCGACGATGGACGTGGGCAGCTATGCGATCAATCTCTTGCGCTACCTTGCCGGGTCGGAGCCGCGGGTGGTCAGCGCGCAGGCCGGGATGTGGTCGAAAAGGGTGGACCGGTACATGACGGCGGAGTTCGAATTCGACGGGGGGGTGACGGGGAAGATCACCTGCTCGCTGCTCTCGCGTCGGCTGATCGGGGCGGGGGCGCGGGTGGTGGGTCAGCGGGGCGAGATGCGGGTGGTGAACCCCTTCATGCCGAGCCTGTATCACCTGCTGGAGGTGCGCTCGGGCCAAGAGGCGGGGGGCCCGGACCGGCAAAAGATCGTCAAGGAGAAGGTCCGCGGCGAGACGAGTTATACCTATCAGTTGTGGTCGTTCCTGGATTCGGTGCGCCTGGGACGGCCGGAACTGCCGCTTTCGGACTCCATCGCGAACATGGAAGTCATCGACGCAGTATACGAGCGGTCGGGCCTAGGCCGCCGAGGCCCGTAACGCGGTGCTCAGTTGCGTTGAGGGCGGTTTACGTCCTCACCGCCGTGCTCACGGCCAGTAGGCCGCTCCGCTCGCCGGCTCCGGGCGCACTCGCCCTCAACGCAACTGAGCACCGCTCTTGCGAAAAGGGGATTCGGGGTCAGACGGCGCCGGCTTCGGCAAGGAGTTGGCGGTACCACCCGTGGCCTCGCGAATGCGAGGACATGGGGGGGGCGCACTCGCCCTCAACGCAACTGAGCACCGCTCTTGCGAAAAGGGGGTTCGGGTTCAGACGGAGCTGGCTTCGGCAAGGAGTTGGCGGTACCACTCTTGGGCGGAGAGGGCGCGGTCCACGCCGATGCGGGCAGCGGAGATGAGGAAGGGCACGTGGTAGTCCTCCGGCAGCCCCTGGACAAAGCCGGTGATGGCCCATTCCTCATCCAGGGGGTGGCCCTTCGCGGCAATGCGCGTCAGGCCCCCGCCGTGGGTCTCGATGAGCACCCGCGAAAGGAAAAAACCCAGGCGCGCGGCCTCTTCTTCGCCCAGGGGGCCCTCCTGTGCGGCCAGCCACTGGTCCACCGTGGCCAGGGTCTCGGGGCCGAAGCAGTCATCGTCATCGTCGTCGTGGTCGTTAACCAGGCCCAGCTCGTCGGCCTGCTCCTCGCTGCCCGCGAGCAGGAGGTCCCACATGGGGCTTATTTCGCCATCGGGTTGGGGCACTTTGGGGACAAACGAAGCCAAAATCGCCTACGACTGGCAGATGGCCTTGTTCTTGGCCTTTTGGGTAAGTTCCTTGAGCTGCTCGGCGGCCTCGGACTTGTACCGGGTCTTGGGATAGCGCTTGAGCAGCTCCTGGAAGTAGATGCGTGCGTCGCCGCAGTATTTGAGGGCGAAGAAAGCTTGCCCGTTTTTGAACATGGCGGATTCGATCTCTTCGGACTTGGGGAAGTTGTCCACGACCTTGGTATAGGCCCCGATGGCGTTGGCGAATTTGCCTTCGGCGAAGTAGGCCTCGCCCATGCTGAGCTGGGCCTGCGCCGCCCGCTTGTCCGCGGGGTTCCGGTTGATGAATGCCTCGAACATGCGCCGGGCCTCGTTGAACTGCCGCGCGTCCATGCGCTTCTGCGCCTCGGCGAAAAGGGCGTCCGGGGTCTCGGGCAGCGGCGGGTTCTTGGCGGTGGTGCTGGCGTTGGTCAGTTGCTCCAGCTTGGTGTCCGACTGGGCGCGGTAGTCGGTGAAGTTCTTTTGCAGGAGATCCATGCTCTTCTGGATCTCGTCGAGGCGTTCGATCTTGCCCTGGACGATCCCCAGGTCGTTGCCCAGTTTGCTGATCTGCTCGCCGGTGTCGGCCATGACGCTGCCGCGGTTCTTGATGTCCCCGTCCAGGCGGCCCAGCCGGGCGGACAGGTCGTCGTTCTGCCGGGCCAGCTTGTCGCCGAGGTCCTTGTTGTCGGCCTGAAGCTTGTCGATGGATTTCTTCATGGCCTCGCCCTCCTCCTTGGTCACGAAGGAGAAGCAGCCGGGGCCGCACAAGACGACCAGCAGCCAGAGCCAGCGCGAAGCGCCGCGGTTGTCCCCTTGTATCAACGCCATTGGAACTCCACGTTGCGATCCCGGGCCCAGCCGGTCTCGTCGGTGCCCGTGGCGTCCAGCTCGCCCCGGGGCAGCGTCGTCATGCTCTGGGTCACCCCCAGGCGCACCAGGCGTTCGCGCACGGACTGGGCGCGGCGCTCGGACAGGGCCAGATTGTATTCCTGGGTGCCCCGTTGATCGGTTCGGCCCGTCAACGTCACCGACCGCGCGGCGCGCTTGATGCAATCGGCGTTCTGATCGATGATCGACGTGGCCTCGGCGCTGAGCACGGATTCGTTGAAGTCGAAGAAGATCTTGCCGAGCTGGCACCCCACGCTCTGGGTGGGGGTTGCCGAGCGGTTGGCGGGCACGCAATAGCCCTTGATGCAGTCTTCGCTTTCGGCGCAGTCGTCGTTGCCCTTGCAGCGGGTGCGGGTCTCGGTCTCGCACTTGCCGGCGTTGCACTTGCCGCCATTGCAGTCGCCGTCGCTCTTGCAGGTGGTGCAGCGGTTGTTGACGCAGGGCTGTCCCGCAGGGCAGGGGTGGTCGCCGTCGCAGTAGCCGGCGATGGCATCGCAGCGGCCGTTGCTGCACGCCTTGCCGGGGCCGCAGTCCCCGGCTTGGCCCGGCCGGCATTGTTGGCACTGACCGTTTATGCAGTAATCCGAACGGTCCTTGTTGGCCTCGTTCCCGCGGCAGTCGGTGTCCTTGTCGCACTTCGGGTAGTTAGACGTACACGAAAACTGCAGGGCCCCCAGCACCGCTGCCATCATCCATATCCTGTGCATGGTCGAAACCCTAGGAGCGTTCATGACCCTTGTCAATTTCTGAGACGGCATCGGGTGATCTTTGAGGCGGTCTGGCTAAGGCAGGTTGATGGCATAAAGGGTCGTGCCTTTCACGTAGAGCAGCCGGCCCCGATCGGCGGTGATCAGGAAAGACCCGGAAGGAGACGATACCAGCCCCCGGTCCTTGTCCACCACCCGCATCCGGTGCTGGGCGTCCAGCACCGAGGCCGTCGCGTCCTTGCCCAAGGTGGCGTCGTGGAGGAAAAAGACCTGCGCGTCGTTCAAGGGGGCAAAGAGGCTGACCTTGCTGAACAGGAGGTCGGGCTGGGTACCCGACGAGGCGCGCACCGGGAAGGAGAAGAGGTCCCCGCTGGCGGAAAGGTAGATCGACAGGGTCGAGTCACCGGTGAAGGCGGCGGCGATCAGCGCCACGGAGAGGGGCGCATCGACGCTGGTCTTGGTGACGGTGTCGATGAGGGACAGGCGATCCGGCGCCATCACCACCCCGGTGGGGCGGGTCACGGCGACGATGCCACCGTCGCGCGAGACGACGCTGATGCGGCCCACCTTGGTGGGGGTCAAGGTCACGGTGGGGAACTCGCCCCGGGCGGAGACCTTGGACAGGGCCCCCACGCCGGTAAGATAGAAGACCACGTCGCCCGCCGGGCTCAGGGTAAGCTGGGCCGCCGACTTCACCGGGACGTTTTTTTCGATGGTCTGACGCACGCCGCCGTCGATGGTCGCGGACTGGAGGGTGCCGCCGAGGCCGCCGCCGCTGCTGAGCTTGTCCACCCAGAGCACCCGACCGCCGGGGACCACCCGCACCTGGTCCACGTCCTCCAGGGGCAGGGACAGGGTAGAGGCGATTCCGGTGGTGGCGTCGGCGATGGCGATCTGGGAGCGGGCGGTGGGGTCGCTGTGCAGGCAGAAGAAGACCACCAGGTGCTGCGGGTCATAGAAATGCAGCTCGATGGGACAGCGGACCAGGTCCACGTTGCGCAAAAGGAGCGGGCTTTGCGACATGGCGCCGGCGTCGGAGCGGCGCAGGGTCAGATCGCCGGACTGGCCGTCGACGCTGTAGATGTAGCCGACGAAATTGCTGTCG
The DNA here is from genome assembly GCA_038231615.1 of Polyangia bacterium. Lineage (GTDB taxonomy): Bacteria > Myxococcota_A > Polyangia > Palsa-1104 > JAEUJZ01 > JBBRLA01. Next base: position 13,315 of record JBBRLA010000036.1, on the reverse strand, counting down.
GTGGATGCGGCCACGGCATCGCGGGAGACGTAGACCTGTTCCTCCAGGGTGTGGGCCTGGGTCTGCCCGGGGACGTAGGCCGTCAGGTGGGCCACGCCGGTCCCGCTGTTGTACTGGGAGAAGGCCAGGATGGCGTTGTTGCTGACCTGCATCCCGCCGGTGACCAGCCCCTGGGCGATCTTCAGCGGGGGGGTGCCCGGGGAGGTGGGCACGACAAAGGCGTCGGTGCCGTCGTGGTAGGCGAGCGCCACGCCGTTCAGGGTCACCCCGTCGAGGATCGGGGCGGTGCCGGTGGCCAACGCCACGGGCCCCTGTGGCGAAAGGTCGGGACCTGGCAGATCGGTGCCGCCGTCGTCAAGGGCCGGCAGATCGGTCGGGCCGCCGTCGAAGATCGGCACGGGCGCGGTGCTACATCCGGAGATGGCGGCGACGGCGGCGGCCAGGACCAGGCCCAGCGCCGGCAAGGGCCGGGGCACCTGGGCCAAGGTCTTGGAGCCATACGGTTTTTTTTCCGCGAACCTTTTGATCACCGGCTTATTATCGCGCACTCTGGCGCAAGTTTCACGAAACTCGGACGGCTGCGTATGCCGGCAGCCCGCCAATGTGATAGAACAGCCAACCGCGATGTCATTTCTGGACCGAGCGCTCAGCCGCCGCATCATCGGCCTCTCGTCTCCAGTGATGCTGGCGATGCTCTCTCAGACGCTGATCAACCAGGTCGACCACATCCTGGTCGGGCACCTGCCGCGATCGGAGTCGGTGCCGGGGCAGACGGCGTTGCAGATCAGCCAGATCCTCTTGTGGATGTTTGGCGGGTTTTTGGCGTCGATCGCCGTGGGTACGCAGGCACTGACGGCGCGGCGGGCGGGGGCCGGCGATCTGGACGGGGCCGGGGCAGTATCGACCAACTCCCTGCTGCTGGCGTTCTTCTCGTCGCTGGTGGTGACGGCGCTGTGCTGGTGGCTGACGCCCCTGATGTTCAGCATCATCAACCACGACCCGCGGGTGCGGGAACTGGGGGTGCCCTTCCTGCGCTGGCGCTTTTTGCAGATCTGCGGAATGGTGATGACCGCCAGCCTGAAGGCGTTCTTCGACGGGCTGGGCAAGACCCGGGTGCACATGGGCGCGGCGCTGACCATGAACCTGGCCAACTTCCTTCTGTGCGTGACGCTGGTCTTCGGCAACGAGAGCCCGGGCATCCCCGGGGTGGACTGGATCCATATGCAGCTGCTCTCGGTGACCGGGGGCCACCTGCCGCACCTGGGCGTGCCGGGTGCGGGGCTGGCGTCGATGATCAGCTCGTACATCGGGCTGGTGATGATGGCCGCCTGGACCCTGCGGCCCGAGTACCATCGCTACCACATCCGCAACCTGCGGCACGCCTCGCCGCGGGTCATGTGGGGCATCGCGCGGCTCTCGGTGCCCTCGGGCCTGGCGACGATGTTCGCCATGGCCGGCTTCGCGTTCGTCCTGTGGGTGGTGGGGCGGCTCGACAAGCTCGCGGATCACGGGATGGGGCGGACCATCCTGTCCACGGCGACGTCGAACATCATCAGCGTGCTGCAACTGGTGTTCATCAGTTGCATCGCCTACGGGACGGCCACGGCGACGCTGGTGAGCCAGAGCATGGGGGCCAAGGCCTACGACCTGGCGGAGCAGTACGTCTACAACGCCATCTTCATCGGGGTGCTCTTCTTCATCGCCCTGGGCCTGGGGATGTCGTACTTCGCCGAACCCATCCTGCGCTTCTGGAACGCCGACCCCGAGGTGTTGAAGGTGGCGGTGCCGATCCTGCGGGTGCTGGGCCTGGTGCAACCGGTGATCGTGATCGCGCTGACGTTCACCCAGGCCCTCTATGGGGCGGGGAACACGCGCTACGTCATGATCGCCGAGGGCATTTTGCACTTCACCTGCCTGATGCCGCTGGCGTACCTTCTGGGGCTGCCGCTGCACTTCGGCCTGTGGGGGGTGTGGGCGGCGCTGATCATCTACCTTTTGGGGTTGGCACTGGTGATGTTCCTGAAGTTCCGCACCGGGACCTGGAAGCACATCACGATATGAAAAAGGCCCCGCGGGGCGGGGCCTTTTTGAGCGAGACCAGGGACTACTTCTTGTGGGCGTCCTTGTGGGCGTCCCTCTGGTCCTTGGCCAGGTCCTTGTGGTCCTTGGCCAGGTCCTTCTTGTCCTTGGCCAGGTCCTTCTTGTCCTTGGCCAGGTCACCGGCCTCCTTCTTGGCGTCCTTGGCATCGCCTTCCTTGATGTCCTTGCGCAGGTCCTTGCGGTCCTTGGCGGCATCCTTGCGATCCTTGGCGATGTCCTTGCGGTCGCCCTTGACTTCGGCCTTGTCGGTCTTGATCTCGGCCTTGTCCTTGGCTGTTTCCTGGGCCATCGCGGGGGCGGAGAAGGCCAGGCCCAGGGCCAGGGACATACCAGCGGCGAGCAGGATCTTGTTGCGCATCGGTTCCTCCAAGAGAGGCTGCCGGAGTGGCAGCGGTGTTTCGGTGGGTGCGTCGGCGCGGGGCCGAACAACGATCTCAACAGGATGCAGAAGCCATGCCAGACTCGGCCGTGGTGCAAGTGCCCGGCGGACGCGGGGCGGACGTGCCGCGGGCGGGTCCGATGAGGCGAATTTGCGCCCGATCGTGCAAGATCGCCCCACAGCCACCTTCACGTACATCGGGGCCGGCGGCGAATCAGCCTTCGTCCTTCGGCTTCTGGGCCAGCGCCTCTTTGAGGGCCCGCTGCACCCCCGGCGGAACCAGCGCCGAGACATCGCCGCCGAACTGGGCCACTTCCTTAACCAGAGACGAGCTGACGTAGAAGGTCTCTTCGGCGGTCATCATGAACAGGGTCTCCACCTCGGGAGACAGGTGCCGGTTCATATGGGCCAGTTGGAACTCGTATTCGAAGTCCCCCAGGGCGCGCAGGCCGCGGATGATGAAGCCGGCTTTGCGACGGCGGGCATAGTCGATGAGCAAGCCAGTGAAGGCGTCCACCTCGACCCGGTTGTCATGGCCCACGGCGTCGAGGATTTGCTGGCGGCGCTGGTCCACGGAGAACAAGGGCTTCTTGCGCACGTTGTCGGCCAGCGAGACGATGACCCGGTCGAAGATCCGCAGCGATCGCCGCAGGATGTCCAGGTGCCCGTTGGTGATCGGATCGAAGGAACCCGGGTAGATGGCCAGCCGGTTCAACACCAATTGCGTCATTGTTTCACCCATCTGCGGAGGTCACGGACCGTGCATAGAATGACAGAGCGGTCTGGCCGTAACAACGCTCGTCATCGCGAAGCAGAGCGCCATACTCGGGGCCGGGGCCGGGGAGGCCCTTGACCCTGGCGTGCTCGACAACCACCACGGTGTCGTCGGACAACAAGGGGCAGCCGGGGGCCCCCAGGCGGGACAGGAGCGCGGGCAGGCGGCCCTCCCGGTAGGGCGGATCAGCAAAAATGAAGGAGACGGCCATCGGAAAGGTCGCGTCCTTGCGGGAAAGCAGGCGATCCATGGCGCGGTCGATGGAAAGAGGCAGCACCTGGGCGCGGGAAAGGAGGTCCAGGTCGTGCAGGTTGTCACGCAGCACCCGCAGGGCGCCAGGGTCTTCTTCGACAAACACCGCCCGGGCCGCGCCTCGGGACAAAGCCTCCAGGCCGAGCGCCCCGCTGCCGGCGAAGAGGTCCAGCACCCCGGCGTCGGCGGGCAACCGGCCCGGCTGCCCGAGGCTGCGTCCCCCGAGAATATTGAACAGCGCCTGGCGCACCCGGTCGGCGGTGGGGCGGGTGGTCATGCCCGGGGGGGCCAAAAGCCGTCGTCCGCCCAGGGCGCCGCCGATGATTCTCATGATGCGTCGGAACTCAATAACGTGGTCCGCGGGCTGTCCACGGACATCGAGGACACCCGCCCCGACGAGCTGGACGAGCCGTGTTCGGCGCGCTGGCCATAGCACAGAAGGGCCCGCGGGCCGTGGCGGTGGGCCGCGTAGGACACCGCCCGCGCCATCGACTCGCCGTCGTGAAGGTCGGCCGTCGAGATCTCCACCCCGGCGGCGCGAAGCTGCGGCAAGAGCCACTGTGCTGCCCGCGTCTCGGCTTCTCCCTCAGGCTCGTGCTCGTGCAAAAGGATCATCACATGGAGCACGTCGCGTCCCGACAGGGCGTTGTCCAGCACCCCGAGCTGCTCCAGGTGTTGGCTTCCCGGCCCGGCGCTCCCGTCAAGCAGCGCCACCGATAGGGGCCGCCCGGCGGGCTCGGGTTCCAGGCCGACCACCGCGTCGGCCCGGGACAGCGCCCCGGCCACCGGCGCCACCGCGCCCCCATGCAGTTGCACGTCGACGAGGCGCTGCGGGCCCCCCAGGTCCCCGATGGGGCCGGGCCCGGCGACAATCAGCGTCGGCCGCGGCAGGTGCCGCAAAAGGGTCAAAAGCTGGAGCCGCGGATCCGCCCGGGAGAAGCGGGGCCGCTTGTTCTTCATCCGGGCGAAGTACAGCGGCCAGGGCTCTTCATCCAGCTCCTCGTTTGGGTCCAGCTTCGGCGGCAAGAGTTCGCGGATGCGCGCCCGCGAAAGGGTCAGGTCGTAGCCCGGCGAGGCATCCGCCGAATTCGCCCCGGCGCTGGGCCCGGCGAAGCGCAAGAGCGCCGCGAAAAGGTCCGCGTCCTCGAAGGCCACCGGGCGGCGCAGGGTCATGGCCTCGGGACCCACCACCCGCACCGAAAGCCCCGCCCGATGCGCCAGCGCCTGAAGGCGGGTCAGCAAGAAGGGCTCGCCTTCCTCCAGCACCAGCGCCTCCTTCAGCCCGCCGAGAAAATCGAGCAGCAGCGGCTCGGGCAGGGGCCAGGCCATCCCCAGGCGCAGCGTTGGCAGGCCCAGGTCCGTCGCCTGCGCCTGCGCCCGGGACGAGAGGTGCCCGGCCAGCACCACCCCCCGATCAGACCCCGCCGAGAGACCGATGCTGGCCAGGGCCGCCGACACATGAGACAGCGCCTGCAGCCGGCGCTCCCGGCGCTCGGCGTGAAAGTGGTGGGTGGCGGCGGTGAACAGGTAGGGGCCGTCGTCGCGGCAATAGCTCAGCGGGCCGGGCTCGGCGCCGTCTTCGGCCCACAGCCCCTCGCGCACGTCGCCGCGGTCTTCCAGGGCCCGCGGGGCCATCCGCAGCACCACCGGCAGGCCCCCGGCCTGCGAGATGAGGAACGAGAGGCGCGCGAGCTGGTAAACCTCCGTCGTGCTGCCCGGCTCCAGGATCGGCAGGGAGGCGATTCCTTGCAGGGCGGCGCGGTTGTCGCAGAGCCCGCGGCCGGTTCGTGGATCGGCGCCCTCGATGAGCACGCACCCCGATCGGTACTCCGAGAGCAGCGCCGCAGTGGAGAGGGCCTCCATCGCCCCGCCGGCCCCAGCCTGTCCCAGAAGGGCGCAGGTCGGGTGGTGAGAGAGCATCGCCCCGCCGAGCGCCAGGCTGACCGCCACGTTGTCCGAGAGCGCCTGGTGGCACTCCTCGCTGCCCCGGGAGTGGAGCCGCTCGACCCGTCGCAGCGGGGTGTAGGGGGCGGAGAACACGCCCCGCAGGCCGCTCCGCGAGAGCGCCAGGGCCAGGGCCTCGGAACCTTTCAGCACAGCTCGAACTCCTTGCAGAACACAATCGCGAAACGCGAAGCGTCGCGGTCATCGCTCGCGAAACGCGAAGCGTCGCGGTGATCGCCCTGCGCCGCGGGCACCTGGTAGCGGGCGCGGCGGTGGTCTTCCGTCGGCCACTCGTGGCGGCAGCGCTCTTGCACGGGGTCGAACTGGCCGCAGTCCTCGCAGCAGAAGGCCAAACCGAGGCGCCGTGCCTCCTGGTCGAAGATCGAGTCACGCGCGATGCGCATCCCTTTGATCGTGCCGGGCGAAGGCTGCCGGGTCAAGGCCCGACGGAACATCTAGCATACGCCGCCGGAGAGCGCCATTTTTCCGCTTGGCCGGGCGCAGTTGGCGCAAACCTCGCCGCCATCGCCTGCCGAGCGTATCCAGGGAGAGATCCAATGGAGAGTGCCATGCCCAACCACGTCAAGCCAAGGGCCGCCGCCCCGGCCGGCCCCAGGTCGTTCTTTGTTTCTGGCCTCAGGTCGTTCTTTGTTTCTGGTCTTGTCGCCCTGACCACCCTGGCCGGGTGCGCCGCCAGCGAGAGCGGGGTCGCGGACGATCCCGGCCCGCCGGCGGTGGATGCCGGCCCCGTGCGGGTCGATTTCTCCTACCGGCCCCTGTGGGCGGGAGTCAGCGTCGTCGAGGTGATCGGCGGCTTCGGCCGGACCTCCGACTGGAAGCAGCCCCTGCTCAAGCTCGCCGCGCAGCCCGACGGCAGCTTCGCCGGCACCGCCACCCTGCCCAGAGGGGCTTATGCCTATCTCTTCGCCGTCCACGGCGACGTCCATGGGGCCACGCCCCAAAGCACGCGGCACTACTCCGTCGATCCCGCCGCCCCCGTCGTGGTCTTCTGCCCCTCCGCCGCGCCGACCTACTCTTCCACGGACCTTTCGATGGGCCACTTCACCGACGTGATGGTCGGGGCCAACCCATGCTCGCAGTTGGTCGTCCCCAAGGCCCAAAACCCGGCCCAGCAAACCCTCAGCGGGCGGGTCACGTACGACGGCGGGCCGGCGCCGGGCTAACTGGTGGTGCTGGAGCGCAACGAGCCCGGCCTCTTCCCCTACTTCACCCAGATGACCGAGAGCACCGCCGATGGGAGCTACTGGTTCCAGGCGGTACCCGGACAGTACCGCGTGCAGGTGCAGCACCCCACCTTCGAGAAGCTGACCGATGCCACCCGCGACCCGATGGTCCTTCAGGCCATGCGCCGGGCCGTCTCCGCGCCCTTTTCGCTGCCGGGCACAGGGGCTTTACCGACCGTCCTTTCCCCGGTGGACGCGGCCTACCATGGGTACGGCCCGATCGCGATGCAGGGGAAGCCGATGCTGCCTTTGAGCCTGCAATTCTCCCCGGCGCAGGCCCAGGCCAGCGCGTCCCTGGCGCTGTACGGACTCGAGGACCCGGCCCAGAAAAACATCGGCTACCCATGGTTCGTATCGCCGCGGTCAACCAAGCCCACGCCGACAGCGACCTTCGACGGCACGTTCAACACCCCAAAGGCCCGTGAAAAGATCGCCATCCCCGGCGAGGGCTACTACCTGGGCACGCTGGAGACCGTCTCCGCCGCTGTCGCGCCCGCCTGGACCCGGCAAAGCATGGTGTACCCCATCACCTTCTTCGCCACGCCGCTGATGTAGGGGCGGACGCTCAGCTCAGCTCATGCGGCAATCGGGCTGCTTGCGTCCCGTCCGGGTCAGCACCAGATGGTACAGCTGGCCGTCGCGGGCCCTGGAGGCGCCCGCCGCGGCCAGCAAGTAGAACTTCCACATGCGGTAGAAGCGTTCGTCGTAGTGCGCGCGCAGGTCCGGGTAGGCGGCGTCGAAGTTATGCCACCAGGCCATCAGCGTGGGATCGTAATCGGGGCCGAGGTTTTGCAGGTCCTCCAGCACGAAGAGCCCCTCGATGGCCTTGCCAAGCTGCGAAAGGGATGGCGCCACTGCGTCTGGAAAGATATACTTCTCGATGAACGGCGTGCCATGGCGCAGGCTGCGGTTGTTGGCGATGGTGTGCAGGAAGGCCACCCCGTCCGGCGCCAGGGAGCGGTCGATCACTTCCATCACCGTGCGGTAGTTCTTCGGCCCCACGTGCTCCATCATCCCGATGGACACCACCCGGTCGAAGCGTCCGCCCACCTCGCGGTAGTCCGAGAGGCGGATCTCCACCGGCAGCCCGCGGGCGCGCTCGCTGCCCAGCTTGACCTGCTCGCGAGAGACGGTGACGCCCAGGACCTCGCAGCCGTACTTCTGGGCCGCGTAGATAGCGAAGCCGCCCCAGCCGCAACCCAGGTCGAGCACTTTCATGCCCTTTTCCAGCCCCACCTTCCGGCACACCAGGTCAAGCTTGTCCTCTTGCGCCTGAGCCAGGGTGGTGGCATTCTTCCAGTAGCCGCAGGTGTAGACCATCCGCGGGTCGAGCATCCGCTGGTACAGGTCGTTGCCGATGTCGTAGTGGGCCTGGATCGACTTGTGCGCCCGCGACAGGCTGTTGCGGTTCAAGAGCACCGCCTGCACGGTCAGCCAGCGCAGCCGCCAGTTCCCGGTGATCTTGCGCTTGAGGTCCGCGCGCATGACCTTGTCGATGAAGACGTCCAGGGCCTCGGTGTCCCACCAGCCGTCCATGTACGCTTCGCCCAGGCCCACCGAGGCGTCGCGGAGCAGGCGCTGGTAGAAGCGCCCGTCGCGCACCAGGATGCTCCCCGGGCCCACGCCGTCCACCGAGATGCCGGCCAGGCCGAAGAGTTCCCGCACCACCGCCTCGGCGTTCTCCGTCTTGTTGTGCAGCATGCGCAGGCGGTGTCTCACGGATCGCCCGGCACGCGCAAGGCGCCGTCGCTCTGCGTCTGGGCACCTCGCAGAAGAGTGGGTTCTGTATCTGCTCAGGCCGCTCAGGGGCCTTTTGGGCCCTTTGGGGCCGGGGAAAGGATGGTGCTCAGATAGCCGCCCAGAAGGGCCAGGGGGACTACCGAGGCCAGGCCGAGGACCTCGTAGAGGCGCGAGACGTAGGGATTGGCCCCCGAGGACAGCAGGAGGCCGAGGCCCACGGTCAGGCTGCCGATGCCGGTGTAGAGGGCGTGGCGTACCTGGCGATTGCGGGCGATCCAGCCGGTGACGAAGCCGCCCAGGACGGTACAGAAGGAACTGGCGAAGAGGAGCCAGGTGGACGCGGCCAAAAGCTCCGAGACGCGGGCCCCGAGTTCGGACTCGGGCACGCCCTGGGTGAGCAAAAGGATGGCGTGGTAGACGCTCAGCACGGCGGTGATGAGGATGCTGCAACCGATATCGAGGCCGACCCCGCTGAGGATTGCCGTGAAGCTGAGTTTCCTGTTGAGAGACATGGGTCTACTCCGTGGTGGGCACTGTGGTCCCCGGAGCTTCATGATAGCAGGAATGGCGAGAAAGTTGCGTTGTTTGCGGTGTCATCGGGCAGGAATGTGCTCTAGCCTGTCGGAAGAACGCGGCAATACAAGACCATTCACCGGGACTTCACCACGGGGCAGACGCAGGCTCACTGGCAGCTACTTGGGTGTCTATTTGGGTTCTTGGCCCTTGGCCTGCTGCACCTTCATCTTGGCCAGGATCATCTCGCCCAGGCTGACCATCTTGTTGGTGACTGGCGGGAACTGGGTATCCTGGGGCCGGTTGTCCCTGGGCGGGTTGTCCCTGGGGGGACGGCCGCGGTCACCTTGCCGGTCGGGCTGGCGATCGCTTTGGGGCTGGCGATCGCTTTGGGGCTGGCGATCGTTGGGTCGAGCCTCCCTTGGGGGGCGGCGATCGTCCTGCCTCTGGGGCCGGCGCTGCTGTCCCTCGGCGGCCGGGCTTGGCGGGGGGGCCGGCAGGAGGGCCCTGCGGCTGAGCCCGATCCGCGGGCGGTCGTTCTCCCGGCGCTGGATGTCGATGATCTTCACCTCGACCTCCTGCCCCATTTGCAGGTGCTGTGCCGGGTTGGCGACGAACTCGTGGGCCAACTCGGTCTTGTGCAAGAGGCCCGTGAGGCCGCCTCCGCTGTCGAGCGCAATGAAGGCCCCGAAGTCGGTCAGGGACACGACCTTGCCCTTGACCACCTGGCCGACCTGAAGCTGCTGCAGGCGCTCCTCGATCACCGCAGCGCTTCGCGCTTCGCGATCGATCTGCTTCTGGCGCTCCTCGACTTGCTTCTCCTGCTCTGCGGGGGTGCGTTCCGGGCGCGGGCCCTCGCGCCGGGGACGTAGGGACGAGCGCAGGTTGAGGATCTCGGAGCGGGTGTGGTAGACGTGGCGGCGCAGGCCCTTGGGGCAGTCCCCCTGCAGGGCGAAGCGCACCAGGGTGTCGCTTTCCTGGATCAGGCGCCGTGCGGCCTCGGGGTCCTCGTCCTTCAGGCGGGTGGCCTTGTCCAGGAGGAGCTGTGCCAGGTTGTGCAAGAGCAGGGAGCTGTTCGGGGCCTTGTCCAGGCCCTGCCGGTAGGCTTGCTCGGCCTTGTCGGCGTCGTGCTCAGCCTCCTTGTACCAGGTGCCGCGGGCGTTGAAGGTCAGCTCGGGCTCGCCCAGCTCGCCGGCCTTGTCCCACTCGCGCTCGCTGCTTTCCTTGTCGCCGTACCACAAGGTCTGGGCAAAGAGGGTGTGATAGAACGGGTCTTGGGCCATGCGTTCGGCCAGCTTGGGCAGTTCCGCGGCCAGGGTGGTGACAAACTCCTCGTGCCCCTTGGGGTCCTTCAGTTCGAAGAGGAGGATGGTAAAGCCCAAACGGGTCAGGTGCAGCAGCTTGGCGGTGTCGTCCGCCGTGGGGTAGCGATCCGGCGCGGCGGTGAACTCGCGGACAGCGGCGATGGCGTAGGCCAGCGCTGGCTGGAACTCGCCAGCCTGCTTGGCGTAGCGGGCGGCGATGGCATAGTACTCCAGGCCCGGGGCCTCGCGCTCGACGGCCATGTGCAAAAGCTGTCGGCCATGGTCGGGGTATCCCGTCTTGAAGGCCAGCTCTGCCACGGGAGGGCCGATCTCGGGGTACTTGGTCACCAGATGGACGAGCTTGGCGAACTCCGGCGCCAGGCTCGCCTGGAAGGGGCGCCCCACCTCCTCCTGCCCGGTCTTCTCCTCCTGCCCAGTCTTCTCCTTCTGCCCGGTCTTCTCCTCCTGCCCGGTCTTCTCCTTCTGCTCTTCACTGTTGGGCTGCACCGTCTCTCCTTCATCGCGAAGCGCCGCAGGCGCCTCGTTCCATCGCTCGGCTGGCTCTTGTGTCACAGTGACCTCGTTCACGCTTCGCGAGATAGCACAATTCCGGGCCCGGGAGAAACAGGGGGGCGCCGTTTTCGCTCATGCACCCTCGACGGCACCCGGTTGACCGTCAGAGGAAAGCAGTGTTGGCTACGGGGAAGACAGGGCGCCGTGATCGTCTGGTCGAACATCGTCGCCCGCCCTATACGCCGCTGTACTTCAGGGTAGACGATAGGGTGTGCCCAGCAGAACCTTGTAGACCTCGTAGCAGCACAGGATCAGCAGGTTGGCGCCCAAAACCTCCCAGATGACCCGCGAAAGGGGCGTGGGGTGCGCCACGGGGCGGGCGTTGATGGGCTCGTCGATTCGGTAGAAAAGTGGCAGGGTCACGAAGAAGATCGTCCCGTAACACAGGGAGCCGACGAAGAGAGCATGGCCCTTGTCGGCGTAGGAGAAGACCTCGTGCAGGCGCTGGTTGGCCATGAAGAGGGTCTCGCAGAAGGCCACAGTGTAGGACAGCAGGGCGATGAAGAGGACGCGCAGGATGCGGGCGGCGGGCAGGGCCGAGCCCATGGACGGCGCTGCGCTTTGCTGCGCGCTGCCGAACGCCCGCAGGGCGAGCTGCATCAGGACAAAGTAGGTGGAAAAATAAGCCACCGTCATGAAGTAAAGAAAAAGCGGGGAACCGTCGAGCAACAGGCGGGTATGAAAGTGATAGCGCATGCCCAGGACGGTGAAGAAGAGGTCGGTGCCGAAGTAGTTCTGAAGGAAGCTGAGCAGGGTGATGAAGACCACGGCTTTGGTCAGGTAGCGATCCGCCAGGGGGTGTGTGGAATGACCCAGGCGCGGCAGAAAGGGCAAAAGGAAAAGCGGCGCGGCCAGGCCCACGCCGAAGAGCAGATGCTCGGCGTCCCCCCAGGTGGTGAAGCTTTGTCTCAGCGCGACCAGGGCCACGGCGGCGATCCACAGCGGGGCGTAGCCCAGGAGCAGCACCTCCCCGCGGCGCTTCTCCGGGTCCGGGGAGAGCAGGCGCAGGGACAAGGCGCCTCTTCGCGGGCCCTCGCCGGGCAGCCCGCTCGGAGCCGTTCTGCTGGCTTCCGCGGGATCGGCATGGCTGCCTCGCGGGCCCTCGCCGGGCAGCCCGCTCGATGGGCGATGTTGCGTCAGCCGAGCACCTCGCGGGTCAGGTTGCGCACGCCCTCGGGGGTGACCAAAACGTCGTCCTCCACGCGGATGCCGCCGTAGGGGGCCAAAAGGTCGACCACCGGCCAGTCCACCGCCTGGGCCTGGGGGCCCTTGCGCATCGGGTCGAGGAGCGAGGCGATAAAGTACAGTCCCGGCTCGATGGTGAAGACCTGCCCGGGTTCGATGGTAGCGGTGTTGCGCAGCCAGGGGTTGTCGGCGCGGGGCTTGATGACGGCGCAGCCCACGTCGTGGGTTTGCAGGCCCAGAGAGTGGCCGAGGCCGTGGGGAAAGAAGGCCCGGGTCAGGCCGGTGGAGACTGCCTCCTCGGCGGAGACGCGGCACAGGCCGGCGCCGCGCAGGACCTCGGCGATCTCCTCGTGCGAACGATCGTGGAGCGCCTCGTAGGGCAGGCCGACCCGCACCTCTCCGCAGAGGCGGCGCTGCATGGCGTCCATGGCGGCGCACAGGGCGCGGAAGCGATCCGGGGCCTCGCCGCGGCCGCGGACGTGGGTGCGGGTGATGTCGCTGGCGTAGCCGCAGAAGGTGGCGCCGGCATCCAGCAGCAGGGAGCCGGCCCCGTCGCCGGAGCTGTCCTTGCGGTCGTAGTTGACGTGGTGCAGGGTGGCGGCGTGGGGGCCGCGGGCGACGATGTTCTTGTAGGGGGTCTCGGGATCGTCCTGGAAGGTGGCGGCCAGATAGGACAGGTGCAGGTGGAGTTCGGAGAGGTCGGTTTGCTGGAACTCCTGGGTGATGCGGCGGTGCCCGACGGCGGCGCGGCGGTTGGCCTCGGCCAGGCAGGCAACCTCGTAGGGCGTCTTGTGGACGCGGGTGCTGTCGAGGGCGGCCAGCACGGCGGGCGGGTTGCGTCGCTCGGGGGGGAAGCAGTCCCACACGGCGGCGCCCTGGGCGCCGATGAAGACGGCATTTGGGGGCAAATGGTCGCGGGCCTTCTGCGGGTCGCGCACCTCGATGACGTCGAGGCCGTCGGAAGGGACCTCGTCTGGGGGGGCCTGCTCCCAGTAGCTTTCGTCGATGAAGCGGACCAGGCGGGGGCGGGCGCCGGGGACAAGGAGGATCAGGCACTCGGGGTGGGCCAGCGGCAGGAAGTGGGCGAAGGGGGCCAGGGGGCACAGGGGCCAGTAGGCATCGTCGAAGGCGCGGCGCAGTTGGCGACTGCCGGAATGGAGGACCAACGCATCGATGCGATGGGCGGCCAGGACGGCGCCGTACCGGTGACCGAGTTCATCCAGATGTGCGGCGCGCAGGACAGGCAGGGCTTGGGGCTGCATGGACGAAGCCTACCACTGGAAAAAGTCGCTGGGGGCATGAGTTT
>JBBRLA010000035.1:0-24312 GCA_038231615.1 Polyangia bacterium | reverse complement strand
TCTCGTCCAACGCGGCTGCGAGGCGGTTGATACTCGTGTGGAGCTTGGCACCTGTTCCTCGAGGGCGAGCCAAGCACTCGGGACAACGGCAACGACGTGGGGGCCTTATCATGCCGGTGGACATAGCATCGACAAGGGCCTGATGGGCGTCGATGTCCTTTTCGGCTTCGGCTCGCAGCAGGACTTCAAGGACGCCACCCAGGTCATCGGGTCCGCCGATCAGGGGGGCCTGTCCCTGCCAGATCGCGACTATTATCTGAAGGACGACAAGAAGATGACCGAGGTGCGCGGCCAGCTTCAGGAGCACATCGGCAAGATGGTCGCCCTGGTCGCCGAGAACCCCGCCTCCGGCAAGGGCGTGGCGAAGGATGACGGGTCGGGCGCCCCCCAGGTCGTCCTGTCCATCGAGACGGCGCTAGCCAAGGTGGCGCTGGATCGCACCTCCCGCCGCGACCCGCACCGTATCTACCACCGGCTGGAGCGGGCCGGCCTGATGAAGGCCGCGGCGCACTTTTTTGGGATGCTTACTTCACCGCCCTGGGCGCCCCGACAATCCAGGAGATCAACGTGACCGAGCCGGAATTTTACGTCGGTTTGAACGAACTCTTGAAGAAGACCTCCCTTTCGGACCTGAAGGTGTACCTGCGCTGGCACCTCTTGCACTCCGCCGGCCCGGCCCTGGGCAAGGCCATCGTGGACGAGGACTTCCGCTTCCGCTCCACCGCGCTGACCGGCGAGAAGCAGCTTCTGCCCAAATGGAAGCGTTGCGTGGAGACCGCCGATCACCTGCTGGACGATGCCACCAAGGCCGCCGCGAAGGACAAGCTCTCGCGCATTTTCAACAAGATCGGCTATCCCGATCACTGGAGAAACTACGACGGCCTGACCATCGACCGCGGCAGCTACCTGGCTAACCGCATGCGCGCGGCGACCTTCGAGTCAAAACGCGACCTGGCCAAGATCGGCAAGCCGCTGGATCGTTCCGAGTGGCTGATGTCGCCCCCGGCGGTGAACGCCTATTACCACGCATCGCTCAACGAGATAGTGTTTCCGGCGGGCATCTTGCAGCCACCGTTCTTCAATCGGGCAGCGGGCAAGCCGGTAAACTATGGCGCCATCGGCATGGTGATGGGCCACGAGCTGACCCACGGCTTCGACGACCAGGGGCGCCAGTTCGACGGTCAGGGAAACCTGCGGGAATGGTGGACCAAGGAGGTGGGCGAGGCGTTCAACCAGCGGGCGGCGTGCGTGGCCAAGCAGTACGATGGCTACCTGGTGCTGGGCGAACCCGTGAACGGCAAGCTGACCCTGGGCGAGAACATCGCCGACATCGGCGGAATCCAGCAATTCTGGTAAAATTGAGTCGCGTCGATGCAAAACAGGCGCTCTTCGAGAGGAGCCTGATACATTTTGCGTCTCAATTTTACCCGAATTGCTGGAATCAAGATGGCCTACCGGGCGTTCCAGGCGGCCCGGGACCCGGGGGCCGAACACAGGCAGCTTGGCTTCACCGAGGACCAGCAGTTTTATCTTTCGTTTGCGCAGGGGTGGTGCACCAACCGGCGGGACGAAGCGGCTCGGATGCGCCTGATGGTGGATACCCACTCGCCCCCGGAGTACCGGGTCAACGGGTCGCTCAGCGACACCCCCGAGTTTCAGGCGGCGTTCTCCTGCCAGCCCGGCAGCAAGATGGCCCCGAAGGACCGCTGCTCGGTCTGGTAATGCCGCTATTTGCGCCGCACCCGCAGCATCGCCATCTTGGTCGAGTGGTTGAACGGCGCCGGATCGGTGATGCGCCAGGCTGCGTTCCCGGTGAAGTCCGCCGGGACCGGGATCAGCCCCTCGATCTCCAGGTAGCCCCCTTCGCAGAGCGACTCCAGCGTCTTCATGTACTCCGCCCCGCTTAGGTAGAGCGCGTTGTTGATCGCCACAAGGCAGCCCCCGTCGTTGACCAGCGGACGCACCTTGTTGATCAGCCGCGAGGAATTTTCCGTCAGATCGACCACGCCCTTGGCCGTCGCCGAGAAGAACGGCGGGTCGAGGAAGACGCAGTCGAAGCCCGCTCCGCCCCGCTTCAACTGGTTCACCTGCGGCCAGAAGTCGCCGACCTGGAAGTCCTGTTTGTCGATGGCGAAGCCGTTCAGGGTATAGGAGGTCTTCGCCACATTCAGGAACTGCCGGCTTTTGTCCAGGTGCACCACCCGCGCCGCGCCGCCGGCCCGCGCCGCCACCCCCAAGCTCCCAGTATAGGCGAAGGTGTTGAGCACGCTCTTGCCGCCCAGGTGATGAAGCGCCCAGCGGCGCAGGCCGCGGGTGTCCAGATAGAAGCTGGCATCCCGATTCATGCTCAGGTCGATGGCGTACCACACCCCGTGCTCGCGGATCTTTCGGGTGGCGGAGGTCCCGAAAAGGAGCGTGCCGTTTCGCTCCCCGGGCGTCGCCCCGTAGCGCGACTTCAGCACCGCCGCCTCGATCCAGGGTAGACGGGCGTGAAGGAAGCGCCAGGCGGTCGAGACCAAGGCGTGACCGTCTTTGGGGGGATCGGCGTAGTTGTGCAGGAGCAGGGTGGTCCCGTACAGATCGATGATCAGAGTGGCTGCCCGATCGCCC
This sequence comes from Polyangia bacterium, assembly GCA_038231615.1. GTDB lineage: Bacteria > Myxococcota_A > Polyangia > Palsa-1104 > JAEUJZ01 > JBBRLA01. The sequence goes on along the minus strand of JBBRLA010000035.1, from coordinate 21,702 downwards.
CCCTCGGAGAAACCGTTGAAGAGGCGAAAGGCGGCCTCGTGGCGGGCATCGAAAAGCGCGTCCCGGTCAAGGAGTGCCCGCTGAAGAAGGCTCTCGGGGAACTCGTCGGGAACCGGCATCCGGCGACTTCAGGGCCGCGGCTTCATCGGGGAAAAGAGGTCCCGCACGTCCACCCGCAGCGCCACTGCCAGCCGCACCAGGTTGGCGATGGACAGAGAGGCGGCGGCCCGTTCGACCTGCGAGAGCATGGACACCGAAATGCCAGAGATCTGCGAGAGATCGCGCAGCTTCATGCCCATCTCCTTGCGCCGGGCGTGGATGCGCAGCCCCAGGTTGTGGAGCACCTCGTCCTCCAGGCTCATCAGGCCCCGCTCCCGGGCGATTTTTTCCAAATCCCCGCGAAGCTGCTCTTGGTTGACCGGTTTCTCCAGATACGCCGAGACCGCCAGCCGCACTGCGTTCGACGCCGACCGCACGGTGGCGAACCCGGTCAGCACGATGAGGGCCAGGTCCCGGTGCTGCTCGCGGATGTGCGACAGGAGGGTCATCCCGTCCATGTCCGGCAATTGCAGGTCCACGATGGCCACGTGAAAGCTGCCCTGGGCCAGCCGCTCCAGCGCCTGCTGCGCCGTGGCGACCAGCACGGCGCGACAGCCCAGAAAACCGAGAAAGTCCCCCAGCATTCCGCGTACGTCGGATTCATCGTCCACGACGAGCACATCTAGAGGGAGGGAGGCCACGGGCTCGGGCATGTCTTCTTTAATATCACGCCGGGGCCCCGCCGGACAACCTGAGTCCGGCGCAAGCGACGTTGGGACGGAGGCCACGCACATCCACCGACCCGTTCCAGCCCGACAATCGCGAACTGTCGCACTGGAGCGACGAACGGTTTGCCCGCCTAACGCCGAGGCAGCTTGTCGCGTACGTCTATCTTTAGTGATATACGTCTTCGCCGGTATGGGTTCCCCGGGGCCCGCGCCTCAACCCGGCTTCGGCCGCTGGCATGCCGCGCAGAGCGCGCAGACCGCCACGGCGTGCGGCTCGTCATCTCTGCGGTGCCGATTCAGCAGCTCGCGTGAGACCGCCGCGAGCTTTTGCCGCACCTCGCGGCGCATCCCCTTGATGCGCGGAATCTTGAGCTGATCATAGGCCGTCGTCTGATGGCGCAGCCAGGCGACCACGGCGGCCTCCGCCCGCTGCTCCAGCGGAATCCGTTCGGTTCGCGCTACCGTCCCACTGCCCACCGGCGTGGCGTGCAGCGTGACCCGGGTGGCAAGGTCCCGGGCAAGGTCCGCGTAGCGCGGCGAGAAGGCCAGGAACTCCAGTACCTCCTCGGCGAAGGAGCGGACATAGGCTTCCTGCCCGCGTTCGCGCCGCGCCAAGTCAGCCTGCCGTCGCTTTGCGTAGGCATCGGTGGATCGCTCCGCGACAAGCGTGGCGCGGGCCGCGGCGATGTTCTCCCGGGGGGCCCACAGGCCCCGGGAAAAGGCTTTGCGGCCCAGCTTCTCGATCACCGCCCAGCTTGGGCCCAAAAGCTTGACCCGCCGCGTGAGCCCCCCATCGCCTGGCGGCAGGCACTCCCAGTCCAGCGGTGGCGAATGACGCACCCCATCGGGTGCCACAAAGATCTTCGGATCCGCGGTGGGGGCCAGGCTCAGCGACTCAGGCATCGGCACACAAGGTGCCCGCGTCGACCCGGACCTGTCAAGTTCACGCGCCTCGCCGCCAACTCATCCTTCGGCGCGGCGGTTGTTCCTCCTCGGGTCGAAGAGGCGATTGCGCCACCGCCCGCAGGAGGTCGCGGAACGCCGCGGCATCCGGGGCCTCGCCGCCGAAACGCACAGCGTAGAAGCGTTCGACCAGGGTGGCGAAGGGCGGGCCGGTTGGATCTCCCGCTGCGGTGACCCGGGCCGCCAGCCCCTGCAATGTCTCCCCCGGCCGCTGCACGTAGCCGCGGCACTTCAGAACGACCAGCGCCCGCCGGATCAGCACATGGGCCCGCCCGCCCGGCACCCGGGTGTCGGCCTTTCGCATGCGCCAGTACCGCCGCACCACGTACCCCAGGGCCAGAAGGAAGAGCGGCAAAAGCAGCGGCATGAAGGTCCGGGCCCGCCGCAAGGCGTGCGCAAGGAAATCCCGCAGCCCCGGGCCGCCCTTCTGCTTGCGATCGCGGTCGAGGAAAATTTTCACGTTGCGGGCCATCTCGATCTGGGCGCGCAGATCGTACTCGATGACGTACTTGAACCAGCTCAGCTCCAGGTTGTCGACGATCTGCCGCAGTGACTGGAAGATCATCGATCCGTTGAGCAGAAGGGCCGATGGCGGCGTGGGGTCGTAGGTGACCCATCCCCGGCCTTCCAGGTAGACTTCGACCCACGAGTGAGTGTCCTGCTGCCGCACCACCAGGTAGTGGCCGTAGTCGTTCCACTCGCTTCCGCCCAGGTAACCGTTGATGCTGCGGGTCGGCACGCCCGACAGGCGCAGGAGGATCGCCATGGCGCTGGCGAAGTATTCGCAGTGGCCGCGCTTCTGCACGAAAAGGAAGTCCTCGATCGGCTCGTAGCGTTCGTCCCGCTGGATCTGCGTGGTGTAGGCGTAGCCTTGCAGGTAGCGCAGGATCGCCGTGGCCTTTTCATGGGGCGAGTGGGCGTTTTGGGTCAGGTCCGCCGCCAGCTTGCGCACGCGCGGCGGCAGGTCCTTGGGGACCTGCATGTAGACGTCCAGGTCTGCGTCATGCTCTTTCGGCAGCTCGGGGGCCTTGGCTAGATCTTCTTGTGGGGGGGAGCGGATGTCGGAGTAGGCGGTATAGTGCATGCCCGCCTTGCGGTCCCGCACGAAGAGTTCCCCGCCCGGCCCGGGAACGAGCTTCATGCCCTGCTCCGGCAGCAGCGTCTCGGGCAGCGTGACCGCCACCACCCGCGATGGGGCGAAGAGCACGGCCACGTCGATCGGCTCCAGGAACACCTCGGTCCGCAGGGTCCCCGAAAGCAGCCGCTCCGCGTCCCGCGAGGTAAGCCGATTCGGGCCGGCATCGACGAAGTGGTAGCTGATGAAACGGGTGAAGGGCGTGGGTTCGATGTTGCGGCTGCGCGACCAGCGCCCGCGCTCGTAGTGATCGAAGCTGACGCCGCGCAGGTGCAGGGGCCCGCCCGGCTTGCCCGAGGGCACTTCCACCCGCATCACGATCTGCGGGTTGTCACGAATGCGTCCATGTCCGCCCAGCTCGATGCGGTCGGAAAAGCCGCTGGTGGTCATGCCGTGGCGCTGCAGCGGGATGTCCAGGGACAGGCCGATGCGCGGGGTCAGAAAGAAGATCACCGCCGAGGTCAGGAAGATCGCCACCGAGATCAGCGACGTCCCCAGCAGGAACTCCTTGCCCACCACCCGGCGCGAGTTGAGGATGCGGTCGACCTCGACGCGCTCGCTCTCGGCGGCCTTGCCGTCCTTGCCCTGCACGTGCTTCAAAAGGTAGTTCTCCTCCATCTCCCGGCGTAGATGAAAAAGAGTCAGCGTCCACGTGGAGAAGATCACGTAGAACACGAAGCACAGGGCGTAGACCATGTTGTTGTTCAGGACCGTGCCGGCCACCAGCATGAAGAAGCTGATCACATAGGCTTGCAGGTAGTCCCGGTTCTGCTTGCGGTTCCACAGCTTGCCGAGCAGCAGGTAACACAAATAGGGTGTGCCCACCGCCAGCAGCGATTCGCCGTGGAGATACTGCACCACCGCGTAGGTCAGCGCCACCAGCAGGGCCACGGTCCAGCCCCAGTTCCACGGCCGGCGCATCATGAAGGGGCGGCGCTGGGGATCGAAGAAGAACGACGCGAAAATGCCCACCGAGGTCACCGCGGAAAGCCCGGTCGGCAGCTCTCCCGAAAGCGCCAGCACCAAGAAGGCAGTTGAGACCATCAAGTACGAGACCAGCTTGTGGGTGGCGGCGAACCTCACAGGGCCTCCAGGATCTGCGCCCCAGGCAAAAGGGCGGCGCTGTCCTTTTGCCCGGGACGGACGATCAGCACCGGCTCGGCGTGCAGCCGCGGGTTGTACGACCCTTCCCCGCTGGCGAAGGGCACGTCGGGGGACACCGTGGGCAGAAGGGAAAGCATGCCCAGGAAGTTGGCGCTCTGGTGGCTGCCGATGGACAGCGGCACCCGCGCCCCCGGTCCCCGGGCCAGAAGCCGCAGGCCGTAGCCGCGCTCCAGATAGTACACCGATAGAGATGCCGCCCAACTGATGACCCGTTCGAGCTGTCGCACCGCCTTCTCGTCCTTGCATTCCTCGGGGGTCAGGGCATTGTCCACGAAAAGGGTGATCTGCCGCACCGCCTCTTCCTCGTACTCCCGGACGATCAGCCTGCCGCGCCGGGCGGTGCTGCGCCAGTGGATGTCCCTGCGGTCATCGCCGGCACGATATTCGCGCAGGCCGTGGAAGCGCCCGCGGCGCCCCCTCTTGCCCTGGGACAGTTCGCCGGCGGCGGCGCGCAGCGAGGTCGGGAGCTGCGAGAGCGGCAGGATTTCCGGGTAGACCAGCACCTCGCAGTAGTGATCCACGTAGCGCGATTTGCGGAACAGGGCGAAGGGGAACTTGGTCGAGATGCGGAAGCCGGTGAAGGCGTAGCGCCCGCGCCGGCTGAGTCCGTGGCGATACGAGGTCTGCTGGGTCCGCCCCGCCGGCAGCTTCAGAAAGTAGCACTTCTTGTCGAGGATCCGGCCCTCGCAGAAGTCCTCGACCTCGATGGAGAAGCTGGGCAGGCGGCGCTTGCTGTTGTTCAGCGAGATGCCCATCAGAAAGGGGCTGCCGGCGTACAGGCGCACGGGCGGCATTCGCTTGGCGGTGACGCCGCGCAGAGACATCTCGGACAAAACGCCCGAGGCGATGATCAGGGAGAGCAACATTCCCAGCAAGAGATAGAGCAGGTTGTTGCCGGTGTTCATCGCCGCGAAGCCGATGCCCAGGGCCACGGCGCAGAACCACCAGCCGTCCCGGGTGAAGCGCAGCGATCGCGGCAGTCGCGAGAGCGCGCCGCGGCGGCGGCGAAAGAGACGGGCAATTCCCTCCTGACTAGGTCCGGCGCTGGACATGGATCATCACCGACTTCATAGCTTCATAGACCGATCATTGCTTGATGGATCAGGGGATGGGGATGCGTTCGATGAGGTTGCCGAGCACTCGCTCGGCCTCCTCGCGCCGGGTGCCCGGTGCATCGCCCAGGCCCTGCCCGCCGCCGTTCAGCACCAGACGGTGGGCCAGCGTCGGCAGCGCCAGCTCGCGCAGGTCGTCGGGGACGCAGTAGTCGCGGCACTCCGACACCGCCCGCGCCTGGGCGGCGCGATACCAGGCCTGAAAACCCCGCGGCGACACCCCCAGGGACAAGAGCGGCGAGCGCCGCGTCTCGCCGATGACCCGCTCGGCGTACTCCAGCAGCGAATCGTCCACCCGCACCCGGCTGGCCGCCTGCTGTAGGAGGAACACCTCGTCGTGGGTGGTCACCGGCTGCAGGCCCTCGATCGGATCGAACTCGCTGCCCTTGACCACCACCCGACGCTCGTCGATGCGGCTGGGGTAGCCCAGGCGCAGGCGCAGAAGGAAGCGGTCCATCTGCGATTCGGGCAGCGGATAGGTGCCAAAGTGCTCGATCGGGTTCTGCGTCGCCATTACCAAAAAGGGCTGCTGGAGCGTATAGGTGTGATGGTCCACCGATACGCTGCCTTCGCTCATGGCCTCAAGGAGGCTCGACTGGGTGCGCGGGGTAGTGCGGTTGATCTCGTCGGCCAGGACGACATTGGCGAAGATCGGGCCAGGCTTGAACTCGAAGGCCCGGGTCTCCTCGTTCCACACCGAGACGCCCAGGATGTCCGAGGGCAAGAGATCGGAGGTGAACTGGATGCGGCGGAAGGTCCCGCCGATGGAACGGGCCAGGGCGCGGGCCAGGGTGGTCTTGCCCACGCCGGGGACGTCCTCCAGAAGCAGGTGCCCGCGGGCGGCCAGGGTCACCACTGCCAGGCGAATGGTCTCGGGCTTGCCGTGGATCACTTGACTGACGCTCTGGCACAGGCGCTGGAAGATCCCATAGGCGACCTTGACCGAGGGTGTGGCGGCGGAACGGGGCAGGGAAGAAATGGCGGCAGCTGTCATCGGGAATCGACTCGCATCGTCTGGCAATTATATCAGGCAGGGTGCCACTTGGGTCTGGATCTACCGCGATTCGCAAGCCAAGCTAAATAGAAGCACCTGGCCGGGCAGATTTTGGCGTACCTCTCCCCCACGGCTTCGCATGCGCTCAGCCGCGGGAGGTGCCCCCACACTCCCTTCGGTCACGTACAGTAGTACGCTCCCTCGGTCGCTGCGGGGGTGCGCCAAAATCTGCTCCGGCCATGTGCTTCTTCCTAAAATGACTCTTCATCAACGTGATTCTGTTTAGTGTGGGCGGATCGGCACAATCGCCCGCAAGGCGGTGCCGCCGACATGCATGTGTTCCGGGCGCGGGCGAGTGCGCGCATCCCTGGGGCTGCTGGCCTCTCGGGGGTCGCGTCGGCCGCTGCGACTGGTCGTTCCGTATGGGCCGGGCTCGCCGGCCCCCATTCCCGGGCCTACCTCGATGGTCCCGCCATGCAAGGCGATGAGGCGCCGGGCCAGCGGCAGGGCCAGACCCAGCCCGACGGTGCCCAGGGGCTGGGTGGAATCGGAGGAGAGCCCGGGTGGGTGGATGTGCTCGACCTCGACCTCGAAGGTGGGGGTGCGGTCGGTGGGGCTTCTGCCTTCCCGGGCGCTGACCCGCACGTGGCCCTTGTGGGCGGCCGCCTCGGTGTTGTCGGGCCCGTCGCCAGCGGTCGTCGCCGCGCCGTCCAGCACATGGCCGATGAGGTGTGCCAGCGCCTGGGGGAAGCGCACCGGGTCGACATGTACCGGGCGCAGGCCGGGCATGATCTGCAGCAGCACCGGCATGTCGTCCTGCATCCGCCCGCGCCGTGCCTCGGCCACCGCCTGGGACAGCAGATCCCCCGGGGAGCAGAGCCGCGGGTGCAGCTCGATGGTCTGCGATTCGACCTTGGCCGTGTCCAGTATCTCCGAGAGCAGCCGCAAGAGCCGCCTGCCGGTGCGGTGCATGTAGAGCAGACGCCGCTGCGCCGCATCCGGGATGTCCCCCTCATAGCCGCTGGTGAGCAGTTCGGAGAACCCCAGCACCGAGGACAGCGGGCTGCGCAGGTCGTGGCTCATCGAGGCCAGGAACTGCGACTTGGCCCGGCGCCCGTCAATGGTGCGCTCGATGGCCAGGTAGGACTCGACGTGCAGCCGTCGCATCCGGTCCATCAGCCGCGAGAGCGCCGACGAGACTTGCTGCGACTCGGCCAGTTCGGGGGCCTCGGCATGGGTGCGCCAAATCACCTGCCCGGACTGCGCCTGGGTCAGTTCGCGCACCTGCTGGAGCAGCACCCCCACGTCCCGGTCCATCAGGCCGGAAAGTTGCAGCGCGATGACCCCTGTGCACGAAAGGAGGATCAACAAGACCAGCAGAATCCCCACCGGGCGTTCGGGCGCCTCGCCGGCTGGCAGGTAAAGGTTCTGGCCCCCAGGCAAGGAAAAGACCAGGGGCGACGGCGTCGCTGTCGTTTCTGGGGGCGTTGCTGTCGTTTCTGGAGTCGGGTCGTTGTTGCCGGCGGTGGGCGCGGGGGGTTGCAGGCTCGGGTACCCCTGGGACAGCGGCAGCGACTCGCACATGCGTTGCGCGGTGCGCGGGTCCAGGCCGCGCAGCGTCGCTTTCAGCCAGCGGGCGGTCTGCGCTTGATGCACCCGGTTCTCCTGCTCCTCCGCCCGCGTCAGGTAGGCATCGGCGAAGTGCGCCGCCGAGACCAGCCCGGCGGTGACCACGATGAACAGGGTATAGGCCAGCCGCCCTCGCAGGGACACCCCGCTCTGCCTGCCGGCCTGCGGCAGGCTGACGTCGCGCAGCCGGGAAAGGAGCGGCGCCACCGCCTGCTGCCCCAGGGCGTAGATCAGGATCCACGAGAGCCCCACCAGGATCGACACCGTCGCCGCCATGGTCAGCGTCAGGGGCAGGGCCTGCCCCGACACGGTCATCGAGAGCCCGCCCGCGACCACGGTCAGCTCTCCGGTGCAGGTCCCGGCGGTGGCCACCCGGGAGGCGAAGGACAGCGCCGCCGCCTTGGCTTCCCGGGGCTCGGCGCCGCGGGGCTCGGGGTCGCTTTGGGCCAGGTCCAGATAGGGCGTCGCCGGCCACAGCGCCACCCAGGCGGTGATGGCCACCGTCAGCGTCATCACCCCCGCCCCGGCCAGGTGCCAAAGGAGGGTCGGCAGCACCAGAGGCGCCGGCAGCGGCAGCAGCACCTTGAATCCCAGGGACAGGAGCAGGGCCCCGGGAAATACGCAGAGCCCAGTGGCCAGCACCGTGCGTGCCCGCGTCATGTGGATCATCCGGCGCCCCTTTGTCGGGCGCCCGGGGCGGCCGGCTGCGACCCATCGCCGGGTTCCGCCGGCAGGGTGAAGGTGAAGACCGACCCTCGGCCCAGGGTGCTCTGGACGCCGATGGTGCCCCCGTGCAGCTCGCACAGGCGCTTGGCGATGGCCAGCCCCAGGCCGGTGCCCTTTACCCGGTCGCGCACCGTGCCCACCTGGATGTACTCGGCGAAGAGCTTGCCCATGTCGGCGCTGGGGATGCCTGGCCCGGTGTCGCGCACCCGCACCTTGACTTCGCGGACCGGTCCTTGGGCCCCATCGGGCCCGATCTCCACGGCGATCTCCCCCTGCACGGTGAACTTGACCGCGTTCGACAGGAGGTTGCCCAGGATGCGCCGCACCGCCTGGCTGTCGGCATGGGCCGGGGGCGTGCCATCGGCCACCGAGAGAATCAGCTTGACCTGATGCTCGTTGACCAGGGGGCGCAGCGAGCGCAGAAGGTCCCGGGCGACGACCGTCAAGTTCACCGGGCCGCGGTTGCCCAGGCGCAGCCCCCCTTGCAGCACGGACAGGTCCAGCACGTCGCGCAGGAGTTCCAGGAGGTGCTGGGCCCCCTGCTGGATGATCTGCACGTCGTCACGCTGCCGGTCGGTCAAGGGCCCATCGATGCCGTCGAGGAGGTAGCGCGTCCCCGAGAGGATCTCCTCCAGGGGGATGCGCAGCTCGCGGCCCACGTCGCCGATGAACTCGGTCTTGCGGCGGTCGGCGTCCTCGGCGCGGGAAAGGGCCTGCTCATAGCGGGAGACTTCGTCGAAGAGGTGGGCGCGGAGTTGCGCCAGGGCCGAGCCAAGGCGGCTGATCTCGTCGGTGCCGGATCCACCGATGGGGGACAGCAGGCCGTGGGCGCCGCGGGCGCCGTCCATGGCGTCGACGTCGTCGGCCAGGCCGCGCAGGTCCCGGGCGGCGTCCTGAGACGCGGACCTCCCCAGAATCAGGGCCAGGAGGGAAAGCAGCGCCGCCGCCCCGAGAAAGCCCAGGGCGAAGGGGACGGCGCTTTCATCGCGGGCGGTGTAGACGGCCAGGCGCAGGGTGCGTGGGCGATCGCCCTTGCGGGCGGCAAAAGGGGGCAGGGGGTCGGGCAGGGCACGGACGGCGCAGGGCAGGGCCGAGCCGCGGGGGGTGCCGTTTTGGCCGGTTTGCCCGATTTGCCCATCTTGATAGAAAACGCGGCAGCGGATCTCTGGGCCGTGGGCCTCGGTGACCAGGCGTCCGGGGGGGAACAGAGGCGAAAGGGAGACCACGTCCTTGAGAAGATTGCCGTCGCGGTCGGCCAGCAGGACAAACCCCCCGGCGGCCTCGATGGCGGGGGTGACGCTGCGCATCACCTGATCGAAGGCCTGCCGGGGGTGGTAGACGGCGGCGGCGGCGAGGATGGTGGCCAGGTCGTCGGTTTCCTTGAGTCCATGCTGCTGTGTTCGCTGGTGGGCGTGGCCGACGACGTAGCCGGCGCACAGGAGCCACCCCGAGAGGGTCAGGCAGGTGGCGCAGGCGCCGAGCATCAGGCTGTAGGACAGGGCGCCCTCGGACTCGTCGCCGTTGAGGTGGACGGCGGGGGACTTGGGGCGGGGGTAAAAGAGGCGGAGGCGCAGGATGGCGCAGCCGCAGAGCAGGGCCCCGGCGACGGTGAGGCCGGTATTGATGGAGAACAGGGCGACGGCGAAGGCGGTGCCCGTGCGGAGGCGCCACAGCAGGGCGAAGGCGGCGGAGATGGCGCTGCCGAAGCAGGCGATCAGGAGAGCGGCGACCAGTTCATCGGTGGGGTGGCCGCGATCGTCTGGGCCCCTGGCGGCATCTCCCGGGTGGAGGCCGAGGCGGGAGGTGGTGAGGACGGTGGCGGAAACCAGGACCACGCCAAGCAAGGCGGCGGCCATCTGGTACAAGGCCCACTCGGAAGCGGGAAGGGCCATCAGCAGCGGGGCGGCGCCGATCCACGAGAGGGAGACCAGGAGGGCGGAGAGCGCGGCTGCCCAGCGAAGTCGCAGATGGAGCCTGCGGTCCCCCGAGACAGAGCTGGGTTGTGCTCTCCGTGGCGTCATGGACGTGGACAGAGTTGAATCAATTGAAATCTTAGCGCCTTTGTGAGGCGCTCCTCAACACATTCTGGGAAAAACCTCGGGAAGCATCACGAAATCGAGGAGAGAAAGGGTTCCAGCACCTCCATGACTGCCTCGGGGCGCTCCAGGTGGGACAAGTGGCCGGTGGCCGCTATCAGATGAAGTCTTGCGCCCGGTATTAGATCTGCCGTGCCTTGAAGGATCTTGGGTGGGACCATCAAGTCGTGCTCACCGGCGATAAGCAGGACCGGGACTCGCAGGCCGGGCACCTCGCCGCGGACATCGAAGCCATCGCAGGCGCGGAAATCTCCCAGAATCGTCTCCCGCGGGGCCGATAGCAGCACGGCCTGCCAGCGGGCGCGCAGGTCGGGAAGGGTGTGTGGGGAAAAGGACAGGTCGGCCAGGGCCTCGGGCATGCGGTCGATGAAGGGGTTGGCATCGTCATTAAAGCGGTCCCTGGGAAGGGCTTCATCCAGCCGCTTGAGGGTCGCGGCGCCGACGCGCAGACGGGCCCCTCCATTGAAGAGGACCAACCCGGCCACTCGATCGGGTGCAAAAAGGGCCACGCGCAAGGCAATGGCCGCGCCCATGGAGTGACCCAGGAGGACCACTCGGTCGGTGGCATGTGGGCCGGTGTGCCCGGCAGGCCGCAGCGCCGCCAATATGTCCAGGACCGCATCGCGGTAGCCGTCTATAGAAGGCGATGGCGATGGCGAGAGCGAAGGCGACGGCCGGGACGATGACTGCCCATGGCCCGGCAGGTCCGGGGCGATCACGTGGTATCCGGGGGCCAGGCGGCGCACCAGATCCATCCAGACCACCGACGACATGCCCGCACCGTGAATGCAGAACAGGGGCACCTGGTCCGGCGGGTCTGGTTCATCTGGGCGCCGGGGGCGCTCTGGACGGGATATATCCTCGGGTTCCTCGCGGACCCGGATCAGGGTGCCATCCCCCAAGCGCACCCGGCGCATGGGCTCAGACCGACGCCTTCAGCTTCTTCAGCTTCTTCAGCTCCGTCAGAAGCTCGGGCAGGGCCTTCTCCCAGGTGCCGATCAGGCCGTAATCGGCGACCTGGAAGATCGGGGCCTCGGGGTCCTTGTTGATGGCCACTATCACCTTGGACCCCTTCATCCCCGCCAGGTGCTGGATGGCCCCCGAGATGGCCACGGCCACGTAGAGGTCGGGCGCCACCACCTTGCCGGTCTGACCGACTTGCAAGTCGTTGGGCACCATCCCCGCATCGCAGGCCGCGCGGCTGGCGCCCATGGCACCGCCCAGAAGGTCGGCGATCTCTTCCAGTTGCTTGAAGTTCTTGCCCTCCTTCATGCCGCGGCCGCCGGAGATGACCACCCGCGCCTCGGTCAGGTCGGGGCGCTCGTTCTTCTGGGCCCGCAGTTCGACGAACTCGGCGCCCAGAGCGTCCATGGGGCCCGGTGCCACGGCGGTGATCGGCGAGAGTCCCTGGCCGGTGGGCAGGGCCGCGGAGAACTCGGTCTGACGCCCCGAGACCACCACCAGGTCGGTGCCGACCTCGATGATCTGGAACACGTTGCCGGCATTGCTGGCCCGGCGAAAGGTCTTGGGTCCGACCACGGTGCTCACGTCGGAGGCATAGCCCGCGTCGAGCAGCGCCGCCACCCGGGGCAGAAGGTCCTTGCCCGCGCCGGTGGAGGTCCCGCCGACCACGCCGGCCCCCTGTTCCCTGGCGATCCGGGCGATGATCGGCGCATAGGTCTCGGGCAGGCCATGGGCCAGCTCGGGGGCGGTCACGGTGAGGACGCCGTCGGCGCCAAAGGCCGCCGCTTCCTTGGCCGCGGCTTCCGGCTGGTTGCCCAGGAGCAAAAGCAGGAGCTTGCCTCCGTGCTGCTGCTTTAAAGCCACGCCCAGATGAATCGCCGAGAGGGCAGGGGCGCGCAGGCGGCCCTCGGTGTGTTCGATGTGGATGAGGACGTTGCCCATGTCAGATCACCTTGGCTTCTTTGTGCAGCTTCTCGACCATCTCGGCCACCGAGCCCACCTTGATGCCCGCCTTGCGGGACGGGGGCAACTCCACGTTCGTCGTCTTCACCCGAAGGGCCGGGGAGACGCCCAGGGCCGCCAGGGTGGTGTCCTCGATGGGCTTCTTCTTGGCCGCCATGATGCCCTTCAGCGACGCATAGCGGGCGCCCTCGGGGTAGGCGAATGTGGCCGGGGTCTTGCCGTTCTTCACCGCCTGCGGGGCGATGATGCGCAGGTCCACCGTCACCACCGCGGGCAGGCGCACCTTCTTCAGCTCCATGCCGGCGTCGGCTTCGCGGCCCACGAAAAGCCCCTTGCCGTCGGGGGTGACCTCGATGGTGGCGGCGAAGGTGGCCTGGGGCCAGCCCAGGTATCCGGCAAGGCGCTGCCCGACCTCGTTGCCCTCGTTGTCGGCGGCCAGCTTGCCCATGAGGACCAGATCCGGCTGGTCCCGCTGCACCAGCTTCATCAAGGTGCGGGCGACGATCTCGGCATCCAGGTCTTCGTCCTTGGCGACATCGCAGATGCGAACCGCCTTGTCCGCGCCCATGGCCAGGGCCGATCGGAGCTGCTGCTGCACCTCCGCCGGGCCCAGCGACACCACCGTGACTTCGCCCAGGCGCTGCGCCGGGGCGCTGCCGTTCTCCGTCAACCGGAGGGCGGTCTCGACGGCATACTCGTCGAACTGGTTGATCTGCCAGTTGGCGCCCGAGAGGTCCAGGGCGTTGCCCTTCACCTTGATTTTTTGGTCCGGATCCGGAACCCGCTTGATAGCGACCAGAATCTTCACGGGGCCACTCCTTGGTCCATGGGGTCATTGGGGCCATGGGGGGGGTAGGTAGATAGATAAGTGTTTCAGATGACGTCGGGTGACGTGATGCGTCGGAAGTTATAGCTGACGAACTAGTCGTTGTCACGCTCGCCGGGGGGGCTATCGACAGGGTCCCGGTCAGCGGCCCCGCCCGGAGCGAACTCACCGCCGGTGGCCAGCAAGAGCACGATGGCGAAGAGCGAGAGCATGGCGGTGGGGAGCTGGGCCGTGTCGGGGACGTGGAACTCGGTGACCCCGGCGATGAAGGCGGCCACGAAAAGCAAGAGGCCCATCCCGCGGGCCCACGCCTTGCGGTCAAAGAGGCCCAGAGCGGACACGCCGCAGGCGGCCAGCAGGCCCCCATAGACGGCCACCTGGGGCACGACCCCGGCCAGGGACGAGCTGGAGTAAAACCCGTGCAGGAAGGCGAAGGAGAGCGTCGCCGCGTAGAGCAAAAGAACACAGCCGGCAATGTCCGGCGCGGCAGAGCGGCGCTTGGTCATGTCGTCAATCGTAGCACCGCCTGGCCCGTTCCGGGAGGTATGGCAAGCGTACTCGTCTTGTAGGCGCGCTCACAGTCACGCACCCGCTCGCCGGGCTAAGGTGGGCAGCGGAGGTCTCGTGCTCACCACGCTGCTGCTCGCCGCCCTGGCCGCCTCATTGAGGGGTCCCACAACCGGGGTGCCGGTGGCCCCTTTTTGCCCCCCGTCGCAGCCGCCCGCCGCCCTCTCCGCGGCGGACGCCCCCGGCGCCAGCTTGCAGGAGCGCATCGACAGCGTGCTCCCCGAGCCCGCCGAGGAACGCTTCCTTTCCGTCCCCTGGCGTACCAACCTCATGGCGGCTCGGCGGGAGGCGGCGACGGCGGGTAAGCCGGTATTCCTGTGGATCATGGTGGGCAACCCGCAGGGTTGTACTTGAAACAATGGACAACGGGGCAGGTTGCTCACGTTCAAGGACGATCGGCTCATCGAACGGCTGAAGACGGAGTTCATCCCGGTCACGGCCAACACCCAGGAACTGCAATGGCACCGCTCGCCGGCGCAGGCGTTCTATCTGGACCTGGTCGCGCGCACCCAGAGCGAGACGCTGACCCGGCAGATGAAGAGCAGCAGCGACCCGCAGGGGATGTACATCCTGGGGGCGGACGGCTCGGCCTACGGCTTCACCAACGATCATGATCCGCCGGACGTTCTGCGCTTCATGAACCAGGGGCTGCGCGGCTTCCGCGCCCACCCGCCGGGGCCGGCGGCGATCAGCGATGCCGACGTGGCCGCGCCGTGGACGACGGTGCCCCCCGAGGGCGGGGCGGTGGTGCGGGTGTACAGCCGCATCCGGCCGCTGCCGAAGCAGGTGTGGGGCCTGAACCGCGGGGTGGGACGGGATTATCTGTGGATCTACCCAGAGGACATAAAGGGGCTGATTGCCACCAGCGGTGGGGTCGGGCAGGCGACCCCCTGGGCTCCGGCGCAGCTTCCGGCTGCGCTTTTCGGGCGGGTGGTGCGGTTCCATCTGGTGGACGATGTGCGCGGAACGCCCGACATGTGGGGGCAGCACGAAGTGCGCCGCGCCGCCTTCGAGGCCCACGTGGTGAAGCAGGAGGGAAAGGTGCGCACGCTGGCCTTCCGGGGCGACTTCTCGATGCGCGCCCGGCACCGCTCGGCGGTGGGCGATCGCAAAAGGGTCGAGCAAGGCCACTCCGGCCGCCTGAGCGGGGAGATCGATCTCGACGTCAGCGCCGGGCGGGTGCTGCGCTTCCGCGCCTTTTCCGAAGGCCAGGCCTTCGGCGAAGGGACCTTCACTCCGTACCCGCCGCCGGGGAAATTCCGGCTGCTGCACGCCCTGGTCGAGGCGACCGCGGACGACTCGATCGCCCGCACCGTCCCGCCGGAGGCCGTGGCCACACAGCGGGACGATGCAAACTATCGGCAGGCGGCGCTGCCGATCCTGCGGGCCACGGCGTCGCGGGAGTAGCGGCGATCCTGCGGGCTACGGCGTCGCGGGAGGGGCGGCGATCCTGCGGGCTACGGCGTCGCGGGAGGGGCCGCGCAGACGGGACATCGCAGGGTCTCCAGCGGGGCATCCCGGTCGTCGGGGTGCCATTCGTCCCAATGCTCCAGTTGATGGGGTGCGTCATCCTTGCCGCTGCACGTGCGTGCCACGCGGTTCAGCCGGACCATGGTCATGGTGGCGATGGTTGAAGGCCGGCGGTTGGCCAGCGGGGCCGCCTTCGGCACCGGAATGATGACGAAGGACTGTTCTTTGGCGATCCGAGTAGCTCGCAGGCGAAAACGCGCCGAACGGAGCTGCTCGTCGGTGTACCGGGGAGATTCCATGCTCTCCTCCTCGCAGAGTGAATAGCACGGAACCGCGCGGGGCGCCATTTTCCCTGGCCCGGCGGCGCTGACCACGACCTTCAGTCGTGTCCGCCATCTCGGGCAAGCGACATATCCGGACTGTCAGGCAGGCGGCACTCGCCGGCGGTCATGTCGCCGGCCCCGATGCACTTGGCGCCATCGCCGCAGTCGGCGTCGGCGTTGCATGCCGAGGCGCACATGCCGTGCATCGAGCAGTAGAACTGGGGAGGAAAGCCGCACTGGGAATTCGGCGGCACATCGGCGCTGCATGGATCGCCGATGTGCTTGAACAATCCGTTCAGGTCCCCGTAGGTGTTGCTGTGCGTGGTCTCGTCGCAGCCAGCCCCCAGGAAAAGGACAACCAGGGTGAAGATGATGGTACGCATGGGGGCTCCTAGAAGTACGCCTTGAGCGTCAGTTGCAGGTTGATCGGGACGCCCGGCGTGTAGTGCACATCGACCACGCCGGAACGTGTGTTCTGGCCGCCGAACTTCGGATCGACGCCGTAGCCGACCCCACAGCGGTTGGCCTGGGTGCCGTCCGAGAGCAGGTTGCCCGACCCGGCGTAGTTCGGGTTGGATGGGTTATAGACCTCGTCGTGGGTGCACGAGCGGTTGCCGAACTGGGCCTCGCGCCAGGCGGAGTTGAGCAGGTTCTGGGCAGCCGCGGACAGTTCCAGGAAGCGCCAGCGGTAGGCCGCATAGGCGTCCAGGATGAAGTAACCCTGGGCGATGACCCGCGCCGGGTCGTAGTCCGGGTTCGGCTTGCCGTTTGGCAGCGTCTTCGCGGTGAAGTATTGATACTCGGGGCTGGTCTCGTCGAAGGCCGGGCGCTCGCCGAGGTAGCGGAAGCGCAGGCCGCCGCGGAAGCCGGATGGGTGCTTTGCCGTCAGCCCCCCGGTCATGTAGAGCTTCGGCGCCAGCGCCACCGCCCCCCCGTTGCCAGCGTCCGGGACGGCCGTGGAACTGGCCTGCGCCAGGTCGAAGTCGGCGTAGAGCCAGGGCTGGATGCGCCCGCGCAGCTCCAGGTCGAAGCCGATGCGCCGCGTTGCATCCGAGGGCGAGAAGCTGGCGTTGTCGGCGTCGAACACGGTCTCGTTCTCCAGGTAGCTCCCCCAGAAGGCCGCCGCCGCGTCGATGCGGTTCCACAAGTGCAAGCGCGCCCCGATCTCGCCGCCGTAGAAGCGCGGGACCGCGTGGAGCATGAAGCGGCTCCCGTCCGAGTTCGTGTGCACCGCGCCATCGCGCAGCGCGACCTGCGCGTGGTTTGTGTGAAAGCCTTCGCCGAAGTTCAGGTACAGGTCCAAAAGCCCGGGGATCGGGGTGATGACCGCGGTGGCTTTCGGCGAGGGCGTGACGAACTGACGGACGCCCGTGGTCGGAGGCTGCCCGGCGCCCAGCACCTCGCCCAGGTCGTCGACGTTGAAGCCGAAGAAGTCCATGCGCATCGCCGCCAGCAGGCGGAAGTACCGATTGAAGACCACGTCCTCCTCGGCGTAGCCGGCGGCGTTGAGGATGTCGATGTTGTCGTTGCTCCCGTTGAAGGCCAGGTCGCTGGTGTCGATGCGCCTGCCGAGACGCTTGCGGAAATCCCCGTTCTGGCTCTCGGCGTCCCAGCGATCGATGTGGACCCCGTCGTAGCGCATCTCCCCGCCCATCGTGGTACGGAACGAGATCCCGCGCCACCTCCGGGTGAAGCTGTAAGACAGCTTCGCTCCGCTGAAGATCCGCGTGTCGTCCTGCTCGATCTCATCGCCGGTCCCCGGGCGGTTGAGGAAGAAGGTGAAGTTGTTGAAGATCGACAGGCGGTAGCGGGTCACGTACGCCGTGGCCAAAAATTCCTGATCGCCGCCGGAGTATTTGAGGAAGGCGGTGAACATCTGCCGCTCGGTCAGGCCGCCCTCCGAAGGGTCCTCCGCGCCGAACTGGCCGATGCGGGACACGTCCCGGGCCGGGATCTGCCCCGAACCGATCCACCCCGAGCCGTAGGCCTGGGCGAACATCCCCACCTTGAGCTGCGGCGTGATGTCGTAGGTGAGCTTGCCGAAGAGATTGTAGCGCTTCAGGTCCTCCGAGTTGGTGAAGGGGCCGTTGTCATAGGCCGCTTCAAAGGCCAGCCACGGGTGCAGCTTTTCGGCCCAGCCGGTAAGGGTGGGCGCGGCGATGCCGACGAAGCGCCCCTGGGCGACCGCACGGCCGTCGATGGTGGGAAAAAGGCCCAGCGTGTACTGGACGCTGGATGCCTCGAAGCGCTCGCGGGTGATCAAGTTGACCGCGCCTGCCGTGGAGAAGTCCCCGAAGCGCACGTCATAGGGGCCCTTGACCACGTCGATGCGCTCCAGCGCCTCGGGGATCAGCCAGTGCAGGTCGGCGAATCCGTGACCGTGGGCGTGCGAGGGCATGTTCACCGGGATGCCATCGATGAAGACGCCCACGTCGGTGCCGTGATCGGCGTCGAAGCCGCGGAGAAAGAGCTGGTCGGCCTTGCCGCCGCCCTGGTGCTGCACCGCGAGCAGGCCGGGCACCACGCGCAGCACGTCGTTGGGCGAGGTCTTGGGGCGCAGGTCGAAGTCCAGGTTGCGGATGGTCGAGGAGGACGCTGCCGTGGTGGGGCCTCGGGCGATCACGGTGGCCTTGAAGACGGCGACGGCCTTCTTCGAGGAGGGTGCGGAAGGGGCCTCGGGTGGGGCGGCGGCGGGCGCGGGGGGTTGGTTTGGTGAAGGGGCCGGCTTTGCCGCGGTGGCGGGGATGAAGATCCCCGGAGAGATCTGCTCCGGCGCCTGTGCTTCGCGGCTGAAACGATACTCGTAGGTCACGGCGGCGGAGACGGGGGCGCCGTTCTGAACTGCTGGCGAAAAGCGCAGGCGCCAGGCGGCGCTGACGGCGGCCTCGTCAAGGCCGTGCCCCAGGCCGCTCACCACGCGGACCTCGGTGACGGCACCCGCAGAGTCGATCTGGATCTGGAGCGCGACGGTCCCCTGCACGCCGGCCTTTTTGGCCTCTTCCGGGTAGGTCGGGGGCGTGGCGTTGAGCGGTACCGGATCGACAAAGGAGATGTCCCGCTGCTGGAAGTCGGGCATGGGGGTGTGCGCCAGCGCGGGCCCGGTCAGACAACAAAGGAATGCGGGGACCGCGACGAGGGCGGCCCAGGCGGATCTGGAGGTACAGGTCATGGGTACATGCCTTTCGGTGCCGGCGCGGATGTCTCCCTGCGAGGAAGACGCGCTGGCGTTCCGTGAACCATTTTTTTGGCCGGACGCAAATCTCCCCTGGGCAGCCGCGTGGCGCCGGATGGAGGATGCGTCCTGGTATCTGGATCGGTCGGTCAGACCCGGGCAGGCGGGCCGCGGGCGCGGAGCGGGGCGTCCTCATTTCGGCCGCAGACCTGCTCTTCGGGGGCCCGGGGAAGCGGGGGCCCCCAAAGGACGCGGACGACGAGGATGACGGGGCTCAGGGGGGCGTTGAGGTAGGCCCAGCCAAAGTGGGCCAGGCTCCCGACGCCGTGGCCCTGCTGAGGGCCGCCGTGGTGGTGACCCCCGTGGCCATCGGAATGATCGGCATCGTGATGATGATCGGCATCGTGATGATCGCCGTCGTGATGGTGGTGATGATCGGCATCGTGATGATCGCCGTCGGCATCGGCATCATCGTCATCCTGATCTGGACCGTGAGTCGGCAGGTGATCGCCGAACCCGGCGACGTGCAGGTGGATGCCGCCGCCCTCGTGGTCATGGTCGTCGTGATGGAACCCGATGTGCAGGCCCGGCAGGGCGATCACGCCCAGGAAGTAGAGCAGGACCGCCACGACCGCCCGGTAAGGGCGTCGACCGACCTGCTTGACTGCTGCCGCGATGCGCAAAGGTCTCGCTTTACCTACGTTGCCCGATCAAAAATGGATCTAGCCTTTTTAGGTAACACACACGGATGCCTGGACGAAACCTTTTCGTCCGCCCTATGTCCAGGAGCCTGCGCGACAGGACGTCAGACGCTCTCACATGGCGAATACGTGGATGCGCCGTAGCCCGGGGCCGGTTGCCTCGTGGAGCTGGAGCTTCTCGTCCCAGGAGATCCCCTTGCGCCGATCGAAGAGCACAAGATAACCCTCGCTCTCTCCCAGCCGCGTGAGGTAGCCCCCAAGCTGCTCGATCCCATCGGCCTCGGTGCGCGGTCCCTGCCGCAGTTTCAGTTCCAAAACATCGCGCCTGCCGCCGTACTCGACCACCAGATCCGCCCGCCCGGAACCCACGGCGAACTCGCGGTGGATGCGCCCGCCGCCGTTCACCACCCGCTGCAGGAACGCCATCAGCAGGAGGTGCGGCCCGGCCTCCTGGTATTCGAAGCGCGACAGCCACGCCTCGCTGTGTTCGGCGAAGAACTCCTGAAAGGCCGCCAACAAGAGGATCATGTCGAGCGAGCCGTCGGAACGCAGATACCAGGCCACCTCCTGCACCATGGAGACCTGCATGACATGGGACAGCGTGCGCGGGATGATCTCCTGATAGATCGGATTGGCGATGCGGATGTTGGGCAGTTCACTGATCATTCCTAGGTCGCGGACGTAGAGCAGATCGTCGTTCATGACGTCCATTTGCGGCTCGGCACCGATCAGGATGGGTTCGATGACGCGGCGCACGCGCTCCTCATGCAGCTTCTCTGCCAGCGAGTCCAGGTGCGTGTCCCTGCGCAGGATCAATTCGTCCTTGGCATCGTCGACGTGAGCGGTGGTGATGGGCTGGCTGCGGTCCCGCACCGCCACCTGGGTGATCTGCCGTGCCAGGGCGTTGACCAACCAGGGCTGGCCGCAGGTCAGCGCAAAGGCCCGGGCCACCGCATCCGGCAGGAAGGGCTGTCCGGTCTCCGCGGTGTGCTGCTCATAAAGCTCGGCCACCTCGGCGTGGGTGAAGTTGCGCAGGGTCAGCGACCCGTCCTTGATATTGAAGGGGCTGGCCGTGGTCAACCGCTCGCTTCCTCCAGACTTGATCTTGTAGTCGCGGACGTCGCGCATCCCGCACAGGGCCAGGGACCAGGGAAACCCTCGGGGCCGCCGGCCGAAGCCGGAGCGGAGCTGGCGCAGCACCGAGATGAGCATCTCGTCTCTCAGCGAGTCGATCTCGTCCAGGAAGACCACCAGGGGGCGGGAGCAAGCAGTGGTCCAGGCTTCCAGGGCCGCGCTGATGCGCTGCCCGGAGGGGGCGGCGGGCCACGGGGGGGGCTGTAGCTCGTCGGGAAGCTGGTCGCGAATGTCGGCCCGCCAGTCCGCCAGGACGGCCAGTTCCGCGGCGTCGGGATCGCTGGGGCGACCGGCGCCGACCTCCATGGAGACCAGGACCGCGGCGTACCGGCCTTCGCGAGTCAGCTCCTGTGCCAGGGTGAAGAGCGCCGTGCTCTTGCCGACCTGCCGCGGCGCATGCAGAACGAAGTAGGCCTGGTTTTCGATGAGTTCGTGGACCGTGGGCAGGCGCCGCAGCGGGGGCAGCATGTAATTGAAATCCGGTCGGCACCTGCCAGATACGTTGAAGAACCGCGCCATGCCCTCGTTATAGCCGCTGATCCGGGACCTGTCCACGCGCCGGGGAAACGACCGGAGGGGGGGCTTCCGCGGCTTCCGCCGTGTCTTCTTTGCCCGGGCGAGGCGCCGCATCTGGCCGGCTTCTCTTTTTCTCGCTTTTTATCCGCTTTGGCCTTGGCACCGCGATCGCGGCGCTTAGCTACAGGGGGCATGAAACTCAACTCTTCTGTCCACACCCCCGATCGGCCCCCCGATCTCCACTTTCACGACTTCGACGCCGGGCGTGTCACCCAGGCGACCAAGGCTCAAGCTACCCTGAACCAGGATCGGGACCACCTGGTCTTCCGCAAGCAGGAGGGCACCCTTTCCCACGCTCATGCCCGCGGCACCCTATTCAGGCAGATCCGGGAAGAGCGGCTGTATCAGGATCTGGGCTACGCCAACGCGGAGATCTGCATTGCCAACGAGGGTGGCTACGGGCACACCCGGCAGATCACCT
>JBBRLA010000034.1:0-24541 GCA_038231615.1 Polyangia bacterium | reverse complement strand
CTGACCGCCAGTTCAGATCTGACCGCCCGCGTGTGGGACGCGCGCGACGGCACCCCGGGCCCCGTCCTGGGTGGACACAAAGCCCCGGTATACGCCGCGAACTTCTCCGCCGATGGCCGTCACGTGGTCACCGCCAGCGCCGACGGCACCGCTGGCATCTGGGACACCCGCCGGGGCACCCTCCTTTTCCTTTTGGACGACCACGCCGGGCCGCTGCGGGCCGCCAGTTTCTCCCCCGACCAGACCCGGGTGCTCACCGGCTGCGATGACGGCACCGCTCGCATCTGGGACGCTACCAGCGGGCGCCTCATGTACCGCATGAAGGGCCACGGCGATGCGCTGAATACCGCGACCTTCTCCGCAGATGGCACCCGGGCGGTCACCGCCAGCGATGACGGCACCGCCCGCATCTGGGACGCCACCAACGGACGCCTGGTTTTCCTCTTGAAAGGCCACGACGGCCCGGTGCTCAGCGCGGCCTTCTCACCCGATCAGCGGCGCGTGGTCACCGCCAGCAAGGACGGCACGGCGCGGATCTGGGATGCCAAGAGCGGCCAGTTCCTCTTGCGCCTGCTGGGACATCAAGATCGCATCTTTTCGGCCACCTTCTCGCCGGATGGCCAGCGGGTGGCGACCGCCAGCAAGGATGGCACGGCGCGGATCTTCCCGGGCAGCGTAGAAGCCTGGTTCAACGCCGGCTGCAACCTCTTGGTGCAGCCCGCGGACGCCCTGGGACTTCGACAGGTCTGTAGACGAGACTGATTGACCCGCCGAAGAGCCGCAGGCGATCGGAATCCGGGTAGAGCAAGGGCTGCCGTGAGGGTCCAATCTACGGTGGCAGGTGCTGCCAGAGAGGCGGCGCCGGGGCCGCCTAACGCCGCCCCGCCCTGCTGGCCGGCGTTTTCCTCGATGGCCCGCGACCATCACCCACCGGCGCCGGCCGCGGATCTACCTGGGACACCGGGGACTCTCGCAGGCTGCGCCGGCCCGCCGCGGGGGTCATCGATTCCGGCAGCACCGCCGCCACCACCGACCGTTCCTCGTCGAGGTAGCGCCGCGCCACCCGTTGTACCGCCGCGGCATCGACCGCAAACACGCGGTCGGCGTAAGCCAGATGTTCGCGGAACGGCACCCCCAGCGCCTCATGAGAAGCCAGCTCCGCGGCCAGCTCCGATCGGCGCTGCATCCTGATCTCGTGCACGCCGATGAGGTGCTGCTTCGCCCGGGACAGCTCCTCTTTGCTCAAGTAATGATCGACCAGCTTGCGCAGCTCGTCCCGGACCGCTGCCTGCGCCGCCTCCAGTTTCTGCGGGCTGCTGGAAAAATACACGCCCAGGTAGCCCGGGTCGCTGCCCATCATCGAAAGCACCTTTACCCGATACAAGAGGCCGCGCCGATCATGCAACTCGACCGCCAGCCGCCCGCCTTGACCGGAGAGGACCGCGCCCAGCACCTCCAGCGGGTAGCGATCGGGAGCGCCCAACGAGACGCCGCGGAAGCCGAGGATCAGATGGGCCTGCTGCTTGTTGTGCAGATACTTGAAGACCTGCACCGGATCTTTGGGGTTGACGGCGGGTTCGACCGCCGGCGCCGGGGGCCGGGCAACGCCGGCCGCCTCCGTGGGGGGCCCCGGATCGGGCGCTAGCAGCGCCTCGGCCCGTTCGATGACCTGCGCCGGCCGCACGTCGCCGACCACCACCAGCGTCATCCCCGAGATCGGGTAGTGGCGGTGGTAAAACTCCGCGAGACGCCGCCGCGAAAGCGCCGCCACCGATTGCGGCGTTCCCTGGGGATCCAGGCGATAAGGATGGCGCGGATAGAGCGCCTTCAGGAAGACCCGCAGCACCATCTGTCCCGCATCGTCCTCGGTGGCGTGCAGTCGCGAGAGCAGGCGGCGCCGCTCAGCCTCCACCTCGTCTTCGGCGAAGGAGGGGTTCTTTACACAATCCGCCAGGAGCCGCAGCCCCTGTTCCAGGCCCCGGTCGGGGCCCTGGCTAAGCAATTCCGCGCGAAGGCCGAAGAGGTCTTCATCGCTGACCCCGGACAGGGTCCCCGGCAGGGCCGCGAGTTCTCCCCGGAGCTGCTCGGCATTTCGCGTCCGGGTCCCCCGGGTCAGAAGGCGCGCGAGCAGGTAGCTCGCCCCGGCGGTGTGCTCGTCTTCATCGGCGCGCATCCCGCCAGGCCAGAGCGCCCGCAGAGCGATCAGCGGCACCCCGGGGTCCGGCAGGATCAGCAGCCGGGCGCCGCTGCGCAGGCGATGGACGATGACCTGTTCGGCCCCCGGCAGGGTGCTGGTCTGGAGAGTAGCATGGCCTTTATTTGGGCTATTTATATCCCCTTCGACTTGTGCCATCGTCACCAGCCCGCGCAAAAGCCGCTTGACACGGCCCTTGTCGGCGAAGGAGACCGCGTCAAGCAGGGCCTGGCTCTTCTGACTCGGCCTCGGTCGCCCCGGTAGCTTCTGGGGCACGTCCTGCGCTCGGGGCTGCGCCACCGATAGGGTCAGGTTGGTCGGGATCAGATAGCGGGCCAGCGCCGCCCTCAGGGCCGAGGGCGTCACCGCGCGCAGGCGGTCGGCCTGGGCCTGATCGTCAGCATCCCCGGCAATCAGGTCCCCAAGGCGCCGTGCCCTGCCCTGCGCCGTCTCACGCACGCGCACCTGCTCGGAAAGCAGCAGTGTGAGCGCTCGATTAAGCTCGGCGGTGCCGACCTCCTCGCGGGTGAGCCGGAAGACTTCGCCCAGAAGCAACGCGGTGGCCTCGCCAAGCTGTGCCGTCGGCAGCGAGGCGGAGATGACCAGCATCCCCGGGTCGCGGGGGGCGTAGCTGTAGGCATGCACCTCGCTGACGGCCCCGCGGTTGCGATGGGCCTCGGAGGGGAGCCGGGCGGCCTCTCCCTGACCCAGGATTGCCGCCGCCAGCACCAGCGCCGGACTGTCCGGCGAGCCCACGGGCGGTCCATGGAAACCCAGGATCAGTTGCGTCTCGTGCCCACCGTGGTCCGAGGCGACCACCCGAAGCTCCTGCTGCGTTGGTTCCGCGATGCGCTCGGGTCGATTTTTACCCATTTGTGGCCCGCGGCGCAGCCCGGCGAACGCGGTCTCGATCTTGTGTTGCAGCGCGGCCCTGTCGAAGTCGCCGCAGGCTACCAGGGTGATCCTGCCGGCGACGTAATGATGCAGGAAGTACTCGCGCACCCGGTCCCGAGTAAGGGAAAGGACGGTCTTCTGGGTTCCCAGCATCGCGTGCCGATAGGGGTGGCGCCGGTAGGCGGTGACGAAGAGGGCCTGGGTCGCCACGCGGGACGGGGACTCATCGGCCTGAGCGATCTCCTCGGCGATGGCGCGCAGTTCCCGCGACAGATCCCGTGCGTCGAAGGTGGCGGCTTGCAGCGCGTCGGCCAGCACATCGAGGCCGGTATCGAGGAAGCGGCTGGCCAGGAGCAGATGGTACACGGTGTGATCGAGCGAGGTGAAGGCCCCGATCTGGCCGCCCACGGCCTCGATCTCGCGGGCGATGCGTGAAGGACCGCGGCGCTCGGTGGAGGAAAAGAGGGTGTGCTCCAGGACGTGGGCCACACCGGAGAGTTCTTCGGGATCGTCCGCGGCGCCGACGTCGACCCATGCTTGCAACGCGACAACCCGGGCCGAGTGGTCTTCTTGCAAGACCACCCGCAGGCCGTTGTCCAGGCGGAAGCGTGAGACCGAGGCCGCCCGCGCGGGGGCGCCGCTGGCCAAGGCTTTCCTGGCGGGGAGTTTGGCGAAAGCCGGGTCGTCCTTGCGCACTCCGGCGGGGCTGCAACCCGTGGGCAGGCAGGCTAGGGCCGCCATTGCGTAGACGCCGCATAGCGCCATGAGACACCCAAGTGTCTCCTGGCGCCCCGGCTGGTGAGGTCTACGCATAGTTGGAAAGGAGATACCGTACCCTTCCGCCCAAGTCGCTGTCAACGAACGGAAGCGCTTCGGCCCCCCTCGACTTCACACAGACAGCGGCGGCGGGCGGCGATGCTATCGCGTCGCCTTGAATCCCTCCTTCGCCAGGGCGTCCGTTAGCGCGCTGAGGGCTGTATCGCAGGCGGTGGTCAGGGTGCGCTTCTGGCCGAGCGCCAGGGCCAGCGAGCGGACGTTGCTGTTGCGCCGCGACAGCTTGATGATCTGCATGTGGATGCTATTGAAGCGGTCCAGGGCAGCGACCCCCGCCGTCAGTTCGGGGCGGGAGGCGGGCTCCACGACCCCCGACAGGGTGCTCAGTGCCGTGCGAGCGGAAATCTCCAGGCCGTCCATCTCCTTCTCCATGCGCGTCATCGCCGCGTCATCGGACTCGGCAATGTGCGGCGCGTGCAACACCTGAATGTCGCGTACGGCCAGCACCGCGCCAGCCACAAGCGACTCGACCCGGCACTTGCTCCCGGGCGAGGCCGCGCGCGTGAGTGCATCGAGGGACGTGCGGAAGGCCTCAGCAGCCTCTCGTGCCGGACCGAACGAGAGCCGCTGTGCCTTGAGGTTGGTGTTCTCCACGGCCAGTTCCAGCACCGTGTGGTCCAGCGCACGGTATTCGGCGAAGTGCCGGCCGAACTCTTGGAGCAGCCGAGTCACCTCGGGAGAATCCAGACCACGGGCCAGCGGTGCCAGCGCGTCGGCCTCGTGCTGGACCGCTTGCGTGGCCTGCTCGGCCTCGTGCGCGAAGGCGATGGACGCCTCATCGGTGTCCGCCATGACGGCACGGTTCGAGGCGTCGGACGCCTTGTTGAAGTGAACGCGGAGGTCCGCGGCCAGCTGGCGCGCTTCCGTGAGCTGCATGATCGCCGGCCCGGAGCTGCCGCGGCAGCCAGCCGGCACACCGGTGGCGAGGATAGCGAAGCCCAGGCCGAAAAGGCAGCCCGCCCATGTCTCCGGCCTAATCATGTACGCCTCCGTCGGTACCGCCATCAGGTCCCCCATCGGTGCCAGCCTCCATGCCGCCGTCCACGGAGGGGCACGCCTGGCAATTGCCGCTGATTCCCGAGGCGGCCTGCTGTGGGCAGCAGTAGGCCACGCCGCAGTTCGCGGGGTAGGTGCAGGAGAGGCCTTGCGGGCACTCATCACTGAAAAGGAGCGGATTGCAACGCTCTCCTTCGACTGGCTTGCAGCCTGCGACGACAAGCAGCGCGGTCAGAAGAGCGCCCAGGGCGCGATATATGGATGGCGATGTGTGGGTCATGGGTCGAGTTCTCCTGCGTTGCGACATTCGTCATTCAGGGTCATCAGATGCGGAAGAGCAGCGCGAAGATGAACTTCATCTCCGACGTGACCAGGTCGGGGGTCCAACTGGCGGGCTGGCCCATCGCGGGCGTGCAGGTGCTGATGACATTGTCGGCACTGTACAGACCGCCGCACTTATAGCCATCGGGGCCGGTCACCCCTCCGTGGCCGGCGTAGTAGGGCACGCTCGAATTGTGATATGAGCCCTCGAGGCGAAAGGTGAGGTTCTCGGTGGCGAACCAGCTCACGTTGGAGGAGACATCCCAGCCGTCGAACTTCGTGCCCGAACTGGTATCGAAGTAGGTGGCGGCGATGCCGGTGGGGACCAGTACCAGATAGCGTCCCGGGTTGTGGATGAAGCCACCGCCGGCCATCCAGCCGATCTGGTTTTTCCAGAACCAGAGCATGTTGTAGGCCATGCCACTGACGAAGTCTTGCTCGCAGGGGGTAGCCTTGGTGCAATGTCCTTCGCTGCCGCTGCCGGAGAAGGCCGCCACCCCGTCCCCCTGCTCGAAGCCGAGGTCGAAGGTGGCTGAGAACGCTGCACGACTGAGCCCGTTCGAGTTGGGCCGGTTGTAATAGCGTTGGAGGTAGCTGTTGTCGCTGTGGTAGCGCACGCGACCTGGGTGGTCCTGGGTATCGGTGCCGACGTAGCCGTTGAAGACCATTTTAATGGATTCTCGGGGGGAGTACTGGAGTTGATAGCCGACACCTGGAAGCGAGTTTAACTTCCCATAAGTCTGCCAGCCGTTGATGACCCACAGCTCGACTTTCAGGCGGTCGGTGGGAAAAATCTGGAGCCGCGCGCCGTTGAAGAACCAGGGGGTGTTGTCCGAGGTGAACGAGGCCTGATAGCCCCAGTTCTCGAATTGGGTGTACGAGAAGAGGCCGACGTACGAGAAGAAGAGTCCGACGTCGAGGTTGATGCCGTGGAGATAATTCCAGTGATAGCCCGCGTAGGCCTCGCTCAGGTAGCGATAGATGTCGTTCAGGTTGAACTGGCCGCGGTTGGGCGTCAGGTCGTTGCGCGGTACCGCGATCGATCGGGTGCCGAACTGGGTGAAGAGGCGCCCGCGCACGTTGCCGATGTGGGCATCGCCGCCAAAGCCGAGGAACGCCAGCGTGAGTTCATTGTGACGGGCCGTCGCCGTCGAGCCGACAAGGGTGTTGTCGATCGGGTTGTTCAACGAATAGGTGTAGTTCGCGTCGATGTCGATCTGGGGGGTGAAGTACTTCGAGTCCAAAAGCCGCGTGGTCTGCCGGCTGCTGCCGTTGATCCAGGTGAAGTCGCCCCAGGCGAAGGGCTCGGCAGAGGTCGGCTCCGTCGTGGGTGAGGATGGCGCGGAAGACGGCGCGGACGGCGTCGGGATCACCTGATGGGCCTTCAACTCGGTGATCTGCCGTTCGAGATCGCGAAGGCGATCCTCCACGGTCATTCCCGCCGGCGTGAGCGTGGGCGCCCCCATTTCGGCCCACGAGCGGGGACTTGCATCGCCAGCCTTCGGCATCTCCTCGGCGAGGGTGATGGCGCATGGAAGGGTCAGAACCAGGACGAGCAGCGGCCGGCACAAGAGGGTAACAGTTCGCGGGAACATCGCACACACTCCAATCTGGGATTGCGGGGAAGGCCGTAGCGGCTTGGCGCAAGACATGTGCCAGAATAAGCCCGACGGTCCCATCCCACAATGTATCGGCGAACATCGCGCTTGGCAGTGGTCCTGATCATGCGACGGCAGCCAGCGCCCACGGTGCTTCCGATGCGAGGCCCCCTGATGCAGCTCAGGCAAGCAATTTGCTGTCAAGCCGACGAAGGAAAATATTCCAGGGACCAAGACCATGGCTGACGCCGCATTCGTTTTCGCGACCTTGCTCTTCTTTGGAGTGGCCTGGCTGTACACGGTCGGCTGCGAGCATCTCCAGGAGCGACCATGAACCTCGAATATCTGATCGGCGGGGGGCTCGCGGTTCTGTTGACCGTGTACCTGATCTACGCGCTGCTGCGGCCGGAACGATTCTGAGGAGCGACTATGTCCGTCAATGGCTGGTTTCAGATCCTGTTCTACTTCATCGTGCTGCTGCTCCTGACCAGGCCGGTGGGGGTCTACCTTTACCTCGTCTTCGAGGGCGAGCGGCAGCCCCTGCCCCGTTCCCTGGGCTTGCTGGAGCGCGGGACCCTGCGGCTCTGCGGCATCGATCCGCGTGCTCCCGGCCAGCACAGCTGGCAGGAGTATACCGGGGCACTGCTCCTTTTCTCCGCCTTTGGCATGCTGGTAACCTACGGCATTCAGCGGCTCCAGCACGTGCTGCCGCTCAACCCGAGACACCTGGGGCCGGTGGCCCCGGACCTGGCCTTCAACACCGCGGCCAGCTTCACCACCAATACCAACTGGCAGTCGTATGCCGGCGAGTCCACGATGAGCTACCTGACCCAGATGGCGGGTCTTGCCTGGCACAATTTCATCTCGGCCGCCACCGGCATCGGGGTGGCGCTGGCGATCGCCCGGGGCATTACCCGCCGGCCTGGGCCCGAAGGGTCCCAGACGTTGGGCAACTTCTGGGTCGACGTAGTTCGCGGCCTGGTCTACGTTCTTTTGCCCGCCAGCCTGGTCATAGCGCTCATCTTCGTCGCGCAGGGCATGATCCAGACCTTCGCCCCTTATCAGGACATCGTCACCCTGGACGGAGCGAAGCAGACACTGGCGCTGGGCCCGGTGGCCTCGCAGGAAGTCATCAAAATGCTGGGCACCAACGGCGGCGGTTTCTTTAACGCCAACAGCGCCCACCCCTTCGAGAACCCGACTCCCCTGACCAACATGATCCAGATGCTGCTCATCCTGATCATCCCCGCCGGGCTGACCTATACCTACGGCAGGATGGCCCGCGACCAGAAAGAGGGATGGGTCCTCTTCGGCGCAATGTCTCTGCTCTTTTTCGTCGGCGTCACCACCGTCTACGCCGCCGAGACCTCGCACAACGCCGCTGTGACCGCCGCTCTGCACACGCCGCAGATCGTCGCTGCGTCCGGACGCGCCCCGTACCAGCCCTATCAGATCGATCAGACCCCGGGCAACCTGGAGGGCAAGGAGGTCCGCTTCGGCGTGGCCGACTCCGCCCTCTTCGCCACCGTCACCACCGACGCCTCGTGTGGCGCCGTCAACTCCATGCACGACAGCTTAACCTGGGGCCGACCTCGCAGAAGCTGCGGGACCGCGTGGCCGGGGATCTGCTTTGCCTGCACAAGGAGAACCCGGAGGCGTCCGGGCCGGTTCCGGTCGAACTCGTGACAGCATCGGGCAGCGGCCTGGACCCGCACCTCTCGCCGCAGGCCGTGCTGTGGCAGGTGCCGCGGGTGGCCGGCGCCCGAGGCATCGCTCCGGAGCGCGTCCGAAGCGTGGTGGAGTCGAATATCGAAGGGCCTGATCTGGGTTTTCTGGGCGAGCGGCGGGTCAACGTCCTGCTTCTGAACCTGGCGCTGGACAGGAGCTTCGGCGCTCCGGTGGCTACGCCTGCGGCGGCTGGCAAGGGCGCCGGGGGATCTGGATGAGCGAGGAGGATTCCTCTTCCGGGATCGACCCACCCGCGCCGCCGGTGGGTCGGGAGCGGAGGCGGTTCTCCGGTCTGGAGTACCTCACCGCGCGGGAACGCAAGGCCGAGGACTTCCTGGAACTGGTCGAGCGCGCCAAGCGTGGCCGCCTCAAGCTCTACCTGGGCTTCGCCGCCGGCGTGGGCAAGACCTACCGGATGCTGGAGGAGGCCCACGCACTCAAGAAGCGCGGCGTCGAGGTAGTCATCGGCTTCATCGAGACCCATGGCCGCGCCGAGACCGCAGCCCTGTGCGAGGGTTTGGAACAGGTGCCCCGCCGCCGGATCGAGTACCGCGGCATGGCAGTCGAGGAGATGGACGTCGAGGCGGTCATCGCCCGCCGCCCACAGGTGGCCCTGGTCGATGAGCTGGCTCACACCAACGTCCCCGGCAGCAAGAACAAGAAGCGCTACCAGGACGTCATCGAGCTGCTCGACAGCGGAATCAGCGTCATCAGCGCCTTCAACGTCCAGCACCTCGAAAGCCTGAACGACTTGGTCGAGCGGGCCACCGGCGTGGTGGTGCGCGAGACGGTGCCGGACAGCTTTCTCAAGCAGGCCGACCAGGTGGTCAACCTCGATCTCGACGTGGAGGACCTGCTCGACCGCTTGAAAGCGGGCAAGATTTACCAGGCCGACAAGGTCCCCTGGGCCCTGTCCCATTTCTTCAAGCAGGAGAATCTGTCCACCCTTCGCGAGCTGGCCCTGCGCGAGGTCGCTGAGAACGTCGAGCGCGCCGCCAGCGCCCAGCAGAAGCAGGCACCCGCCTCCGGGGAACTGAAGGGCCGACGAGTGATGGTATGCATGTCCAGCTCGCCCCAGCGGGCAGCGACCCTTTTGCGCCGGGGCTCGCGCACCGCCGGCAGGCTGAACACCGACTGGTACGTGGTCTACGTAGAGACGCCCCGGGAGGCGCCGCACCTCATCGATTCGGAGGCGCAACGTCGCCTGCTGGCCAACATCGAGACCGCCCGCGAGTTGGGCGCCGAGGTGGTGCGCCTATTGGACCCCGACCCGGTTCGCGCCCTTTTGGAATTCGCCCGCGCCCACCGCGTCGGCGCGATCCTCATCGGGCGCGCTCACCTGTCCTGGCTGGATCTGGTCTTTAACCGCTCGATCTTCCTGCTCATGGTGCGGGAGAGCGCCGGCTTCGATCTGCACATTGTCTCGCTCGATCGGGATGGGGACGAGGAGGGGCACTCATGACCCTGCGCGCCAAGCTGCTTCTGGCCCAGCTCCCGCTGGCGCTGGCCCTGCTTCTGGTGGGCGTGGTGGCGGTGACCTCGGTGTCGCGCCTGGGCCGACAGACGCAGGTGGTGTTGAAGGACAACTACCAGAGCGTGCTGGCCGCGGAGCGGATGAAAGAGTCCATCGAGCGCATCGACTCCGCCGCCACGTTCCTCCTGGCCGGCCGGCCGGACAAGGCCCTGCCGCAGGCGGCGGAGCACCGGCGCGTCTTCGAGGAGCAGTTGCGCATCGAAGAAAAGAACTTCACCGAGCCCGGCGAGCCCTCTGCGGCAGGGCGCCTGCGCGCGCGCTTCACCGACTATCTCGTGCTCTTCGACCGTTTCGTCGGGATGGGCGACTTGCCAGCACAGCGCGTGTTCTACTTCGACACGCTCCAGCCGGCGTTCGTCACCGTGAAGGACGCCGCCGACGAGATCCTTAGCATCAACCAGGACGCCATGGTGCGCAAGAGCGACCGCGCCAGCCGGTTCGCCGATACCATGAACACCCTGGTGCTCTCGGCGACAGTGGGGGCGTGCATCCTGGGGTTCCTTCTGTCTTCAGCCTTCACCAGTCGGCTCCTGCGCCCGTTGCTGGTGCTGCGCCGCGCAGTGCAGCGGCGAAGGCGATCTGGATGCCCGCGCGCCCATCGAGGGCCACGACGAGGTCGCCCGCCTGGCCGGGGACTTCAATCAAATGGCGCAACGACTGGCCCAATATCGCAAGAGTTCCCTGGGGGAGCTGCTCCAGGCGCAGCAGGCTTCTCAGGCCGCCATCGACAGCCTGCCCGACCCGGTGGTGGTCTTCGGTCTGGAGGCCAACGTGCTCAACGTGAATCGGGCGGGCGAGACCCTGCTCGGGCTGGACCTGGAGCAAGGGGGCAGGGACGCCTTGGCCGCCGTCGAGCCCGCGATCCGCGCCCTGCTGGAGACGGTGCGCGACCATGTCCTCGCGGGCCAGGGCCCCTACTCCCCCAAGGGCTTCGATGAGGCGGTGCCTGCGCCCTCGGCGGACGGGGTGCGGTACTTGCTGCCGCGGGCCACGCCGGTGTACTCGGAGATGGGCGGCATCGTCGGCGTCACGGTGGTGCTGCAGGACGTGAGCCGCCTGCGCCGCTTCGACGACCTGAAAAACGACCTCTTCGCCACCGTGGCCCACGAGTTCCGCACCCCGCTGACCTCCCTGCGCATGGCCGTCCACCTGTGCATCGAGGAGGCCGCCGGGCCGCTGACCGACAAGCAGGCCGACCTGCTGCACGCCGCCCGCGAGGATTGCGAGCGACTGCAAACCATCGTGGACGAACTCCTCGACCTGGCGCGCATCCAAGGGGGCCGCATGGTGCTGTCGCTGCGGCGCACCCAGGTGTCCCGCATGGCCGCGGTAGCACCCCACGAAAAGGCCGCCGAGGATCGCAAGGTGCGTCTGCGGGTGGCGATGCTCCCCGGGGTGCCCGATGTCCTGGCAGACCGCGAGCGAGTGCAGCTCGTATTCTCAAACCTGCTGACCAATGCACTGCGCTACACTCACGAGGGCGGCGAGATCGAGGTGCGGGCCCGGCAAGACGAGGGCCGACCCGATACACCGCCAGGCGCCCGAATGATCTATTTCGAGATCTCTGACACCGGCGAGGGCATCCCGGAGGACCTTCAGGGGATGATCTTCGAAAAATTCTTCCGCGCCCCGGGTGCGCCCGGCGGCGGCGCCGGCCTTGGGCTGTCCATCGCCCGGGAGATCGTCACGGCGCACGGCGGACAGATTGGCCTTACCAGCCAGCCCGGGCGCGGCAGCACCTTCTGGTTCACCCTGCCCAACGCGGGTGCCACCGACACCTGCGATCAGTGACCCCCTTCCTCGTACCGCCTGCGTTTCCGCCATAGCGTTGACGCCTCAATCCCTAGGGTGCGCGCGGCCTCCTCCAGGGTGGGCGCACGCGCGATGACCCGCAGGATGTGTTGCCGCTCGATCGCTTCCAGCGTAAAATCCCCGCCCAGTTGCGGTCCACCGGCCGCGGGCGCCAGCAAGAGCGCCGGTGCGGGCATGCATTGGGCAATCCGCTCGGGGAGCGCCGCCGGCTCGACCACCTGCGCCGGCCACAGGATGGTGATTCGCTCCATGGCATTGCGCAATTCACGCACATTCCCTGGCCACCGGTAGCTCAGAAGAAGCTGCTCGGCCGCTGCCGACAGTTCCGGTACCGGTCGCCGCGCCGCCTGCGAGAAGAAGGACAGGAACTGCCGCGCCAGCCCCAGGATGTCCTCGGGCCGCTCGCGCAGGGCCGGCACTCGCACTTCGATGACGTTCAGGCGATACAGCAGGTCCTCGCGGAAGCGTCCCGCCGCCACGTCCGCCTCCAGGTCACGGTTGGTCGCGGCCACCACCCGCACGTCTGCCCGCCGCGTCCGGCCTTCGCCCAGACGCTCGAAGTGGCGGTCCTGCAGGAAGCGCAGGAGCTTGGCCTGCAGCGTCGGCGAGACCTCCCCGATCTCATCGAGGAAGAGCGTCCCCCCCTGCGCCGTCTCCACCCGCCCCGCCTGGTCCCGCACCGCCCCGGTGAACGCCCCGCGGACATGTCCGAAGAGTTCGCTGGCCAGCAGTTCCTCGGAGAGCGTCGGGCAGTTTACCACGACAAAAGGACGATCCGCCCGCGGACTGGCCGCGTGCAGCGCCTGCGCCAGCACCCCCTTGCCCGTGCCGTTCTCCCCGCGCAGCAGCACTGACGCCTCCGACGCCGCCGCCCGCTGCACTGTGTCGACCACCCCTTTCATCTCCGGCGAGTCCGTGCTCGGGTCCGTCTCGGGGACCTCCCGACCGACCCGTTGCTCCAACTCGGCAACCCGGCGGTGGGTCGCGCGACGCTCGGCCACCTGCCCGACCAGGTGGCGAATTTGCGTCGGCGAGAACGGCTTGGGCAGATAGTCGCTCGCCCCGCGGCGCATCGCCTCCACCGCGGTGTCCACCGTGGCATAAGCCGTGATGATAATGACCGATAAGCCTGGCCCCTCCTGAAGGAGAAGCGGCAAGAGGTCCAGCCCATCGTCATCGCGCAGGCGCAGGTCCAGAAAGGCGATATCGAAGGGCTGCTTGCCCACCGCGGCCAGCGCCTCCTCCGAGGAAGACACCGCCCGCACCGTGCAGCCCATGCCTTCCAGGCACAACGTCAGCGTCGTGCGGATGTTCTTCTCGTCATCGATGATCAGGACGTGCAGCGGGCTCCGCTGTCGGTCAATCGGCATGGGGGTGGGTCCACGTCAAGCTTATCCCACTTCGCGGCTTTCGGGGACGACGCCGGTGGGGTCGGCGTCGGCAGAAGGACACCACGGCCCGAAATAGGTTATGAATAGTCCGTGCCCGATTCATCTTCAGATCCCGGCGGTCGTCCTGTGGCTGCGGCTTTGGCCCGACCCCACTTGCTCGGCATGCGCACCGACGACCTCGATGCCCACCTGCGGGCCCGGGGCCTCTTCCCTCGCCCGGACGAGGTCCGTCGCATCCTGTGCCAGGCCCTGGCCCCCGACGGGCCGCGCAATGCCGCGCGACGTCCCCTGGCCCGCAGCCTGCAACGGGCCCTGGCCGAAAACACCGCGTCCGATCGTCTGGAGGTCGTTGAGCGGGCCCTGGACCCCGCTGATCGCTTCGTCAAGTACCTCTTGCGCTCTCCCGACGGTGCTCTCTCCGAGGCGGTGCGCATCCCGTTGCACAAGACCGGCACCTACTCCGTTTGTCTCTCGTCGCAGGTCGGCTGCGCCATGCAATGCCTTTTCTGCGCCACAGGGCGCCTCGGCCTCTCGCGCAACCTGGCCGCCTGGGAGATGGTCTCGACCTTCCTCACCGTCCGAGATGAGGTCCTCTGCGAGGGAGGACGCATCACCGGCGCCGTCTTCCAAGGACAGGGCGAACCGCTGCACAACTATGACGAGGTCATTCAGGCGGCGCGCATCCTCTCAGACCCTTGCGGCGCCCAGATCTCCGCCACCGCCATCACCATCTCCACCGTCGGCCTGGTCCCGCAGATCCGGCGCTACGCCCGCGAGGGACACCCCTACCGCCTGATCGTCTCCCTGTCCTCCGCCATCGCAGAGCGCCGCGCGTCCCTTTTGCCGGTGGCCGGCAGGTTCGCGCTGGAAGACGTGGCCGTCGCCATCCGCGAATATTACGAGTCGTCGCGGCAGCGGGTGACCATCGCCTGGGTGCTGATGGGCGGACTGAACGATGGCGCGGACGAGGCCCAGGCATTGCAAAGCCTGCTGTCCGACGTGCCCCTGCGCATAAACCTCATCGACGTGAACGATACCCGCGAGGAGGGCTACCGCCGCGCCACCGATGACGAACGCCATGCGTTCATGAAACACCTGCAGGTCCTGCGGGCCCCCATTGTCCGGCGCTATTCCGGCGGCGCCGGCCGCCACGCCGCCTGCGGCATGCTCGCCGCCACGCGCTTCACCGATCCGAACTCCACGGGCCCAAACCCCAACGACTCGCAGTCTATTGGCCAGCCCCTCCAATAGCCCGCCAGTGCCCTCTGTCTAGACGGGAAGGAAACGTTCCATGCGCCACGCGCTGCGTACCCGCTTCGCTCTGTCGCTTCTGCCCTTGATCGGGGCCTGCGCCGTCCTTGGGTCCGGGGCCTTGCTGCTCGGCTGCACCCGCCTCACTGGCTACTGTGAGACCCACAACGATTGCCCCGCGGACCAGACCTGCACCGCCGACAACCACTGCACCGGACCCGGCGGCCCCGGCACCGAAGGCGGCCCCGGCCTTCCCGACGGCCTGGTCGCGGACCTCTCCGGCGCCGACTTCACGGGAACGCCCGATACAAGGATGATGACCTCACGATCCCTCTGGGTGCGCCGGTTTGGCAGCATCGGCGGGAGCAATTACGGCACGGCGGTGACCCTCGACAGCATCGGTAATGTCGTCTTCGCTGGCAAGGTCGACGGCAGTGTCGACTTCGGCGGCGGCAGCAAGCCGCCCTTCGGCCTGGGCGATGGGGTCGTGGGTAAGCTCACCAGCGATGGCAAGTACATCTGGGCCCACAGCTTCGGCGGGACTGGCTCTTTCGCGGTCGCCAACGCCGTCGCCGCCGATCCCCTGGGCAACGTGGTGACGGTGGGGCAGTTCAACTCCACATGCGACTTCGGCCCAGGACCCGCCACCAGCACCGGCGTCAATGACATGTTCGTGGTCAGCTACGCCGCCAACACCGGCGGCTACCAGTGGTCCCACCACCACGGCTGGTTCGGGTTCAACGCCACCGCCACCGCCGTGGCCGTGGACCGCTCCGGCAACATCGTCGTGGCGGGGCAATTCGAGCAAGCCATCAATCTGGGCGGCAGCGACCTTTCTGCCACGGGCAGACACGACATCTTTTTGGCGAAATTCAACGGCCGCAGCCCTAGCGCGGGCACTCACATCTGGTCCAAACGGCTCGGCGGCACCGATGAGGACTTCGCCGCTGCCCTGGCCACGGACGCGGACGGCAACATCATTTTGGCGGGGCATTTCAGCGCCGCCACCGACCTGGGCGGTGGGCAGCTCAATGGGTCTGGGGGCCTCGACGTGGTGTTGGCCAAGTTCGACAAGGACGGCAAGCACTTGTGGTCCAACGCCTACGGCGGGCCCGGGGACGATCAGTCGGTGGGCGTGTCGGTGGACCTCTCGGGCAACGTGGCCCTGACCGGATGGTTCCAGGGCCCGGGAAGGGTGAATTTCGGCGGGCCGGCGCTCTCCGCGACGGGAAACAGAGACATCTTCGTGGCCCGCTATGCCCCGACGGGCACGCATCTGTGGTCTCGCCACATCGGCGGCAAGACCGGCGACAACGACGTGCCCGGCGGCATCATCTCGGACACGGGGGGCAATGTGGCCGTCATCGGCACCCTCCAGCACAGCGCGGATCTTTCCGGGGATGGGCGTGTCGTAATGGGATCGGGGGCCTACAACATCTTCGCCGCTCGCTATGACGCTCGCGGCGGGGCATACCTGTCGGCGATCAGCTTCGCCGGAGGGAAAAATACCGACATGGGCCGCAGCATCGCCTACGACAGGGTCAGCGGCAATTTATTCCTGACCGGGAGTTTTGGCGATGCCATCGACCTGGGGGATGG
Organism: Polyangia bacterium; assembly: GCA_038231615.1. GTDB lineage: Bacteria > Myxococcota_A > Polyangia > Palsa-1104 > JAEUJZ01 > JBBRLA01. The sequence continues at coordinate 8,389 of JBBRLA010000034.1, read as the reverse complement.
CACCAGAGGCCCCATCGGGGCCAGCGATACGTTCATCTTGCGCCTGGAATTATGAAAAGCGGAACTGCGCCGCCGCCGCCCTTGTGATGCTGCTGCTGATGAGCAACCGGGGAGCAGGACTCACAGGATGATGGGCTGGCGGGGGCGCCGACATGGGCTACCCGGTATTGTCCTAAATTTAGGACAGTCAGGCGCCTGCGGCGTCGGGTGTGGTAGGTTCCCCCATGTCACATCAACAGACCTCCGATCAGGCTCAGCCATTGGCTCATCCACCGTCCACCCTCCAGCTCGGCGATCTCACCGTGCGCCGCCTCGGGTATGGGGCGATGCGCCTGCCCGGCGAGGGCGTGTGGGGCGAGCCCGCCGACCCGGAACGGGCGCGCGCGGTGCTACGCCGGGCCGTGGAATTGGGCATCAATCTCATCGACACCGCCTGGTATTACGGCCCTCTGGTTGCAAACCGACTGATCGCCGAGGCGCTGCACCCGTACCCCGCGGATCTGGTCATCGTCACCAAGCTGGGTGGCAAGCGCCTGCCGGACAAGGGCTGGGCTTCGGCCAACCGCCCCGAGGAGTTGCAAAAGGGCTGCGAGGAAGACCTGCGCTCGTTGCGGCTCGACCGACTGGACGTGGTCCACTTGCGTTATATGCGTACGGACGTATCCTTTCTGGAGTCCCTGGACTCGCTGATCGCGATGCAGAAGGAGGGCAAGATCCGCCACATCGCCCTGAGCAACGTCAATGCCGGACAGGTCGAGGAGGCCCTTGCCCGCACGCCCATTGTCGCAGTGCAGAACATGTACAACGTCAGCGGCGGCGGCGGGCGCTGGCCCAGATGGCGCACGCGCAGGTCGAGGCGCCGGAGGCGGTGCTGGAGTTGTGCGAGCGGCGGAACATCGCCTTTCTGCCCTTCTTTCCGCTCTTCGCCGGGATGGTGGGCCCGGCGGCGGAATCGCGGCCTGCCCTGGGCGAGATCGCCCGGCGCCACGAGGCCACGACGGCGCAGATCGCCATCGCCTGGCTGCTCGCCCGATCCAAAGTAATGCTGCCCATCCCCGGCACCGGCTCCCTGGCCCACCTGGAAGAGAACTGGGCGGCCCGGCGGATCGCCCTGTCACCGGCCGAGATGGCGGCGATCGCGCAATAGGAAATGCTACACGAAGGGCGACACTTGCCACTGCGCCTACTTATAGCTGACGCGAGCGACGCCCGATCCCATCGCGCACTGGAACGGTGGCCACGGAAGCCGGGACGGGCCGCCCGCGGCCCCGGCAATTCCTCGGGGCGAATGGCGCGATGCCACGGGACGGCAGCACTCAAATTCTGCCGGTGCTTGCCATCTCCCGCCGCGCTCAGCTCGCTAGAGCAAAATCTTGCGTGCACAACCGCTCGACAGTGACAACTGTGTACAATGTGAGCCAGGACGCAGTGGATTTTTCATACCTCGCCCTGAAGTCACGTTATCTCGACCGAGCACAGCAGGACCCGGGGACGCCGGTGGTCGTTGACCTGGCCGAGGTGCCGCGGCTCAGCGGCCTTCAGGCCGCCGCTCTTCTGCGACTGGTCATCGACGGCAAGGAGCGCGGCATCGAGGTGCGCCTGGCCAATGCCACACCCGAGGCGCGGCAGGCCTTCGCCGGGCTGGGTCTGGACATCCTTTCGCCCAAGGCGATCGAGGAAGCCCCGCTGCCCCTGGTGGAGCAGGTCGGGGAGCAGACCCTGGGCTACTACGAGACGCTGCAGAACCTTCTGGCGCTGATCGGCGATCTGACGCACTGGACGCTGATCGCGCCGTGGCGGGGGAAGCCAATCAAGTGGGACCGGACGCTGCAGCAGATCGTGAAGATCGGCGCGGATGGCGTGCCCATCGTTATCTTCCTCTCGTTCCTCATCGGGTCGGTGCTGGCGCTGAACGGCGCCAGCCAGTTGCGGCAATTCGGCGCCACCATCTATGTCGCCGATCTGGTGGGCGTGGCCATGACTCGGGAGATGGCACCGCTGATCACCGCGATCATCGTGTGCGGCAGGAGCGGTTCGGCGATCACTGCGGAGCTAGGCACGATGATGGTTTCGGAGGAGATCGACGCCATGCGGACGATGGCGCTGAGTCCGGGGCGCTTCCTTCTGGTGCCGCGGGTGCTGGCGCTTTTGGTGGCGATGCCGTGCTTGACGGTTTTATCGAGCCTGGCGGGGATCTTCGGCGGGTATTGGGTCGGGGTGATCCTGTTACAACTGGGCAGCGCCAACTACATCGACGAGACGGCTGAGGCACTGCTGATCAGCGATGTGCTCGCCGGCCTGACCAAGAGCGTGGTGTTCGCCGTGCTCATCGGCCTGACGGCCTGCTACCGCGGCTTCCACGTCCAGGGTGGCGCCGAGGGCGTGGGCGAGGCCACGACCTCCTCGGTGGTCACGTCGATCGTGCTGTGCATCTTCGCCAATGCGATCTTCACCACGCTCTTCTATTATATCGGATGACCATGCCAACGGCTACGCCCATGCCAACGAATGAGCAAAAAGATCTGCAACCGCCTTATGTCGAGGTCAAGGACCTGGAGGCGCGCTACGGCGACCGCAAGGTGCTGGACGGGGTCAGTTTGACGGCGCGGCGCGGCGAGATCACGGTGATCCTGGGCCCCAGCGGCTGCGGCAAGAGTACGCTTTTGCGCCACATCATCGGCCTGAACCGGCCGGTGGCGGGGCAGGTGTTAATCAACGACCGCGACCTGCACCATGCCACGGAGGACGAGCGGGACGACATCCTGCGGGGCATCGGCATCTCGTTTCAGGGCGGGGCGCTTTTCAACTCGATGTCGCTACAGGACAATGTGGCGCTGCCCATCATGGAGCACACCGGCGCCGACAAGGAGACCGCGGGGTTCCTGGCGCTGATGAAGCTGGCGCTGGTGGGGCTGGAGGGCGCGGCGCACCGGCTGCCGTCGGAGATCAGCGGCGGCATGAAAAAGCGGGCGGCCCTGGCCCGGGCGCTGGCGCTGGACCCGGCGCTCTTGCTCTTTGACGAGCCGTCGGCGGGCCTGGACCCGGTGACCTCGCGGGAACTGGACGAGCTGATCCTGCGGTTGCGGGACCAATTCGGCATGGCCATTATCGTGGTGACCCACGAATTGTCGAGCATCGAGACCATCGCCGATCAGGCGGTGATGCTGGATCGGGGCAAGGTGCTGGCCTACGGGCCGCTCAAAGAAGTCTCGTCCCTTTCGCAGCCTCAGGTGCGGGCGTTCTTCGATCGAAAGGCCCGGTCGGGCGGGTTCCAGCACGCGCTGCTCGACGCGGTCCTTTTGCAAGGAGCTTGACGTGAAGCCACATCCTCGTCTCAAAGTCGGCGTCTTCGTGGTGATGAGCTTCTTCATCCTGGTGGGTGGCATCCTGTGGTTGGCCGGCTCACGCTTCCTGCGGCCGGTGGACAGCTACGAGATCGTCTTCGAAAAATCGGTCAGCGGGCTTTTGCCCGGGGCGCGGGTGGAGTACTTGGGAGTGACGGTGGGCAAGGTGAAGACGCTGCGCCTGACGCGGGACGCGCCGCCCCGGGTAAACGCGACGATCGACCTGAAGCCGGGCACGCCGGTGCGGCAGGACACCCATGCAACGCTCATCGGCTCGCTGATTACCAACATCCGGTTCGTGCAGCTTTCCGGAGGTACCAAGGACAGCCCGCTGCTGGACGACGGCGGGGTGATCCCAACGGAGAGCACGGGCTTCGACGAGATCCAGGACCAGGCCACGGTGATCGCCAAACAGCTCACGGACACGCTGACGCAGATCCAGAAGGAGGTGCTGACGAAGGAGAACGTGGTCAGCATCGGCCAGGTGATCCGTGACTTGGCCGCGACCAGCAAGGACCTGCACACGACCATGGCGGTGCTGGCCACGCCCTCCTCGCGCGCGGCGCTGGCCTCGCTTTTGGGGAACGCCAACCAGGCGACGCTCAGCATCAAGAGGGCCACCGATATGGTCAGCGGCCTGCGCGGAGACGCCACGGCGACAATGAGCGATCTGCGCAAGACGGTGGAGCGCACCGAGAAGCTGATGGAGCAGGCCAACCAGACGGTTGGCCACATCGATCTGATGGTGTCGCAGAACGAGAATGAACTGAGCAGGCTGCTCATCAATCTGGCGGACGCCTCGTTGCAGTTCCGCGAGGTGGGCGCGGTGATCCGGGACGACCCGTCCCGGCTGATCTGGGGCAACAATCTGCCGGCCAAGGAGATCCCCGACAAATGAGCCCTAACCATCCCACTCACTGGGCGTCGCGCCGACGGCCGGATCGCCTGAGAGCAACACCGAGGTTGCCGGTTACTTCATGGCCATGGCTTTGTCTTGGGCTCGGGCTTTGGCCGGGTTGCTTTTCTCGGCCGAAGCCGGAGATCAAGTATTACGAGCTGGCGCTGCCGGCGCCGGCAGTCGTCGGAACGGAGGCGGAGGGGCAGGGCCCCTCGCTGGTGGTGCGGCGGCTCCAGGCCCGGGAACCCTACGCGCAGGAGCGCATGGTCTACCGGACCAGCCCCTACGCCATCGCCTTTTATAACTATCAGCTCTGGGCATCGCCTCCGGCGGAGCAGGTCACCCACCAGACGGCCAAGACGTTGCGCGGCTCGGGGCTTTTTTCCCGGGTTTCGTCGCTGCCGGCATCGTCGGGGGATTTCCTTTTAGGCGGGGTGGTGCGGCAGTTCGAGGAGATCGACGGCAAGGACGCCTGGGACGCGGCGCTGGAAGTGGATTACTGGGTCAGCCGCCCCGGCGAGCCGAGCCCGTTCTGGTTCCACACCTACCGGGCGGTGCGCCGGTCGGGGCGGCGCAACCCGGAAGCGGTGGCGGCGGCGATGAGCGACAACCTGGCGGAGGTGCTGGGGCACCTGCTTGCCGATCTGGGCCCGGTAGTGCGGCAGCAGGCCGCCGTGACGAAAACAACCGCCGGCAAGTAATCCGTCCTGCGGGCGTGGAGAAGCTCGGGGCCCTTCGCCCGCTTGCATTCGCCAGTCCGCCCGGCCCTTCCGTTCCAAGGACAGGCGGTAGGCCGCTCAACGCCGCTGCCATTGGCAAACTCTGCCTCCCATCGTCGGAGTACGGGCAAACCTACTTATTCGCTGGAGAAAGATCTTTGCCCGTGGTACCGAGGGATCGAAGACTCGTGGTTGTAAAGGGCCGTAAAGGGCAAAAGCGGGAAACGTAGTCCAAGGGAGGTCAGTAGCCATGCGACAACGCCTTCTTTTCGTCAGCAGGCTTGCCAGCTATCTCGCGGGCCTGCTGCTTTTCGGGTGCCAGAACGACCCCATGGACCCAGTGGACGGCGCCGGGGTGGATCTTCCGACGGCGCCGGACAGCGGCCCGCTGAAGGCCCTGGAGATCTACAGCGTCTCCCCCTCGAAGACCGCCACCACGGGCGGCGATGTGCTGACCATCAAGGGCAGCGGCTTCACCCGAGGGATGACGATCAAGATCGCCGACCGGACGGTGGAGCCGATGTCCTGGGAGGGGAATGGCGAGGCCCGGGTGATGGCGCCGGTGCTCCTGGGGCAGTCCGGCAAGGTCGAGGTGAAGGTGCAGAACTCGGATGGCCAGGTAGCCCGACGGGGAGACCTGCTGACTTATGTTCGCGGGCTGCTCCGTTTCTTCCCGAGCATGGACACCCAGGGCGGGTACGGGTCCAACGCAGTACAGATCGCGGACGTGAATGGAGACGGCAAGCCGGACTTGGTCATGGCCTACATGGACCAGGGGGTCATGGACCGCAGCAGCGCGATCAGCGTCTTTTTGGGCAATGGCAACGGCGGCTTCACCTTTAGCAAGGATTACGACACCGGTCCAGGGCTCTTCTCGATGGTGCTGGCCGACGTCAACATGGACCATCGGCCGGACCTGGTGGCGATCAACTCGGTGCAGAACACCATGCAGGTCTACCTGGGCAAGGGCGACGGTACCTTCAAGGACCGGGTCAGCTACGCCACTGAGGACCGCCCGGTGGCGGTGGCGCTGGCGGACGTGAACAGCGACGGTGTCTCCGACGCGGTGACGGCCAATGGCGACTCCAGCACGTTGTGCGTGTTCATCGGGAGCCCCGATGGCACGTTCGCCCCCTGCCAGAGCGTCAAGCTGGACCGCGGGCCGCGGACGATGGCGCTGGGCGACGTCAACGGGGACAAGATCCCCGACGTTGTGTTGACAGAGCAAGGCAAGGCCGAGATCGACGTGTTGCTCGGCGGCAAGGACGGGGGCAAGGGCAACGGCACTTTTACCCTCTTCGGCACCTATCCACTCTCATCGGCCGCGTCGGGGGTGGCGCTGGCGGACCTGAACGGGGACGGCTATGCGGACCTTCTGGCGAGCAACCGCGACAAGAGCACGATGACGGTGCTCCTGGGGAAGGGGAACGGCACCTTCGTCCTTCGCGGCGCGCCCTACGTGGGGGACGGCCCCGAGAGTCTGGTGGTGACCGACCTGAATCTCGATGGGCGGCCGGACGTCGTGCTGCCGTGCTTCGCGCAGGGCCGAGTCAGCGTCCTCATGGGGATCGGCAACGGCGACTTTCAGCCAGCGGTGTTCTATAAGACGGCGGACGCCCCCTACATCCTGGGCGTGGGCGATGTGAACGGCGACCAGCTCCCGGACATCATCGGCGGCAACCGCGGCGGCAGCTACAGCGTCTTACTAAACACTTCAATGTAGGGCCGGCGTCGTTCAATCGCGCTCTTATTCGTAGCGGAGGCCGTCGACAGGCGGCAGCCCCGCCGCTCGAAGCGAGGGGTAGAGGGTCGCCAGGAAGCAGATGAAGAGCGTCGCGGCGGCCACCACCACCACCTCCCAGGGAGAGACCCGGATGGGCAGGTGGTCGATCAGGTAGACCTTGGCGTCCAAAAGGAAGCCCAGGCGCGTCAGCACGGCGCACACCAGAAGGCCCATGAAGATGCCCATCGCGGTGCCGCAGAGGCCGATGGTCATCCCGGCGGTACGGAAGACCGCCGCCACCGAGCGGGAGGACATGCCCATGGCCTTCAGGATGGCGACCTCCCGGCTCTTGTCGATCACCATCATGGTCAGGCTGGCGACGATGTTGAACGCCGCCACCAGGACGATCAGGAAGAGCACCAGGCCCAGCGCCGTCTTCTGCACCGCCAGGGCGGTGAAGAGGTTGTGGTTCAGCTCCTCCCAGTCGAGGGTCCGATAGGGGGCCCCGCCCAAAACGGTCTCCAGTTCGGCGGCCACCTTGCGGGCCTTGTCGGCGTCGCGCACGCGCACTTCCACGCCGGTCACCACGTCCCCCTGTCCGGCCAGGTCCTGCGCCCGGGCCAGGTCCACGTACACCAGGCGGCGGTCATATTCATCGAATCCGGCGACGAAGATGCCGGCCAGGCGAAATTCCAGGGAGCGGGGGGGTAGGGGATTGCCCTGGGGTTCATCGCCCTTGCCGTTGTCGCCGCCGAGATCGGCAATCGAGCCGTCCATGCCCAGGAGCGGAGCGATGAGGCGCACGCGGTCGCCCACCTTGACCTTCATCTTGCGGGCCAGTTCCTTGCCGACGAACGCCCCGGGCAGGGGAGGGCCGCCGTCGATCGGCGCCTGGTCGAGCTTCAGCGCAGACACCTGGGTGCGGGTCCCGTCGGGCAGGGGTTGCAGGCGCTGCTCCAGGTCCAGCACCTTGGGCGAGAGGACGACGTCGATCCCCTTGACCAGCACGCCGGCGGAGGCGCCGCCCTCCCGGGCGATCAGCATCTCATTGAAGACGAAGGGGGAGACCGCCACCACCTGTGGCGCCCCGGCGACCTTTTTCATGATCTCGTCGGACTCGCGGAAGTCGATGCCGTACTTGAGGATGAGGATGTGGGCGTTGACCCCGATGACGCGGTTGCGGATCTCGGACTGGAACCCCGAGGTCACCGCCAGCACCACGGTCAGGGCGGCCACGCCGAGCATGACGCCGACCACCGCCACGGTGGAGAAGACCGAAAAGAGATTGAGCAGCGCGATCGCCAGGAAGACCAGCGGCAAAAGGATCGCCAGGGCCCCGGTGACGGGGTTCTCGTGGCCGCCGAAGCCGCCCGAGCCGTGACCGCCCCGGGCGAAGTAGTAGGACACCGCCAGGGTGGACAGCAGGCCGAAGAGCACGGTGACGACGATCACCGCCTTGCTGCGCCGGAACCGGTAGAGGTAGCGGCGCGCGATTTGACGCTCGTTGGCCGACGACCACGAGCGCCAAAGGAGCCGAAGCGGCCGGAACGGATCTATCAGGTCGGACGGGGATTTCAAGACGGTGAACCTCTAGCGCCCGCGAAACGCGGGGGCGCGCTTCTGCAGGAAGGCTGCCAGCCCCTCGGCGGCGTCTTCGGTGGACAGCACCCGGGACAGCTCGCCTTCCAGATAGCGCAGCGCCGGT
>JBBRLA010000033.1:0-24640 GCA_038231615.1 Polyangia bacterium | reverse complement strand
TCCCATTCGCTGAAGTTCACCCGCCTGACCACTTCCAGCGCCTGAGCGAAGGGCGCCTCTTGCAACTCCTTGGGGACCTCGCGGAGTTTTTCCGCTTCCCTGAAGAAGAAGGCCCACTTCTCCACCAGCGTCTGAGGCCGGCTCTTCCCTTCGTACTTGGGCAGTTCCAGGAATACATGCTGGATCTGCGAGAGGCCGAGTTCCCCGCTTTCCTCTTCCTTCATTCGCCACCGGCTGAGCATCTTCACATGTTCCCCGAAAAGCTTGAAGTTGCAGATGCTCACCGAGATGACATCGTTCAGCGAGACGTAGTCCTCCCCGGACTCGAGCTGCTCGACATACGCCTTGGCGGCATTTCGCAGGACCCGCTTTTCGAAGCCTTCTACCGGGAAAAGCCCCAGTTCCACCACATATCGTGCCCCTGCTGCGTCGGTACACCTGACGCCCTGAATCGACAGATTCGGCCCGCCATCTCGACGAGGCAATTGCTCTGGAGACAGATATTCGATGTCCAGGATACGGGCGGCCTCCGGCAGTCCCAGAAGGGCATGGAGCAGATCGATGAGCAGACGCTTGTGGTCAGGAGTACCAAAGATTTTCTGGAATGGCAGGGGCATCTTCGGATCGGCAAAGATCCGTTGGCCTTTTCCGTGGAGCAGCATGGCAGAACCTACTGTACCCATGGACAGTTCGCAAGCCACGAAAGCGGCCCGGCCAGCAGGCGATCCAGGACCTAGCGCCGCCATCGTCGCCGAAAAGGTCGAACTCACGGCGGGCCGCTCAAAACCCCCGGTGACATCGAGGCGATCCCCACCTGAATCTCATCGCAATGTATTCTTTTCCCATCCTGCGCACGCAGCCCCGCTGGAAGACCGCTCTGGATGTTGTCCTGACCCTGCTCACCGTCTATCGCTGCGTCATTGCGTACACCATGGACATCGCCATCGGCTGGGGCTATCCCCTCTCCTACGATGACCCCATCAATGCCCGTCTCCCCGGATTCACTTGGTTGAGTGGGGTTCGAGGCGGCGCAACCACCCGTCGAAGTGGGGGCAGCGAGCGCGGATTTCAGCCAGCCCGATCCGGGCGGCGATCTGGTTGCCGTGCAGGGGCTTTTGATAGCCGGGATAGAGCGCCAGCAGCCGTTTTGAGGGCGCGGTCTTCAGCGAGTCGTTGATCTCTTCCGGGGAACCATGCTCCCCCGCGATCTGCTTCAGCTTGTCGAGGAGTTGCGCGTCAGCCAGCACGTCCTGGATGGTCTTGGGCGAAGAGAAGAGGAGCCCCTCGAATTCATGCAGAATCAGGTTTGGAATGAAGCGATCAGGGCTCAAATCCCTGTTTGCCGCGGCCCGATACGCGGAGGCGATCGACCGGGCGAATTCTTGCTCCAGATGGGCCACACGATCGTAGCTGCTCTGCCCGGAGGCAGACTGCGTGCCAGGGAAGGTGCCCGGCAGCCCGTAGTAGTCGAACAGGGTGGTCACGACGACGCCGGAATCCGAGCGGAGGCGAAGCAGGATGTCTTTTTCGATCAAATCGTAACGGCCGCCGTGTCCGCCGCGGAACGCGCGTCTCCCGTCGATCTGTTTGGTGCAGATACAAGTCGCTTCGGTCGAGACGCCATGGCTGGCCAGGTACGGCGCCAGCAGGTCTTTGACAAACCGCTCCTCGGTCTGACCCTCGACCATGATGCACAGGCGCTTCATGGCCTGCCGCCGAGCACGTTCTTCTGCCACAGTTCGCCCAGGGAGTACTCCTCCAGCCAGAGCGAAAGCGCCTGTCGATCCAGGTGGCGGAACACGGACTGGTCCTCTTGTCGATCGACGACGATGACGTCCTCCGGATCGTCGAACTGGTCGAGCAGCGTCACCGACTGCGTCGATACGATGATCTGGGTCCGGGTAGCGGCGCTCTTGAGCATCGCCGAAAGCAGATTCAGGGCGTATGGATGCAGCCCCAGTTCGGGCTCGTCGATCAAGATCAGACTGGGCGGACTGGGCTGCAGCAGCAGCGTGGCCAGACAGATGAAGCTCAGCGTGCCATCCGACAATTGCCTGGCATTGAAGAAGCTGCCGGTCTGGCGATCTTTCCATTCCAACAGGATCTGCCCGCCTCGCGTCGGCTCCAGCGAGAAGTCATCGAAGAAGGGCGCCACCATACGCACGGCGTCGCGGATTTGAACGTAGTGGCCGGCGTGCTCCTTCTGGAGCATGCGAAGGTAGGCAGCGGTGTTGCTGCCGTCGGGATAGTAGAATTCGGTCTTGCTTGCTTGTCCCGGTTGTCTGGGTGGCGAGTCTTGAGATCTGTCGAAAAGATGATTGAAAAGAATCCAGGGTAGGTAAATCCCATCTTTTTCATGGGAATATTTCTGCTCGCTGGACAGACTGAATCGCGTCATGAGCAGACCGTCGCCGGTATCGACCACCAGCTCTGCATCGATCTGCCTGGTGCGCCCGCTGCCGTGGTGAAGCAGCACATCCATGCCCCCCTGATCGATAATGTACTCGTCCAGCCGCCCAAAGATCCAGCTCTCAAGGAGCGTGAAGAACGATAGAAAATTTGACTTCCCGGCACCGTTCGCGCCGATGAGGACATTCAGGGGGCGCAGGGTCAGGTCCATTTCGCGGATGGACTTGAAGCCAGATAGCTTGATTCGTCGCAGGCTGCGCATCTTCTAGTTTTAGACCAATCGACGCCCACTGGCGACTCTTTCCTGCCTTTCGCCGCCGGCCGGATCGCGGGCCGACGCAGAATGGCGACGGGATGGCTGGCAGTTCCCCGGCTACCGGGCCCCTCGTGTTCCTCGGGCGGGCCAGGCGCGACTTCTCCGAAGGGCGATCAAAGGCCAGCCATGTTGTCGGAACACGCTACACTGCGCTCATGAGCGTCTCGAAAGAACACCCGGGTCAGCCGACCAACACCGCTGCGCAATCGGCCGCGGGGAGCATCCGGGTGTCGCCGCTTTTGGTGGAGTCGGCGGCGATGGACTCGGCGGCGGTCTACGCGCGGCTTGCCACGCGCGCCGGGGGACTCACCTCCCGGGAAGCGGCGTCGCTTTTGGCCGAGCATGGACCCAATGTGCTGGCCCGGGACCAGCGCGCGGGGTTTGCCAAGCTGCTCTGGCATGCGGTGCTCAATCCGCTGGTCGTTCTTCTGGCGGTGCTGGCCCTGATTTCGTTTCTGACCCGCGACTTCCGCGCCGGGACCCTGATGCTGCTGATGATCGCCCTGAGCGTCGGTCTGAAGCTTTTCCAGGAGGCCAAGGCCGACCACGCCGCCGCCAAGCTCAAGGCCATGATCTCGGTCACGGCGACCGTGATTCGAGACGGCGCGGCGCAGGAGATCGCCATCGCGCGGCTGGTCCCGGGGGACGTGGTCCATCTGGCGGCCGGCGACATGATCCCCGCCGATGTGCGCATCGTCCAGGCCAAGGACCTGTTCGTGATCCAGGGGTCGCTGACCGGCGAGAGCTTCCCAGTGGAAAAATTCGCGGTCGAGAAAGCCGCCGCGACCCGTGCACCGCTGGAACTGACCAGCATCGCTTTTTTGGGTACCAGCATCGAGAGCGGCTCGGCCGTGGCGGTGGTCGTCGCGACGGGGAAGGACACCTACCTGGGCGGCATGGCCCAGTCCCTTTCAATCGCTGGCGCCGGCCAACCCACCCAAACGGCCTTCGATCGCGACATCGCCAGCTTCACCTGGCTGCTTCTGCGCTTCATGCTGGTGATGGTGCCCCTGGTGTTCATCATCAACGGCCTGACCAAGGGCAACTGGTCCCAGGCCTTCTTCTTCGCCGTGGCGGTGGCGGTGGGCCTGACGCCGGAAATGCTGCCGATGATCGTGACCGTGTGCCTGTCCAAGGGCGCGGTCGCGATGGGCCGAAAGAAGGTCATCGTCAAGCGGCTCAATGCGATCCAGAACCTGGGGGCGATGGACGTGCTGTGCACCGACAAGACGGGCACGCTGACCATGGACCAGGTGATCTTGGAACGGCACTGCGACGTGGCGCTGCGCGAGAGCGAAGATGTGCTGGCGCTGGTGTATACGAACAGCCACTTTCAGACCGGCCTGAAAAACGTCCTGGACCGCGCGGTGCTGGCGCACGAGGAGACCCACGCGCACGCGCGCATCCCGGAGATGCAGAAGGTCGACGAGATTCCCTTCGATTTCGAGCGGCGCATCATGTCGGTCGTCATCCGTACTCCCGAGGGCCAAGACCGCATCATCTCCAAGGGCGCCCCCGAGGCGATCTTCCCGCGCTGCGCGAGTTTCGAACTCGACAAAACGCTGCTTCCGATGGACCACCGGCACATCGAGGCCCTACAGAAGGAGTACGAACGGCTGAGCACCGATGGGTTCCGCGTCCTGGCCATTGCCACCAAGGACGTGGAGCCGCGCGGGACCGTCGCGGGCGACTCAACGCCTTACGGCAAGGCCGATGAGTGCGACCTGATCTTGCGGGGCTACGCGGCGTTCCTGGACCCTCCCAAGGACACCGCGACCGCGGCCATCAAGGCCCTGCAAGACCACGGCGTGGCGGTCAAGGTGCTGACGGGAGACAACGACCTGGTGGCCCGCAAGGTATGCAAGGAGGTCGGGCTTTGCGTGGATGGGGATCGGGTGGTCCTGGGCGGCGCGGTCGAGAAAATGAACGATGAGGAACTGGCCGATGCGGCAGAGAAGGCGACCCTTTTCGCCCGCGTCTCGCCGGCACACAAGCAGCGCATCATCCAGGCCCTCATGTCTCGCAAGCACACGGTGGGTTATATGGGCGATGGCATCAACGACGCCCCCGCGCTGCATTCTGCCGACGTGGGCATCAGCGTCGATACCGCGGTGGACATTGCCAAGGAATCCGCCGACATGATTTTGCTGGAGCGGTCGCTGCTGGTGCTGGACGAGGGGGTGCTGGAGGGCCGCAAGGTCTTCGCCAATATCAGCAAGTACGTCCGCATGGGGGCGTCGAGCAACTTCGGCAACATGTTCAGCGTGCTGGGGGCCAGCCTTTTCGTGCCCTACCTGCCGATGCTGCCGATCCAAATTCTGGCCAACAACCTGCTCTACGACATCGGTCAGACCGCCGTGCCGACCGACGCGGTGGACCCGGAGCAGATCCAGCGGCCGCGCCCGTGGAACATCCAGGCGCTGGTCCGCTTTATTCTTTTTATCGGCCCCTGCTCCTCGATCTTCGACTACTCGACCTACCTCATCATGCTTTACGTTTTCGGGTGCTGGGACACCGCGACGCCGCAGGCGGCAGCCCACAGCGCGAGCCTCTTTCAGACCGGCTGGTTCGTCGAGAGCTTGCTGACGCAGACGCTGATCATCCACATCATTCGGACCAACAAGATCCCCTTTTTACAAAGCCGGGCCTCACGAACGGTGATGGTGATGAGCCTGGCGGTCATGGCGATCGGGGTCGCCATCCCCTTTTCGCCCCTGGGCGCGTATCTCGGCTTCTCGACCCTGCCGCGACTTTACTGGCCGCTGCTCTTGCTGACGCTCCTGTGCTACGTGGGGCTGACGCAGGCAGTGAAAATGTGGCTCCTTTCGCGCAAGTGGATCTAAGGGGGGGGACCGCCTCAGTGCCTGATCGGGAGGGCAAATCGGCCCCTGGCGCCGCCCTGTGCCGCTCTTTACACCGTCCGATGAGCAGAACATTGACTGGACACCTATCGCAGCCCATAACATAGAACATGGCTGAAGCTCCTCCTTTGCTCGACCGCCTCAAGGCACTCCTCAGCGACATTACGGGCGCCAAGGCGGCCCGGCTTGATCGCCACTCGAATCAGCAGACCACCCCGGGCTGGGACTCGGTCGCCAACCTGAGTCTGATCACCTCTCTGGAAGAGGAGTTCGGGGTCATCATCAATACCCAGGACGTCCTGCGGCTGCACTCGCTGGGCGACATCGAACGCTTCCTCTGCGAGCAAGGGATCGGCGGCGCTTCGCCAAAGGACGACGACGCGGCGAAGGTCCACTCCGCGGGACGTGCGTGATGGAGCTGCCGACCTCGACCTCCCCGGCCCGCGCCTTCGTCGCTGGCTGGCGGCAACTGGCGGAAGGACCGCAGAGCGAAGCCGACGGCCCGACGGCCCTGCGGCCGATAGCGGTGGCGATCGTGGCCAGCTTCACCGTCGAGCCGCTCGTGCCCTACCTGGGCTGCTTTCTGGCACGGCGCGGGCTTCTGGCACACTTCCAGGTGGCGCCTTTTAACCAGATCTACCAGTCGCTTTTGGACCCGGCCTCGCCGGTGCGGGCGGCGGGGGGGCTGGCGCAAGTCACAATCGTGCTGCCCCGCCTTGAAGAGCTGTGCCCGGCGGCGTTGCGCACCCTGGCGGAACTTTTCCCTGCCGAGGTGGACGGCGCCCGGCAGCAGGCGCTGAAGGAGGTCGATCGCCTGGCAGCGGCCCTGGGCGAGTTCGAGCGGGGCACGGCGGGGCTTTTGCTTTGCGGGACGCTGCCGCCGGCACGGACGCTGCCGCTGGGGGTGCTGGACGCCAGCCACGGGGCGTCGCAGGAGCACCTGCGGGCCGAACTGAACCTGCGCCTGTGGCAGCACGCGCGGGCCTCGTCGCGGACGCGGCTTTTCGACCTGGCCGGGGCGGTGGGGACGGTGGGCACGGCGGCGGCGTATGACGATCGGCTGTTTTATTTGTCGCGGTGCCCGTTCTCGGAGGGGATGCTGCGGCACCTGGGCCAGGCGCTCTCGCGGGCGGTGGCGCCGCTCTTCGTGTCGCCGGCCAAGGTGGCGGTGCTGGACCTGGACAACACGTTGTGGGGCGGGATTGTCGGGGAGGACGGCCTCCACGGGATCGTGCTTTCGGAGTCCGGGCCGGGGGCGGCGTACGGGGCGTTCCAGGAGGCGCTTTTGCAGTTGCGGCGGCAGGGGGTGCTTTTGTGCATCGCCAGCAAGAACAACGAGGCGGACGCCTTCGAGATCTTCGACCGCCACCCGGGGATGCGCCTGCGGCGGGAGCACCTGTCGGCGTGGCGCATCGGCTGGCAGTCCAAGTCGGAGTCGCTGCGGCAACTGGCGAAGGAACTCTCGCTGGGGCTTTCCAGCCTGGTGTTCATCGACGACAGCCCCACGGAGTGCGAGGAGGTCCGGCGGATGCTGCCGGAGGTGACGGTGGTGGAACTGCCGAAGGACCCGGCGCACTTCGTGACGGCGCTGCGGGGGGTGGCGGTGCTGGACCGGATGACGCTGACCGCGGAGGACCGCCTGCGCGCCGATCAGTACGCCGCCGAACGCCGCCGCACGGAGGCCCGGGAGTCGGCACCCGACGGCAGTGCCGAGAGTGACCCGGCCAGCCTGAAGGCGTATCTGGCCTCGCTGGAGCTGAAGGTGACGGTGCGGCCCCTTTTGGCGGCGGACGTGCCGCGGGCGGCGCAACTGACGCAGAAGACCAACCAGTTCAACCTGACCACCGTGCGCCGCACCGAGGCGGAGGTAGAGGCGCTGCGGCAGGACCCGGCGTACCGGCTGTACGTGCTGGAGGTCAGCGATCGCTTCGGCGACTACGGCCTGACCGGGGTGCTCTTCATTGAAGAGCAGGGGCGCTTTGCTTCGCACTTCGCGATCGATACGCTGCTGCTCTCGTGCAGGGTGCTGGGGCGGGGGGTGGAAACGGCGTTCCTGAAGGCGGCGGTGGCGGACCTGCTGGCGCTGGGAGGCGGGCCGCTCATCGGGCGCTTTGTGCCGACGGCGAAGAATGCTCCGGCGGCGGGGTTTTTGGCTGGACATGGATTTCACAAGGGCGAGGGAGATGCCTGGGTGCTCCCGGACCTGGCCTTGTTGGGGGCGTCGCTGGACGTGCCTCACATCACTCTGACCGCGACGGCGGCGGGGCAGGATTCAGGCTTACTTGAGGGCGGAGAACGATCATGAACGTGCGCGAGTCGCTTCACCTGTTGACCCGGAGCCTGGGTCTGGGCACGGAGGAACCGAAGGAAAGTCCCGATTCAAAAGCAGCCCACGCGGAGCATCCGCCGGGGCGTCCCTCGATGAAGGCCAAGCTGACGGTGCTGCTTTCGCAGCTTCGCCGGGCGGACTACTCGGTCGCGGACAAGGCGGTGCTGGTGACGCAGCGGGTGCTCTCGGGGGTGCGACTGAACGAGCACCTGACGGTGTCGCGGCAGGTCGCCTATGAGGTGCAGGCCCCGCCCAAGGTGATGCGCGGGCTGCGGGACCTGGTGGTGCGGCAGGGGGACCTGGGGGACCTCGACGGGATCTGCGAGGTGGAGCGGACCGACCCGCTGCTGGTGCGGGAGCGCTTCGACCGGGGGGACGTGGTGTTCGTCGGGCAGCTCGGGGGGCAGGTGCTGTGCCATGTGTGGTTCCACCGGGGGCCGCATCCCTTCCAGGAGGATCAGGCGATCTACGCGAGCTTCGAGCTGTCCCGGGACTGCTTCTGGGCCTACGCGGCGGCGGCGACGATGGAGGCGCGGGCTTCGGGAGTGTTCGTGAAGGTGTTCCAGACGGCGTTGCAGGACCTGTTCCTGAACCAGGGGGCGCAGCGGGTGCAGTGCCTGGTGCGCCACGTAAACGATCGGTCGGTGCTTTTGCACGAACGGCTGGGGTTCCGGCGGGTGGGGGTGTTCACCGGGGTGCTGGTGCCGGGGCTGAAGTGGCTGCACTGGGACGGGCCGATGGAATCGCGGACGTGGGTGATGCTGCGGACCAGCGAGCTTCTGCTGCCGATCCCACCGGTGGCGGGGCCGATGAATCAGGGGATGGCATGAGGCTGCATCATCTAGGCTACGTGACCCGGACGCTGGCGCTCACGGCCCGGCGCTTCCAGGCCGAGGGAGCGGTGGCCCAGGGGGGGCCGATCGAAGGGGGGCCGCGCGAAGGGGGGCCGAGTGAGGGGGGTCTGAGTGAGGGGGGTCTGAGTGAAGGGGGGCCGATCGAGGACCCTGTGCAGCGGGTGGTGGTGCAGTTCTTCCGCGAGCCGAAGAGCGGCGAGGTGTGGGAGCTGGTGGCGCCGCTGGGCGATGTGGAGGATTCGCCGCTGCGGGCGCGGTTGTCCCGGGGCGGGGGTCTGGACCATGTGTGCTACGAGCTGGAACCGGGCGACGGAACGCTGGAGTCGGTGCTGGACGGGGAGCGGGAGCGCGGGGCGCAGGTGGTGTGCCAGCCGGTGATGGCGGCGGCGTTCGGGCGGCGGATCGCATTCGTGTTCCGGCGATCGGGGCGGCTGGTGGAGTTCCTGGAGGTGACGGCGTGAGGCTCTTTCCATTCGACCTGGGTCGGGAACGGCCACCGGAACGACCCATCGACCAGCGGCTTGTGCTCTCGGGACGGGCGGTGCGCTTCACCAACCGGCTGGACCCGGAGACCGCGGCCTTCGAGGATGCGCTGCTGGCCCTGCCCGCTCCGGCGCAGGAGTCCGACCCCGGCGATCCGGCGCCTGCCGCCACGACGCTGGAGCTGCCGCTGCATCAGCGCCACGCCTGGCTGCGCCATGTGCGCCGGGAGTTCGTGCTGATGCAGTCCCGGGACCCCGCCGGGGGGCCGGCGATGCAGGCGGCGGTGTTTGTCCACCGATCGCGCCCGCCCCTGCGCATCGCCCATGGCTTCGCCACCCGGCTCGGCCCGGCGAAAAATGGTGAGGAGGAATTGGCGGGACTGGACCTTTTGCGGCAGCTTTGCCGGGAGCACACAGATCTGCTGACCCTGCGCTTGCAGCCGCGGCGCCCGCGGGCCCGGGACCTGCGGGACTTCGAGGACCGTGCCCGCCTGTGCGGCTACCTGCTCAGCGAGCCGGAGGGAATTACTCGCACGCCGCTTTACGACCTGCGGCCGGAGCCGGAGGCGAGCCTCCTTTCCATGGGGCAGCAGCTGCGGCGCAAGATCAAGGCGCGCACCAAGCACGAGGTGGAACTGCGGGTGCTCGACGACGCGCGCTACGCCGGGGCTTGTCAGGAGGCGTCGCGGGCGGCGGTGGGTCGCACCGGCGGGGAGAGCCGGCTGATGGAATGGGAGACGCTCTTCACGGTGGCGCGGGAGCGGCCGGACCTCTTGCGGGTGATGGGCCTTTTTCTACGCGACCGGCCGGACCAGCTGCTGGCCTTCGCCAGCGCTTGTCGCCACGGCACGGTCGCGGAGTACACCTCGGCGGGCTCGCGGACGGACCCGGAGTTGCGCAGGCTGCCCTTCAACTACTGGCTGCTCTGGGAACTCTTTCTGTGGGCGCGGGGGCACGGCTCGCTGGCCATGGACCTGGGGGGGGTGACGGTAGGCGGCCCCGGGGACCCGCTCGGCGGAGTGAGCCGGTTCAAGCGCCACCTGACCGAACGGGAGATCGAGACGGGGCGCGAGATGGTCGCCACGCTGCGTCCGGCGCGGGCCTGGGCAGTGGCGACGCTGCGCACGCTGCGCGACGTGGCTTATCATCAAGCGCGCAGCACGTCGGCGATAAGTGACGAGGTGCAGGTGCGGCGGCCGGCGCCGATCGCCGCCGGGGAGAACGAGTGATGGCAAAAGACAATCACGGACGCGGGCGCCCGGTGTTGTTCCTGGGGGTGGCGCTCTCGGCCTTCGCGCTGGCCTGGGCGGTGATGGGGCTGCGGACGCGGGCGCGGCTGTCCCTGGAAAACCATCTGGCGCGCAACCTGCCCTTGCCCTTTCAGCCGGTGGGGCGGCCGGCGGTGCACCCTGACGGGACGATGTTCGTGGTCACGGCGCAGAAGCAGTTCGTGGCGATGAGTCCGAAGGGGACGATCCTGTGGAACAAGGGCCTGCCGGGGCCGGTGGTGCCGCAGCCGGTGGTGGTGTCGAGCACGCTGGTGGTGCTGCAAGGGGTGGGCGGGGCGATGTATGGGTACAGCCTGGGCGGGGAACTGAAGTTCACGGTGGAGGACGGCGGGGATGAGGGGTCGCTGCCCTGCGCGGACGATCGGGGGGCGCTTTACTTGATGGATCGCCGGGGGGCGCTGGCGGGTTTTTTGGCCGATGGCCAGGCCGGCTTTCGCACCAGCCTGGGGTTGACGCGAGATCGCCAGGTGGTGATCGCGGCGACGGGGCAGCTTCTGGGGATGGGCAGCGATGAGAAGGGGCGCCACGAGGTATTCCTGGCGGAGCGAAGCGGCCTGGTGGGGACGAGGCTGTCACTGGAAGCGGCGCCGGTGGGGCTTTCGATCTCGCCGCGGGGCGGCGAGGTGGGCGCGGTGAGCAGCGGGGCGGAGGTGGTGGCGCTGGATCGGGCAGGGGTGGTGACGCGGCGGTTGGCGCTGCCGGGGGCGGCGCGATCGGCGCCATTGCTGATGGCGGATGGGGCGGTCTATGTACTGGTCCAGCGAGGGGCATCGGTGGATCTGTGCCGCGCGGGTGGGGGTTGTACCGCGGCGCTGGAGGCGGGGCAGGATGGGGCCGGGGCGGGGTTGATCGCGGGTCCGCTCCTGGGCCAAGACGGCAGGATCTACACCGCGTTCTCGTCGGGCGGGCGGTTTTCGGCGATGCATCAGGGGGTGCTCTCCGTGCAGCCGGATGGACGGGTCTTCCGGCAGGAGTTGCCCGGGGCGGTGGCGCTTTCCGGGCTGACCCTACAGTGGGGCGGCGGCGTGGTGGCGATCGCCTCGGGGGAGCGCTACCTCTGGCTGCTAGAGGGAGGGACGGAGGGCGATCATTCCTGGCACCCCTGGCCGATGCCCGGCGGCAACCCGGCGGGCTCTTCCCGCCCCTGGCCGGAACATCCGTAGAGATCCCCAGCCGCAGCCGAGTCCATACAGGGTCACGCTAATGAAAAGCCAGTTGACGAAGAGCCATCTCAGTAAGAAGCACCGGGCCGGAGCAGATTTTGGCGCACCCCCGCGGCGACCGAGGGAGCGTACTACTGTACGTGACCGACGGAGCGTGGGGGCACCTCCCATGGCCTCGCGAATGCGAGGACATGGGGGAGAGGTACGCCAAAATCTGCCCGGCCCGGTGCTTCTGTCACCGTCCCAGGTCGGGGGGACTGATTTGGCACAGGGTTAAGGGTTCCTCCTGCGGCGACCCGGTGAACGGATCGCAGCACGTCGGATCGTCGGATCTGCCGTCGCACACGTAGTGGAGTGGACCGACGTCGCAGCGCAGGGAGCAGTCCCCGACCCCGGAGACGCCGCTACAGCAATCGACTTGCACCAGGCCGAAGATGCCCAGGTGGCGGCTCAGGCTCCACACCAGGCCCGGGGATCGCCCCTGACCGGGCAGGGGTTCCCAGGCCAGTTCGTGTGTGGGCCGAGGCAGCGCCAGGGCCAGCGCCGCGGTGGTGACGTCGGCGCCGGTGGCGAAGGTGACGCGCACCGGCTGGGACAGGGACAGGTCCTCGGGCCGCACCCATACCGAGAAGGTGACCGGCGGGCGTACCGGCACCGCGGGACCGATCTCGTCGGTGGGATCGGCGGGACGGCCGGGCTGCACCGGGACCACGGTGATGTGCACCCGCTCGGACACCGCGCCCGGCGGGAAATCCAGGGTCAACGGGCCGACGCTGACGCGCCCACCCCCCGGGCCGATGGTCTTGCCGCCATCCAGGGGCATGAGGGGGGTTTTGGCCGGGTTAAACTGCGATGACGCATCCGGAGCTGCCGAGCAGCCCACAAGCCCCGCGCACAACATCAAAGCATATCCGATGTTCCGCATCGCCGCTCCTGACCCTGACACGCCGGCCCACATCGGGGCCGGTGGCAGGGCCCATCTTACTTTCGCGCGGGGTTCTTGAACAGCGAGAGATTCGCCGGGAGACTGGCCAGCGGCGGGAACTCCTTGTCCGGGTGCAGCCTCACTGCCCGGGCCAGGAGGTCGCCTTCGGTCTCCCGGTTGTTCGGGTCGGGGATGCAGCACTCGACGGGGCAGACAGCCTGGCAGGCTTCGTAGTCATGGAAACCCACACACTCGGTGCAGAGGTTGGGGTCAATCACATAGATGTCTTCGCCCTCGGAGATCGCCTCATTGGGGCACTCGGGCTCGCACGCACCGCAGTTGATGCACTCCTCGGTGATCATCGTGGCCATCGTTTTACCGGCTCCTTGGTCAGCTTCCCTGATAGGACAGCCGCCCTACCATACGAGTTGAGCTTATTCAGCGTCAACGGGATTGATCTTACCTTACGTCAGCTATGCAGGCTATGTTTTGGGGACCGCCGCGCTTGGCGATCGGCAACCGCGGCGCTTGGCGATTGGCTACTAACCTTTTCCGAGGATTTGCGCGAGACCATCTTCAGGTCCCACCGCTATCACATGAAAGCCCAACCGCGCCAGAGCGGAGTGCGCTTGAGCCTCTCTTCTGGTGATTTCCCAGCCAAAAATCTCGGCGATCGCCGCGGCGGGGGGGGCGCCAAGGAGTTCCGGCGGGACGTAGCGCCGCGCTGCCGGCCTCAGGCAGAGGAGCTGGTGGCCGCGACGGCGGCACAGGGAGACGGCGCGGGCGATGAGGGGGATGCCGGGGAGGATGCCCTCGAGATCGGAGATCAGCACTACGCGCTCGGACCCTCGCGAGGCGGCGATGCGCTCCAGCGCCGCGGCCAGGCCGCCGGCCCGCAAGAGGATGGCGCCGGTGTTGCCGGATGGCCGACCGTAGGGCAGTTCGATTCCGAACCGCTGGCAGAATTGCCGCAGGAGCAGGGAGTCGGCCCCAGGGCCCACCACCACGCTGGATTGGTCGGCGGCGCTGCGCGCTTCGCGATTGATCACCGCGGCGCTGCGCGCTTCGCGATTGATCACCGCGGCGCTGCGCGCTTCACGATTGATCACCGCGGCGCTGCGCGCTTCACGATTGATCACCGCGGCGCTGCGCGCTTCGCGATCTAGATGGCGCCGCACCGCCTGAAGGAGCTGCTGCATGTCGTAATATTCCCCGCCGGGGGATACCTCCAGCCCGGACCAGGCCTCGGCGGTGGCCAGGGACGTCGGCCGCGACACGCGCACATCCAGGCCCTCCTGCTGGCGCAGGTAGCGGGCCACCGCGGCGGCCAGCTCGGCATCGCTGACCCCGGTGAAGCGTTCGTCCACCACGGTCATGGCCGAGAGCAGTTGTTCCGTCAGGCACAGGCGCTGCGCCGGCCCCGCCCCGGGGCGCAGGTGGCCGTAGATGCTACCGTCATAAGTCAGCAGGCCCACCCGATCGCCGCCATCGAGCACCGTCCGGGCGTAGGAAAGGGCCAGCTCGATGGCATGGTCCAGCTTCCAGCTTCCCGGCGGCCCCTCGCGCATGCTGGGCCCGATGTCCAGAAGGAGGTTGTGGGTGAAAAGGGTCTCGCGGTCGAGATCGCGTACCAGGAGCCGCCCCAGCGGCGCTCGGGCGCTGGCCTTCCAGGCGATCAGCTTGAAGGGGTCGCCGGGCACGTAGTCGCGGAGTTCGCGCAACTCGCCGCCGATGCCGCGGTGGCGCAGGGTGTGGACGCCCAGGCGCTCGTCGGAGGCGCCGACGGACAGGCGCACCGGCGACAGGGGCGCGCGCGGGCCTTGCCGGGGCAGCACCTTCAAGGGGGTGGACGAGGGGACGTAGGCCTCGACGGCAAAGAGCCCCAGGCGATCGCGGAGCTGCACCGCGGCCCCATGAAGAAACCACTGCCCGGCCTGCGTCACCCGCAGCTCGGCGCTGGCGTTGACCTCGCTGCGAGCCGGCAGCAACAGAAGCGGCGCAGGCCCGACGACCTCCACGCAGCGCGAGGCGAAGACCCGCACCTCGGCCAGGCCCAGGGCCAACGGACTCAGGTTGCGCAGGGTGAGTTTGAGGGGGAAGGGCCGGTGCGCCACCAGCCCGAAGGAACTCTGGGCCCCCTTTGCGCCCGCCTGGCGGGGCACCCACCAGAGCAGTTCCAGATAGCGGCGCCACACCAGGATTGCCGTGGGGAAGAAGTGGACGTAAAGCGCCAGCAGCCCGGACAGGACGCACAGGCCCAGCGCCGCCAGGGACGAGCTGCCCGAGCCGACGCCGAGGATGAGCAGCACCAGGGAGAGGCTCAGCCAGATGCGCCCTCTGCCGGTGAGCACCGGCACCCTGCCGGCCCCCCGCTTGCCCTCCCGCTCCGCTCGACCTGGCGGTGCCGATGGATCACCGCGGCGCCTCGCGCTTGGCGATTGCTCCATGGGCGGAGCTATTGCCCCCCTGGGCGCACCGGCCGATTGCCGGGGGCTGCCCCGTGACCGCCGTGGGCCTGGGACGGACGCTCGCCCGCCATCGGTGTCCGCACCGGCACCCGCTGGAGCCCTTCCTCGATGACGCTGCCCTGTCCCACTCCTTCCAGCTCGGCCTCTGCCAGCAGCAGCAGCCGGTGGGCCAGCACATGCGGGGCTAGCGCCTTCACGTCGTCGGGCAGGACAAAGTCCCGGCCGGAGAGCAGCGCCTGGGCCCGCGCCGCGTGCAAAAGGGCCAACGCCGCCCTGGGCGAGGCCCCCAGGGCCACCCGGCGGTGGCTGCGGGTGAAGTGGGTCAGCCCCAGCACGTAGTCGTAGATCTCCTCGTCGATGTGGACCTGCTCTGCCAGGCACTGTAGTTCCAGGATGGCCGGCGGCGAGAGCATCGCCCGCACCGTGGGACGCGGGCGGGAATAGGCGCGCAGCATCTCCTTCTCGGCGGCGGCGTCGGGGTAGCCGACGTGCAGCTTCATCAGGAAGCGATCCAGTTGGGCCTCGGGCAGGGGGTAGGTGCCCTCGTGCTCCACCGGGTTCTGGGTGGCCAGGACGATGAAGGGCTCCAGCAGGGTGCGGGTCTGGCCCTCCAGGGTGACCTGCCCCTCTTGCATGGCCTCCAGAAGGGCCGATTGGGTCTTGGGCGGGGCGCGGTTGATTTCGTCGCCCAGGATGATCTGCGAGAAGATCGGCCCCTCGCGCAGGACGAAGCTGCCCCGGGCCGGGTCCAGCACGTAGGTCCCGGTGATGTCCGATGGCAAAAGGTCGGGGGTGAACTGGATGCGCCGGTACTGGCACCCGAGCACCAGGGCGAAGGCCTTCACCAGGGTGGTCTTGGCCACGCCGGGGACGCCTTCCAGAAGCACGTGGCCCCTGCCGATCAGCGACACCAGCAGGCCCCGGACCAGGGCCGGGCTGCCGATGAAGGCCAAGCCGACCTCCTCCATGACAGCGCGGCCCAGGCGCTGCGCCTGCGCCAGGTTCTCTCGGGTCAGCGGGGTGTCCATCGGTTTCCTGAGCTTACCACGGGGCGGCGCCTATCCCTTGCCGTCGGGCCTGGCGATCTCGGCGAAAAGGATCACCGCCAGGGTGTGCAGCCGCCGCAGGCGCCGGGCCGAGATCGGGGCGGTGATCCCGGCGGCCCCCAGGTCCCCCAGGTTCCCCATGCCGGGGATTGTCCGCAGCTCTCGCCACAGGGCCGCCGCCGCCCGTCCGGCATTCTTGTTGACCCGTGAGGAGAGCGCCTGTTCCACCTCCGCCGGCCGCAACGCCTGCCTCCGCCCTGCCCCCAAAGGTGGAGTCAGGTAGGGCGAGAGCCGCAGCAGCACCTCCTCCCGCAGCAGCGCCGCGGGAAACGCGTGGCCCCAGGGCACGTTGCCCCGGGCATGGCGCAGAAGGGCGGCGAAAAGACCCGTCTCCGGCGTCCGCGCCGGCTGGGCGAAGGCCGCGTCATGGGACACAGGCGAGAGCGGCAAGTAACGCAGGAGCAAGAGCAGCACGGCGACGGTCAGCGCCAGGCCCGCCAGGGAGGCGGCGTCCAGGCCGGCGGCCAGGCGGTCCCGGGACAGGGTCTCCTGGATGTGCAGGTTGGCGCCGGAGAGCGCGCGGTTGAAGCGGCCCGGAAGGTCGTACAGCCCAAACGCTGCCGGTGCGCCCGGAAGCACCGCCGCCGGGGTGCCTCGGCTGGTGAAGGCCCCGTGAAACAGGAGCAGGCGATCGTGCTCCCCCGAAAGGCGGCACAGATCGGCGACCAGCCGCGCGGCGAACTCCCGGTTCCCCGGAAGCTTGAGCATGTTGTTGATGAACAGGCTGGGATCGGCGATGGCGACGAAGCGCCCCCGGCCCAGCGTGCCTTCGATGACCAGGCCGGCGCCCGGGGCGAAGGCATAGGTCGGCAAAAGGGGCCCGGCAAAGGCCGACGGGTGATTGGCCACCAGTTCCGGCGCCGCGTGAGACAGCCCTGTCGCCCGCACCGGATCGGCGATGGGCAGCGCGGGGTTGTCGCGGTACTTCCGCACCCCCGGCGGCAGCGGCGAGGTCCGACGTTCGATGCGCAGCGCCGAGAGTGCCGGTCCCCCCTGCCCAAAGTCATCCGCCAGCACCACGCGCCCGCCGGCGGATAGAAAGGCCACCAGCTCACGCTCCGGGATGCGGGACTCGGGGTACAGAAAGACCAGCACGTCGTGCCCGTCCAGCCCGTCCCAGTCAAGCACCGTCCGCGGTGCCACCGGGCACCCCAGCTCCCCGACGAGCTGGGAAAAGTCCGAGAGCCCGTTCCAGCCCTTGTGGTGGACCTCGTAGTCATGGCCGAAAGAGCTGGCCACCGCCGCCGGGGTCACCCCCTCTTCCAGAGGGGCGGCCTGCGCCAGGGCGGTCCAAAGCCAAAGCCAAGGGACAATCAGGATGAAGAGCGAACGCAAGAGGGGCACCGTAAGCCTAGAACGGGAGGGCGTCGTCGTCCTTGATCTGCGACAGGCGAGCCGGGTAGGTGGTGACCTGATGTTGATCGGCCAGCTTCTCCTGCATCTTCGCGAAAGCCCGCTGTTGTACCGCCGGCCATAGGCCCTCGCGGATCTTGGGCGCCGCCTGCTTGAAGGTGATGTTCTCCTCGGGGATCTCCCGGGTCAGCCAGATGATGTGATAGCCGAACTTGGTACGTACCACCGGCGACACATCGCCCGGCTGCTTCAGGTCGAAGGTCGCTTTTGCGAATTCCTCCACCGTCGAACCGTGCCGGGCGGTGGTGCCTTCCTGGAGGGTCACGCCCAGGCCGAGCTGCCTTCCGGTGTCCTGGAACTCGGTCGCCACCTGCTTGAACTGCTCGATTGTCTGGGCGCGGGCCGCCTTCTCGCGGATCTTCTCGGCCAGTTCCCTGGCGTTGGCGTTCTCTTTATCGCTCAGGATCAGGATCTGTTCGGCCAGCCGTATGGCCGGGTGGACCAGCCGGCCGAGCTGGCGATCGTAGGCCTTGTGCAGCATGCTTTCGTCCACGGCGTTGTCCGGCGTGACCTCCTTCTCGAAGGTCTTTTGCAGATACACCCGCACCGCTTCGCGCTTCGCCGTGACCTGCACCTCGGGATCGGCCACCAGACCGCGGCGCTCCGCCTCTCTGGAGAGCAGTTCCGCGTTCACCAGGGCGGCCAGCGCTTCCTTGGAGGTCGTGCCCGCGGCCCGGGCCTGGGTCGCCACCTCGGCGAGGGAGATGGCCCGGCCATTCACCTCGGCGGCGATCTGGTCGGCGGGGACCGGAGCCGGGGCCGGCAGTTCGCGGATGTTCACCTGGGGCGGAGGGTGGTCGCAAGCCGCCCACAGGACAAGGACCGCGACCCGGCACAACGGGTCACCTCGAAAGACTCGATGGGACCATCGGGGGGTCATGCCGCGCGCTCCGCCAGCGCCAGGCGGGCCAGCTCACTGCCAACCCACAAGGTGAAGGCGCCGATGAAGGTCAGGAGGCCCGAGGCGACGTAATCGCGCCGGGCCAGATAGGCGATGCACTCCCAGAAGAAAACCAGGCTCCCCCCCATCAGGAGCAGGGTAAGGAATTGAAAGTAAGGGAAGTTCTTCATGGTGAACGCAGACTCCGCCAGATGAGCGAGATCATGCTGCCAAGTGCCAGCAGCATCGCAAGATAAAACTGAGGCCGGGGCCGCCCGCGACGGGCTTCCTTTTGCAGGGCCGCGGTGTGCAGATTGACCTCCCGGTCATGAAGCAGGTGGCCGGAGAGCAACCCGAGGAAGCACACCCGGTAAGCCGCCACCCACAGCAGCGCCACCGCCGCGGTAGCCGCCGCTTGTACCGCTGAGATGCGCGCCAAGGACCCGGCCTCCTTTGCCCCCGGCCGCCCGAACGAGAGCCGCAAGGCGCGCAGGTTCGCCGGATGCAGGTCGATGCCGTAGAGCATCACCAGCGGCACCGCCAGGCACAGCACGAAGAGCGCACGATACAAGAATACGCGACGACGCCAGCGCAGCGGGACCTCGGCGGCCTGAAGGGGGGTGGTCTGCGCCTCGGGCCCGTCCCAGCAAGGCGCGGACAGGGCGCGGGAAGCCGCCACCAGATACAAGAGCAGCACCACCGCCTGGATCGCCACCGCCAGGCGCGGCAGCGACGTGTAAAGGAGGGTCCCATCGGCGCCAGGGACCACGCAGAGCAGCGGTACCCCGCACAGCAGCGCCGTGGCGGCGATGGGATGACGGAGGTGGCGCAGGTAGGAAAAGAGCAGGATCGGCGCTAGCGGCAAAGCGGCGCTGACCCAGTAAGGAGCGCCATGACCCACGCGGGCGTGCGAGAGGGCCAGCAGATACGGCACCACCAAGGCGACGAGCCACAGGTTGATGCCGAGCACTGCCGGCAGGGAAGTCATCGCAACAGGATAGCACGGCGACCTGAGGACCGGGGCAGCGAATCTCGGCCGCGGATCTACCACTTCTCATCGTTGACGCGGTAGATGGCCGTCTTGTGGGGGGCCTCGGACAGGAATGAGAACGAGCCGGGCCGGTGCAGCACGAAGCGCTCCGCCGGCGATCCTCGCCCGACGCTCATCCACCGCGGGTGGGCTTCCCGCAACGCTTTCGCATAGGCTGCGTCGCCGCCTTTGCCAGGGTCGATCCGGATCAGGCGGTTGCGATAATCCCGGGTCCACAGCTCCGAGATATAGGCCGTATGCTCGTCGAAGACCACGACATCGCCCGGCCTCAGTTCGGTTTCTTTCAGCAGCGCCAGCGGCTCGGGCAAACAAATCGGGTCCCAGAACCGGATGGTTGCGCGGTGGAGGTCATCGGCGGCGACCGCGCGCGCGAAGTGCGTGGGAAAGGCGATGTAGCCCGGCAGGGCGCGCACATACGTGGCCGCCGTCAGACCGACCGCCACGATGGAGAGCAGACCTTTCTGGAGCCGACCTTTGGCCAAGGAATGGACCATTCCGAACGCAATGATCGCGGCCGAAGCGATGCCGATCGTGTGTCTGGGCGACCATGCGCTGGGGCCGACGACCGAGAGGACAAAGAGCGCAAGCACCGGAAGATAGACGCGCGGTGCCTTTCCGCGAAGCGCCTGGATGACGATGAGGAAGATGCAGGGCAGGGTCAGGAACTGAAAGAGCAGGCCAAACCCACCCGTGCGAACATCGGGACAATAGGCTGGCGCAAACGTGTACCAGCTTTTCAACATCGCCTGAAACGATCCCGGTGCCGAAAAGAAGGGTGGACTGCCCAGGACGTCCGGGGGGACCTCGCCCGGAAGGTTCCAGCCCAGAATCGGGACCCGAACGCGGAGCGGCCAGATGGGATTGTGCAAAAGGACGAGATTCCGAATATAGATGACGAACCCGACGCTCGCCATGACCGCCAGCGAGGCCACCATGTCGGCCAAAAGCCGCCCACGCCGGCCCCGAGCTGCCCGAAGTTCGCCGATCATGCGGCCCGCCACCCAGGGCAAAACCAGCGCCCCATGGAACAACCCGGTGGTCTTGGTCCCGGCATACAGACCGAAAGCGATGAGGGTCATCCAGCGTGCGAGACGATCGAAGTTGCGCTGGGTCATGTAATAGACGCCGACGATCAGCAACGCGCCGACCGCCACGTCCACATGGGTGCTGTGGATCTGGAGAAACACCGCGGGCATGGCGATCCACATGGCCCCACAGGCAACGCTGATCGTCCTTCTGACCTCGGCCCTTCTGCAGAAGGCGGCCACCCCCAGCGCCCCCAGGAACGCAAAGGGAAGCTGGGGCAGATCGTCGAACTTGTGATGCATGGGAAAGATGACATCCCAGACGGCGAGCATCTCGACGTTGCGCGGGAACCCCATGGTCCAGGCGTTGCTGGCCAGGACGACATCGATGGAGCGCGTCTGGATGGCGAAGTTCGTGATGGGGACGTGGTACCAGGTGGGGTCCCAGGTCCACGATCGGTAAAACCAGATGATCAGGCTGCTGACCAGAAGCGCCGCGACGGCGGGCAAAAGACAGAGCCCGGCCAGTTCTCGCTCCCGGCGGAACTCGCGCAGCAGCCGGGCCGGCGCCCCGGCATCGTTCAGAAAGGTCGTCAAAAGAGCCGATCGGCGGGTCCCGCGTACCGCGACGGCCAGGATGACGCCGTGGAGCAAAAGCGCCACCCCCGCCAAGGGCACTGGTGCCAGCTCATGGGCCAGCGCACAGGCGTAGATGGCAATGAGAATGGTGGTGGTCGACACAAGAATCGTCACGATGCCCCGCTCGACGATGCCGCGACCGGCCGCTGCCCGGGTCGCCACCACGTAGGCGGCGGCCAGCGCCAGAAGACTTTCGAAAAGCCATATCGCAAAACCCAGGGTGCTGCCCATGGGACTGGATAACGCGATACGCCGCTCCACTTCAAGCGATCTGTGACTGCCAGCGCCGAATCCAGAAAATACGTCGCCGACCTTCTTGATCCCGCCGAGCGAGGCGCGCTAAACCAGATTCAATTCCAGATCTGCAGGAGGGCGATGAGGGTCTTCAGGCCGAAGCCGGGCAGGTCGCCCTGGGCAAAGGCGGCCAGGGTGTCGTATACGGCGAGCGGCCCGGCGAGGCGATGAGCGGGGTAGCACAGGTAGACCGGCTCCCAGGCCTGCGGGCGAAACTTGGACTTGAAGGCGCGCACGCCGTGGAAGTTGTACAGGCCCAAGGTCAGGTCCCGAGCCAGGCGCAGCCAGCCGTTGACGCCACCGGAGAGCGGGGCCAGGCCGAGAGTCACCCGGCGGGCGCCCTCGCCGTTCAAGAGACGCATCGCCGCATCGACCAGCACCTCGGTGGTGCCGTTTTGCGCTGCGGGTTCGCGCAGAAGGTTCTCCAGGAGCCAGCCCTCGCGGGCGTAGATCGGCACCGCCGCCAGGAACCCGATGAGGCGGCCGTTCAACTCCGCCACCAGGTAGCGTCGCTCCGCCGGGAAGGCGAAGGGCTGGACCTTCACCAGAAAGCCCATTGCGGCCATCCTCCGAGCGCTCATCCATCGGGTGATCAACCTCTCGATGGCGAGGCGGCAGGGGCCCTGGGGGTCCTGGATCTCGGCGAGGGGCAGCGCGCGCACGGTCACGCCCTTGTTCCGGGCGCGGCGGAACTGCTCCCGCAGGCTGGGGGTGCGTTTCACCGTGGTCTCCCAGGCGGCGGGATCGAAGACCGGCTGCTCGCCGATGAGGAGCCGGCGCAGGGCCCCCTGCCGGGCGAAGCGGTCTTCCACGGCGAAGAAGCAGGCACGGCGGCCATGCTCTCTGGCGGCGCGGAGGAAGCGGCCGGCGACGTCCGGGGTGGCCTCTTCGGAGGCGATGGGGGCACCGGCGGCGACCCAGGCGCTGCCGGTGTCGGCGTAGGCGACGCTGGCGTCCTGTCCATCGAAGAAGTAGCGAAAGCCCGGCTCCAGCACCTGGAACGAGGTGGTGTTCCATCCGTACCGCTTGAGGAGCCCGAGGACAAGCTCTCGTTCGCCGGGGCTGGCTTCCGATCCGATCATCGCCGGATGAGGATAGCACCCGGCGCCGCTAGGCGCATCGCCACCCGAATGCGGCGGTCGTTGAACGAAGCCGCTCAACTGTCGAGGAAGCCTTAGCGTGCCAGCCTTAGCGTGCCAGCTTTAGCGGGATAGATATCTTTTGATGCCCGAAGGCAAGCCAGCACGGGGAGACTCCCAGGGCGGCGGCGAGGCGTTCGATGGTATCGACCCCGGGCACCGGCCCCTCTTCGACGTTGATCACGGTCTGTCCCGTGGTGGCGGAGTCGCGGCCGAGCGCCCGGCGCGTCAACTCCCGGCGCTCGCGCAGTTCGGCCAGGCGTACCGGGAGGCCCTCATGTAGGAGGGGCCCGGCCGGCGCAGGAGGCCAGCGGCCCGGATGCCGTCCTGAGAGACGGCGCAGCCCTAGAGCATCCCTTTTCGCTTTGTCGCCATAGGTCGGTCACACGACTCCCGCACCAAGGGCAATGGGCAGACCCAGGTCCCGTCGCGGAACTGACCGCCCCCGGTTGAGAAGTTTTGTTCTTGACCGCAGACGTCAGGACGTAGTACACGCATCACCAGACTCACAAGGGTGATTGTCGATGTACTTGACCCGGCGCATCTTCCCATTGGGGCTGGCGGCGTTTCTCTCCTGTAGCTCGCCCCAGGGCGGTGGGGACGGGGGCTCGCTGATGCCCGAGGCCGGGCAGCTCGGCCTGCGAGTGAACCAGGCGTCCCTGCTCAAGCTGAGGAACGGCACCGACGGGCCCTGGACCCAGACCCAGGTCTACGTAAGCGTGACGCTGGCCAACGGCGCGGGGCGCCGGATGTCCCCACAAGCGTTGCGCTCTTCTCGGTGAGGACCGGTACCGGACTCGCCAAGATCCCGACCACCGACGCCGTGTTCCAGGTGGACGGGGTGACTTATCACGCCGCGACCTTTTTGAAAGACCCGCCCTGCGGCGCGGCGATCTCGCTCTCCGCCGGCGCCTCGCTGACTTGCAGCCTGGCCGTGACCTTCGACGGCGACGTGGGCGTCAAGGAGCTGCTCTACCGGACGCCGGGGGCGCTGGCGGCGGCCAACGGAGTGCCCGGCGCCCCGGACAATCGCAGCGTCACCGCCGCGCTGAACCCGAGCCCCTGCGTGCCCTGCGGTCGCCTCTGCACCGATACCTCCTTCGATGCCAAACATTGCGGAAGCTGCCAGGCGGTGGCGCCCACGGGCGGCGGGTGCACGAACGGCAAGAGCACCTGCCCCTCTGACCACCCGGACCTTTGCGGGGCCGCGCCTCACACATCCTGCACGACGCTGGCCACCGATCCATCCAACTGCGGGACGTGCGGGAACGCGATTCCGCCGGATGCGGTCTGTAGCGATGGAAAGCCGGCCTGTAAGGCGGCGGGCGTGACCTTCTGCCCGGGGAAGCCGGGCTTCTCCGGGGTCTGCGCGAACCTGCAAGAGGACCGAGCCAACTGCGGCGCCTGCGGACACCCTGCCGGGGCCGGCACCTGTAGCAACGGGATGATCCAATGCAGCGCCAACGCCTCGCTTTGCTCGGACACCTGCATCCAGGACGCCTCGAAGCTCAACTGCGGCTCCTGCGCGAACCGCTGCGAGCGCGCGGCCAGCGACAACTGCTATCACCTGAACGGCGATCCGACCTGCGGCGCGCAGCTCCCCTGCGCGTCGCTGCCGGGAATCAACGATGATGACGGCTGCAAGATGTTGGGCTACAAGGGGTGCGTGCTAAAGAGCCCGGCGTCGTGCCTCTCGTCGGGGTCCAACTGCTACTGCGCGTACTGATGGGCAGCGGTTCGCCTGCTGCTTCCCGCTTGTCCTGACGGTGTATCACCAGCCCCAACACTGGTCTGTGCTGCTTGCCCATCCTCGGCTTCCGGGCCTACGCTCTTGTCCGGAGGCCCACCATGCACGACAAGCAAACACAACTAGAGGCAGCAAAGCATCGAATCGAAGAACTTGAACTTCAGCTCCAGCAAGAGAAACAGCAACACCAGGCGGCCATCCAGCACATTGCCGAAAGGCTCGGCGCAACGTCACAAAACGAAGCCGGTAT
>JBBRLA010000032.1:0-24787 GCA_038231615.1 Polyangia bacterium | reverse complement strand
TCCAGCGCCGCGTCCAGCCGCCGCAGCGGCCCTTCCAGCAGTGCCGCCATGCGCACCCGCAGGCCCACCCGCTCCGACGAGGTCCCGGTCAGCGGTAGGCGCCGCTCCAGCATCTCCAGAAGGTCGCTGTGCCGCTCCTCCGCCTCGTACAGACGGGAAAGGGCGTCCAGCGTCGGCAGGTCCTCGGCGCGCTCGTCGAGGATCACGTGATAGGCGGTGATCGCCTCGTCGCGGTCCCGCAGCTTGTGCTCGATGACCTCGGCGATGCGCCACAACAGATCGCGCCGGGTCAGGCTTTCCTTGGCCAGCTCTACCCGGCGGCGCAGGATCTCGATCAGCTCCGACCACTGCGACAGGGTGATGTGCAGGCGCTCCAGCGCGTCCAGCGCCCGGCCCTCCTGAGCATCGGCCTCCAGGATCTCCTGGTAGGTGGTGATGGCCGCGCTGCTGTCGAACCGCAGATCCTGCTGGATCATGCCGACGCGAAACAGGATCTCCTTGCGCTCCGTCGGGTGGGCCCACTCGGCCTGCCGCCGCAGTACGTCGATCAGGTCCCCCCACTGCTCGCCCTGCTCATAGAGCCGCGCCAGCGCCACCGCCGCCGGCCGCGCCGTGTCCAGCGAGGTCGGGTCCAGGTCCAGAAGCCGCTTCCACGCATCCCGGGCCCGCACCGGCTCCGAGAGCTGCTGGTCATAAAGCTCCGCCGTCCGGCGCAGCAGTTCCCCGCGCAGGGCCAGATTGTCTTCGTCGGTGGCCTGGAAGGCCTCTTCCCACGCCGCCGCCAGGTCGTCGAAGCGCCCGAGCTGGGTCGCCAGCCGCTCGACCTGATCGCGGTTCTTGCCGTCGCCCGGGTCCAGGCGCAGGGCCTCGCGCCAGGCTGACAGGGCGTCCGCCGGCTTCTGCAGGTTCTCCTCGGTGATGGTGGCGATGCGCGAGAGCAGCGCCGACGCTTCGGGGCTGTGCTGCTTTGGCAGGGCCTCGCGCTGCACCCGCAGTACGTGCACCAGCTTCTGCCAGTTGCCGTCTCCCTCGAACAGGGGCTCCAGCGTCTGGGCGATGCGCTGGCGCAGCTCCGGGTTGGCCATCAAGCGTTCCAGGGCCCGCCGGGCGCCGTCGTGGCGCGGCTGCTCCGAGAGCGCCTCTTCCAAAAGCTCGCAGGCGCCCTTGGGGTCTTCCAGCCGGGTGGCGTGCAGCTCCCCGCGGCGGAAGCGCAACTGCGCCCGCTCGGCGCTGCCCACGTGGGGTACCGCTCGCGCCAGCAATTCGTCCAGATCCCGCCAGCGTTCGGCGGCGGTGTGCAGCCGCTCCAGGGCCTTGAAGGCCCGGACGTTCGACGGCTCGATCTCCAGGATCTCGGCATAGTCCTTGGTCGCCGCTTCGTCGTCCTCCAGCACCCCCTCGTCCAAATCGCAGATCTGGAAGAGCAGTTCCTGCCGGTCGGCGTTGTCCAGCGCCAGGTCCTTGCGCCGTTCCAGAAGCGCCCGCAGCTCGCGGAACCGCTCGCTGGCCCGGTAGATCCGCTCCAGCGCCCGGGCTGCCCCGTCGTGGGCCTCGTCGCGCTCCAGCACCCGCTGGTAGGACTGCTCGGCCTGCTCCTGCTGGTGCAGGTGGTCGTCGTGAAGCTGCCCCAGCTCCCAGGCCAGGTCCCGCGCCAGCGAATGGTCCCCGGCCACCGCCGCCCGCCCCTCAGCCTCGTAAAGAAGCCGCGCCAGGTCCTCCTGCCGGTCGAGGATCTCGGCCAGCTCGCCCAGTTCCTTGCGGTTCTCCTGATCGAAGGGCATCCGCTCGAAGAGACGCCCGGCGAAGCGGTACGCCTGCTCCACGTCGCCCAATCGTCGGGCCAGCGCCGAGAGGCGCCGCAGAAGGTCCAGCTCTTCCTGTGCGTCTACCGTGGCGCCCAGGAGGATTTCCAGCGCGAACGAAAGCTTCTTCGGATCGTCGGACCGTTCGTAGGCCGGCTGAAGGATGCGCGCCACCTCGACCCGCACCGGGTTTTCCGGTGCCAGGAAGCGCTCCAGGGCCACCAGCGTCGGCCGGTGCCCGGAGGTCAGGTGCAGCACTTGCCGGTAGCGGTCCAGCGCCTTCTCGGGCCGGTCCAGGTGCAGCTCGTACAATTCGCCCAGCTGGAAGCCGACCATGACCTGGGTGTCGATGTCCGTCTTGGACGTGCCGCCCTCGCGGCGTTCGCCGTGGCTCTCGATCTGCTGAAGCTGCCGCTCCAGCACCTCGGCCAGGGATTCCGAGTCCCCGGACTGGGCGAAGATTTTCTCCAGCGCCCGCAGCGCCCGCATGGTGGTCTGCGCCGAGAGCCGGGAGTCCGGCTCGGCCAGGATGCGCCGGTAGGTAGTCGCGGCGGCGGAGCGATCGGAGAGACGCTCTTCTTCAAGCTGCGCCACCTTGAAGAGCACTTCGATGCGCTTGGTCCCATCCGGGGCGGCGTCGACGCGACGGCGGTAGATCCCCAAAAGCTCGGGGTACAGATCCTGGGCAGTGAAAATCCCTTCCAGGGCGGTCAGCGCCTCGTTATCCAGGGGCACCCGGCGCAGCACTTCTTCCCAGTAGCGTCGCGCGTCATCGATGCGGTGCAGCCGGTGCTGGGAAAGCTGGGCCAGTTGCCGCAGCCGCGCCACTTTGCGGGCGTTAACCTGAGGCAGCGCCGCATCCGGCAGCGCCGCGACCTGCCTGGCGTAGATCCCCGATAGATCGGTCCACGCATCGGCCTCCTGCGCCAGCCGCTCCAGCTCGCGCTCCAGGTCGATGCGCATCGCCGAGTCCTCGGCGTCGTTCTCCCGCAGGGCGTAGGCCCGCGCCGCCCAGGTGAAGCCGAGTTGCTTGGAGGCCAGCTTGGTCTCCGCCAGGTCGACGATCTGCCGCATCAGCGACAGACGCCCATCATCGCTCTGGGCGTGGGAAAGCAGCACCTCGTACATCGCCAAAAGCCGCGGCCACCGTTCGGTCTGCCGGTAGATCGGCACCAGCGACTGCGCTGCCTGCAGGTGCGAGGGGTCTACCGCCAGGATGCGCTCATAGGCCTTTTGCGCCCGCTCCTGCGAAGACAGCTCGGTCTCGGCGATCTTGGCGACGCGCAGGTACAGGTCCAGCTTCTCGTCGGCCCTGATCGACCGCTCCGCCAGGCCCAGGTAGACCTCGCACAGCTCGTCCCACTGCCCCTGCTGCCCGTACAGGCGCTCCAACTCGTCGAACTGCCCGGCCTGCCCATAAAGCTCGCGCAGGGTGCGCATGGCCTTCTGGTGGGTCGGTTGCAAGCGCACGATTTCGCGGTAGATCTCCACCGCCTGCGCCGGGGCGGACAGCTTCTCCGCCAGGATGGTCCCGATGCGCTCCAGGAGCGCCACTTGCAGCTTGACGTCCTTGGTCCGCGCCTTCTGCCTGGCGAGGATCTCGATGAGCGCCGCGTGGCGCTTCTCCTTGTCGTAAAGGGTCACCAGGGCGGTCAGCGCCGTCTCGTCGAACTCGTCGCCTTCCAGCAGCCGGTTCCAGATGTCGATCGCCTCGTGGGCGTCGCCCAGCCGGTCCTGTGCCAGCTTGGCCAGGTCGATCAGGCGCGAGCGCCGCTGCGCCGCGAAGTCCGCCGGAGACGCGAAGGTCTCCGGGTGCCGCTCCATGCCAGAAAGCTCTCGGCGCTCCAGGTCCAAAAGCGATCGCCACGACCGGCGCTTGGTATAGATGTCCCGCAGCCGGGCGACGGTCTCCACGTTCTCCGGGTTCAGGGCATACAGTTCTTCGAGGGGCCGGACCGCCTGGTTGTGGTTGCCGAACTTGTCGATCCACAGCTGCGCCACCCGCTTGAGCAGGCGGGCCTGCTCCTCCCGGGCGCCAGGCTGCCCGGTGGGCGCGTCGTGACTGACCGTCTTGGCCTGCTCGCCCAGCAGATCGGCCTTGCGCTGCAGCACGCCGATCAGGTCGTTCCAGCGGCTCATCGCCTCGTACTTGTCGGCCAGGGCGTCGAGAGCGCCGACGTGGTCCGGGCGAAGCTGGAGGATGGTGTTGTAGGTGTTGATCACCATCACGTCGAGCTTCAGGCGGTCGCGGTAGATGGCGACCACTTCCAGCAGGCGCTCGATGCGCTGCGAAAGCTTCTCTGGGTCGTCCTTGGACAGCGATTCGGCCTGCTCCTTGAGCATCTCGAGGAGCGCGTTCCACTTCTCGGTGCGGTGGTACAGGCGCTTCAGCGCAAAGGTGGCCTCGGTGTTGGCCGGGTCCAGCTTCAGCACCGACTTCCAGATGTCGATGGCCTTGTCCAGCCCCCCGGGCGCCGCCTCGGCGACGTTGGCCATCTCGATGCCCAGGCACAGGCGCCGCGTCGGGTCGTGCTCGACCTTCTGCGCCTGGGTCAGGACCTGCAAAAGCTTGCTGCTGTCGTCGGCGCTCTTGGCCGCGCCGTCGCGCCCCCCATGGAACGCCCGGTAGAACGAGAGCATCTCCGACTGCGCCGGGTCGGCCTTGCGAATGCGCTTGAAGTACTCGTCGGCCTGTTCGAAGTTTTTGAGCTTCTGCCAGTACAGGCGACCGATCTGCAGGACCGTGGCCTGCTCACTCTCGGTGCGCTGACGGGCCTTCAGGGCCTGCTCGTAGAGCTTGATGAGGGCGCCGTAGTCCTCTTTCTCGGTGTACAGGGCCACCAGCGCAGAGAGGGCCCGGGCATTGCCCGGATCGATGGTCAGCGCCTTCTTGTGGGCCTCCACCGCCGCCTCGGGCTTGCCCAGCTCCCCGCGGTACAGGTCTGCCAGGCTCAGGAGGGTCGCGACCCGGTCCTCCTTGGTCGCCGCGTTGTCCGAGCGGGCCTCGTAAAGCTTCGCCAGATCGGGCCAGCGCTTCGCCCCGCGCAAAAGGCGCTCCAGGTGATGGAACGCGCGGCGGTTGCGCGGCTCGACGGACAGGGCCTTCTGCCAGTAGGTCTCGGCCTCGTAACTGCCGGGGCTGAAGCGGGCGAAGTACTCGCCCACGTTGGTATACAGGCTGGTGGTGAGCTGCCGGTCGGTAGACGCCTTGGCCTCGTCGATGAACTTCTTGACGATCTTCTGCCAGTTGTCGCGGACCATCTCGACCTGGCCCAGGGCCTCCTGCGCCGCTTCGTGGTCCGGCTGCTCTTTCAGGGCCACCTCGTAGGCCAGCTCCGCGTCGCGGTCGCGCAGCAGATCGTCGGCCAGGATGCGGCCCTTGTCACAGAGCAGGTCCGCCCGTGCCGCCCCCGCCGGCACCAGCCCCGAACCGATGGCCACGTCAATCAGGCCGACGGCCAGCTCATAGTCGCCCCGTTCTCGGGACCGTCGCAGACTGTCCTCGATCGTCTTGCGCGCTCGGGCCGCTGCCTCTTGTCCCCCACTGGCTGCGTCATTCGCCTGCGCAACCACCTCTGCCAGAACGTTCGGGTTGTTCGGGTCGGCGTCCAATGCCGCCAGAGCCTGCACGATATCAGTCATAGTAGTTGGAGCCTCGCGCTGGGAGCCTAACCTGGCTGCCGGATTCTAGCCCGTTGTGACTCGGCATATCAAGCGGAACGGAAAGGCAGATCCCGGTCCGACAGGGGCTTTTTGGTCACTTGATATTCATTTGGTCTTCAGTTGCCATTGGGGTTGTACTGGGGCCTTCGGTGTGACTGGAAGGGGAGCGGCGGCGATAAAGGATTTGTAGGCTTGGCCCGATCTGGAGCTGGGTGCCTAAAAAGTAGGCGTAGGCGGGAAGCCCACGCCGGGCGCGGACTAAAGAGGTCCGCCCACATGGTTATTCACAGGTTACTCTCAGATCCTACAATTGGCCTTCCCGCAGGATTTTCCCCCGATTCCCGCAGGTCAGGCCACAAACCGGGTCTTTTTGCCGCCCAGGCCCAGCCCCCAGTTGCCGATGGACCACTGCCAGGCTGCCTGGGACGGCAGGACCGGCAGCAGCCGGGAGGCTGGGTCCTGGTTGAAGAAGTCCGAGAACAATTGATAAAGTTCCGGGTGTTCCGTACGCACCCGCAGGGGGTCGGTGAAGAACGACTCCACCGCCACGGCGAAGAGTTCCGCGTCGCTCTTCAGGCCATAGGGGTGCAGCACCGAGTCCCCCCGTTCCAGGCGCTCGCGCTCCACGTTCATCTGCCGGGCCCAGCGCCGCTGCCCGTCCGCCGACAGGTTCCCCGGGACCCCGCCGGCGTGGTTGTCCGAGAAGGCGAAGTCCAGCACGTGGGCGAACTCGTGAAGGCCGACGTTCTCGGTGATCGGCTCGGAAGACCCCCCCGCGTCCGGCGCCGACCGGGACGGGTACGCCCGGAGCAGCGCCGGCAGCGAGAAGAGGATCGGCCCCTGGGAATGGACCATGCCCACCGTGTGGGCCATCGGCCCCTGCTCGTAGGTCTCCTCGGTGAAGGCGCCGGGGTAGATCACCACGTCGCGCACCGTCGGCAGACGCCACTCCGGGCGGCCGAGGACCAGGGTGGCGGCGCTGGCGGCGATCAGCACATGATGATCGGCCAGGGACGGCGCTCCGCCTTGCCGGGCGCCATCGGACAGCACCGTGGCCGGGCCGGCGTCGGTCAGCCTGAGAGGTAAGCCGGTCGGTTTCGTCGGTTTTGTCAGTTCCGCCAGTTCCGCCAGTTCCGCCAGTTCATAGATGCGCTGCTCCGCCAGGAACACCGCCACTTCGCCCTCGAATCGGGTGCGCTCGTTCTCGGAGAGCGTCCAGTAGAACGGCACCCGGCTGCGCAGGACCTCACGGTACGCTTCGGGGAAGGGCTTGCGCAGCAGGCGCTGCCGCAGGCGGTCGCGGCGCGACGCCAGGTAGTAGTACGGCAGGCCGAAAAGGGCCCCCAGGGGACACAGGATGCGCGGGACCTCGGGGATGGCCAGAAGCGCGACCAGGGCGGTGGCGCTGATCAGAGTGGCCAGGGCCTGGTAGCTGAAGAGCCGCGCCCCCAGGCCCCCGTCGGAGGCGCCCCCACCGGAGACCTTCGTGCCGGCCAATACCGCCAGCGTCTCCCGCAGGCGGCGGTACCAGGCCTTCAGATGGCCCGGGCCGTTCGTCTCTTGGCCCCGGTCCGGCCCAGACGCCGCCCCCTCGTATGTCGCCCCGGGCTCCGTGGGACTGAAACGGTCTGGTGCTGCCGACATGGTTTGTTAGTATTGTAACGAACCGGCAGATCCGCCAGGGGGCGCCTATCGATCGATCGATCGCCTCGCACGCCCCCGTCGCTTCCAGCGGCCCCCGCATTTGCCTTGCGAGGCACTTTCCCGGCACACTGATCGGGACAGCCCTGTAACCTACATGAGCGCAGAAACTCCCCCAGCAGATTCCTCCACCGAACCACCGTCAGCGGACGCACCTTCCAGCATGGCCCTCCCGGTCGGCAACCCGCCGTCCATCCCGGGCGCCGAGCCGATCCCGCCCGCCGCCGGTCACGCCCAGGACCCCACCCGCACCTCCGACCTGCTCAAGGTGTCCCTCGGGGCCCTGGGGGTGGTCTATGGGGACATCGGCACCTCGCCGCTTTATGCCATCCAGCAGTGTTTCGAGCGCCAGCACGGGGTCCCGGTGACCCCCGACAACGTGCTGGGCATCCTCTCGCTGGTGTTCTGGGCGCTGACGCTGGTGATCGTGGTGAAGTACATCGGCTTCATCATGAGCGCCGACAACCACGGCGAGGGCGGCATCCTGGCGCTGCTGGCGCTGGTCACCCCCGGTCGCCGTCCCGGCTCGGCGGACTCGACCAACTCGGCGGAGTCCGGCATGCGCACACGGCACCCGGCGATGCGGGCGGCGCTGATCACCCTGGGGCTCTTCGGCGCCGCGCTGCTCTACGGTGACGGCATGATCACGCCGGCCATCTCAGTTCTCAGCGCCGTCGAAGGCCTGAAGGTGGCGACGCCCTTCTTCGACCCGGCGGTGGTGCCGATCACCATCGGGGTGCTGTTGATCCTCTTCGCCGTGCAGCGTCGCGGCACCGCCGGCATTGGCGCGGTCTTCGGCCCCACCATGCTGGTGTGGTTCTTCGGCATCGCCGCCTGCGGGGTACCCTGGATCATCCGCCGGCCGGAGGTGCTGATGGCGGTGAACCCCTACTATGGCGCGCTCTTTTTCGTCCAGCATGGCTGGCACGGGTTCCTGGTGCTCGGCGCGGTGGTACTCTGCATCACCGGGGGCGAGGCCCTGTACGCCGACATGGGGCACTTTGGCAAGCGACCCATCCGCATCGCCTGGTATGGCGGAGTCTTCCCGGCGCTGTTATGCAACTATTTCGGGCAGGGGGCGCTGCTTCTGCACCACGCCATGTCGAACACGCTGGCCACGCCGGCCGGCGTTCGGGCGGCGGAGAACCCGTTTTACGGGCTGGTGCCGGAGGCGCTGCTTTACCCGATGGTGGTGCTGGCCACGGTGGCCACGGTGGTGGCGTCCCAGGCGCTGATCTCGGGGGCGTTCTCGCTGACCCGGCAGGCGGTGCAACTGGGCTACTCGCCGCGGGTTACCATCATCCACACCTCGGGCACGGCGGAGGGGCAGATCTTCGTGCCAGAGATCAACACCATGTTGATGGTCGCCTGCATCGGTCTGGTGCTGGCGTTCCGCGAATCGGCGGGGCTGGCGGCGGCCTATGGCATCGCCGTGACGGGGACCATGGCCATCACCTCGCTGCTCTTCTACGCCGTGGCCCGGGAACGCTGGGGCTGGAGCCGCCTGCGGGCGGGGTCGCTGCTGCTGCTCTTTTTGAGCTTCGACATGGCCTTCTTCAGCGCCAACGCCGCCAAGATCGCCCATGGGGGCTGGGTGCCGGTGGTGGTGGCGGGTATGATTTTTACCGTGATGGTGACGTGGCGCAGCGGGCGGGCGGCGATGGAGCGATTCGTACTTTCGGCCAGCCTACCGATCGAGGGTTTTTTGGAAGACCTGGAGCGGCGGGCGCCCCATCGGGTACGCGGCACGGCGGTGTTCATGACGTCGAACCTGCATGGCGTACCGGTGGTCTTGTTGCATCATTTCAAGCACAACAAAGTGCTGCACGAGCAGGTGGTGCTGCTATCGGTGATCTCCGAGCGGGAGCCGGAGGTGCCGGCGTCGCGGCGGGTGAGCGTGAAGGAGCTGTCGGGGGGCTTCTTCCAGGTCACGGCGCACTACGGATTCATGCAGACACCCAACGTCCCGGAGATCATGAAAAACTGTCGGATGGCGGGGCTGAAGGCCCAGGCCGCCGACACCAGCTACTTCCTGGGCCGGGAGACCTTGCTTATCACCGGGCGCTCGAAGCTGGCGCGCTGGCGCAAGACGCTTTTTGCCTTCCTCTCACGCAACGCCCAGCCGGCCACCGCGTTCTTCGGCATCCCGCCCAACCGCGTGGTCGAACTGGGGGCGCAGATCGAGATCTGACATGCCCACCAAGCGCATGCCGCGGAGCGCCGGCCGCTATCCGGTGTTCACCTCGGGGGACGTGAGCGCCTTTTTAGGGCTGACGTTCGACAACGTGGCCCAGCTCATCGTCTTCTCGACGTTGCTCATCAGGGTATTCCGCTTCCCGGCGAAGCTGGTACTTTCGCGGATGCTGCCGGGGACGGCGCTGGGGGTGCTCTTCGGGGACCTCATCTATACGTGGCTGGCGTTCCGCCTGGCCCGGCGCACGGGGCGGACGGACGTGACGGCGATGCCCCTGGGGATCGACACGGTGTCGCTTTTCGGGCTGACCTTCGGGGTGCTGGGGCCGGCGTTCCTGCGGACGCGGGACCCGGAGGTGGCGTGGCAGATCGGGATGGCGCTAATGGTGATGATGGGGGGGTTCAAGATCGCAGCATCGTTCTTCGCCGAGTCGATTCGGCGGCTGGTGCCGGCGGCGGCGATGCTGGGGACGGTGGGCGCGGTGGGGGTGCTGCTGATTGCGTTCCTGCCGATGATGAAAATCTTCGCGGCCCCGCTGGTGGGCATCCCGGCGTTGATGGTGGTGCTGCTGGCGCTTTTCCGCGGAGTGCGGCTGCCGGGGCGGGTGCCGGCGGTGCTGGTGGCGGTGTTGATTTTCTCGGGGGCGTACTATGTGTTGCGGCACAAGGGGCTGGTCCCCGCGGGCGAGGCAGTGCCGGCGGTGGCGGTGGCGGTGTCCTTCCCATTGCCGACACTGGGGTTCCTGAAGAGCTTCGGGCTGGCGCTGGTGTATCTGCCGGTGGCGCTGCCGCTGGCGTTCGTCACGGTCATCGGCGGCATCGACAACACCACGTCGGCAGCGGCTGCCGGGGACGCGTATGACACGCGGGAGATCCTGCTGACGGAGGGGGTGAGCACGCTTTTGGCGGGGCTTTTCGGCGGGGTGATCCAGACGACGCCATACATCGGGCACCCGGCATACAAGCGGATGGGGGGGCGCGCGGGGTACACGCTGGCCACGGCGCTCTTCGTGGGGCTGGGCGGGGTGTTCGGGTATCTGGCGTGGCTGGTCCATGGGCTGCCGGAGGTGGTGGTGGTGCCGATCCTGGTGTTCATCGGTCTGGAGATCGGGGGGCAGGCGTTCCGCCAGGTACCGGAGCGGCATGCGCCGGCGGTGGCAGCGTGCTTCCTGCCGGTGGTGGCGGACCTCTTGCTGATCGTGGGGCTGCAATGGATTGCGGGGGCCGGGGGGTCGCCGGGATCCATGCGGGGGGACTCGGCGGCGGGGCTTTTGGCGGTGCAGCTTTTGGCCAACGGGTTCGTGTTCTCGTCGTTGTTGCTGGGGGCGACGGTGAGTTTTCTGATCGATGGGCGGTTGGCGGCGGCGTCGCTGACGTTGTTGTTGTGCGCGGCGGCGTCGCTTTTCGGACTGATCCATTCGCCGCTGCCGGACGCGTCGGTGTTCCTGCCATGGCGGCTGAACAGCCGGCTGCCGCAGCTTTTGTGCGGGGGGTATGCGGTCACGGCGGTGCTGGTGCTGCTTTTGCGGGCGCTGCCACAGGACGCCGTGGTGGAGACGGCGCCGGATCGGGAGTAGGGGCATGCGTTTGGGGGTCGGGTGGGGTACAATGAGGGCAACCGTCATCTGACGAGAGGCATGGCGATGAAGATCATTCAGACCCTGGCGTTCGTGGCCCTTTTCGTGTTCCCCGTACTGGGTTGCGGCGGGACGATGCCGACGACGGAGGAGGAGGACCAGAGCGCGG
Organism: Polyangia bacterium; assembly: GCA_038231615.1. Taxonomy (GTDB): domain Bacteria; phylum Myxococcota_A; class Polyangia; order Palsa-1104; family JAEUJZ01; genus JBBRLA01. The sequence continues at coordinate 13,682 of JBBRLA010000032.1, read as the reverse complement.
TGCTGGGGCACCTCCAGTCGCGGGATCGCAAGGTGACGTTCTACGTTGGACCGGCGGGCGACGGCCCGCGCTTCACGGTGAGGAGCCGCGATGGGCAGGTGCTGGCGGCCGGGTTGACCGACAACGAGCTGAAGGCGCACGACCCGGCGCTCTACCGGATGTTCCAGTCGACGATGGCGCGGAACAACGTCCACGCACGGTCGCTGGACGCCAGCCTGAACTTGCCGATCGAGCCGGGCTCGCTGCGCTGAGGTCGAGGGCTACTCTGGGCGCGACGAAGATCGGCCGGACCAGGGACGGGATGCTTCGGATCGGGCCAGGTCTAGCTTTTTGTGGTGGCGTCGCGGCGGGGCCTGCACGCCTGGCGAGTTTGGCGCAGGGGCTGTGGCAGCCGGCACCTGAGCGGTTGGGAGGGTCGGGCGCCTGAGCGTGGCACCGTGCGTCATGGATGCGGTCGTCCCAGGGTTGGGACGCGAGCCGGAGTCGGGCCAGAAGAGCAACGCCATCAGGCTGATGGCGGTGCCCAAGAGCCCCCCGACGACGGCGCTGACGCGGCGACGGGTGACGCCGGACTCGGTCTCCGGCAACCCGACCTGCCCGCGTGGATAGGAGATCGCGCTTGCCGGCGCTGGCAGTCCCCTTGCCCCGGCAGGTGATTCACTCTCCCGGTGCATCATCAGATAATGATAGCGACTGCGCAGAAATTCTACAACCTTCGGTTGCGGCTACCAGGAGGGCATCGGGGAGGTGACCTGGTCGATCACCACGCGCATGCGCGGCGGCGCCACTCCATCGGGTCCGTTCTGCCCTGGCTGGATGTGCAGCACCAGGTCGAAGTCGCTCCACCAGGAGGGCAGGTGATCGGTGGTCCGCGCCAAAAGGGCCATCACCCCGGCCTCGCCGCACACCGAGAGCAGTGCCGCGTCCAGCACCTGGGGACTCGACTCGTAGTGGCCGTCTTGTAGGAGGACGCCGGGGTCGATCAGGGCCACCCGGGGGACTTCCGCTGGGGCCTGTTGTGCCAGATGTCCTTTTGGGGGCGTGGCCCAGCGACGCTTCATGTAGCCCAGGACTTGCGCCACCTGCGCTACGATCTCTGCGCCGGTGCGGGTGCGGCGCAGGCGCAGGGTGCCGCTGTGGCAGTCGTCCCCGGGGCCGGGGCCGGTGGAAAAGGCCGGGCCTCTGGGGGCGCGGGGGGCGGGCGCGGTGAAGAAGAGGGCCAGGCGGCGGGGAGACTCGGCCAGGAATCGGTTGGCCATGAGCAAGAGGCAGTTGGGGTCGGCGCTGTAGATCAACACGCGGCTCTGGGGCGGCAGCCAGGGCTGGCCCTCGGCGCGCTGATCGACTGTGGGGTCGCCGAAACGCCCCATCGGCAGCATGCGCAGCGGCGGCTCGGGCGGATGGCACAGGACGGGATACAGGGACGGCGGCGGCAGCACCCGCACCGCCCCATCGCCCATCGAGAGGAGGTGGGGTCCAGGGTGGAAGGAGGGCAGGGGGCTGCGCCGCACGCGCAGGGACCTGCCACTGACCTCGGGGTCCCACAGGGAAAGGTCCAGACGGACCTCGGTGCGCACGTTGGTCGGGACGGGCGCTTCCGGGCCGGCCGCGGGACCGGCCACCACTACACTGACGCCGCCACGGCACAGGCGCCGCATCAGGTCCGCTAGGGCCGGCAGGTCCACCGGCCCATCGGGGAAGGGTGCCATGGAGGCCAACCCTGCCGGGTCGTCACTGTCTCGCTGGTTGTCGATGACCACGGCGCGCAGGGGCGTCGCCTGCGAGAGGACCTCCTCGGCGCGGCACACGCACTGCCACACCCGTCCGGCCAGGTGTCGGTACTCCGGGGCCCCACCCTCCGCGGCGGCGCGATCGTCGACGCCCGCCTCCACGATGACCACCCCGGTGGCCACCGCGGGCCCGGGGTCGTCGAGCCCCAGGCGCACCCAGGCGAAGCCGCCGTCGTCATAGGCCCGCAGGAGGGCGTGGACCTCCTCGGCCCGCCCCGGGGCGCACAGGTAAAGTACCACGCCCCGCCCATGGACCCGGCACAGGGCGGACGCCAGCAGCAGCGCGAAGGTGGTCTTGCCCGCCCCGTCGGCCCCGGCGACGGTCACGGTGGTGGCCGGCGATGGCGCCCCGGGGGCCCACTGCCGCAGTCGCAGCCCTCCGCCCAGGACCCGGTCCAGCCCCTCGATGCCGGGCTTCAGGGTGAACCCCGGGGACCCGGCCTTGGCCAGGAGCACCCGGCCCCTGCCGCCCTGTCCATATTGAAGGGGGAGGGAGGTCGAAAGCCCGCCCGAGCCGGGACGCAGGGGGTTAAGCGGCAGGGATGGGTGATCGGCGATGCTTTCGTGGCGGCGGTCGTCGCCCATGGTGCCGGAGGTGTCGGCGATGATTGCACCGCCGGGGATGTCGCCTCGGGAGTGGCTGGCGGTTTCGTCGTTCGATTGGGGTTTGGTGATGTCCATGGGAGGGGTTCTTGGCACCAGGGACCCGAAGTCAAGGGCGCGCGGGCGTGCTAGGTTAGATCGCTCTGCGATTCTTTCCGCTCATGGTGCTCGCGCTGTTTCTGCTCCCGTCTCCCGTGGGGGCAGATCGGCTCGACGTGCGGGCTAAGTACGAGGAGGTGCTGATCGCCGAGGCGCTCCTGCGCCATCACCTGCGCTCGGAAGAACCCGCCCCCGAGGGGCAGATCATCGAGGCGGTGATCATCGACGACTACCCGGTGATCCTGCCGGAGGACTTCCCGCTCTCGAACAAGATCCCTTGGACGCTCTTGAACAAGGTCCACGTCACCACCCGGCGACAGGTGATCGAGCGGGAGCTGCTCTTCCGGCCGGGGCAGCCCTACCAGAAGGACCTGATCGAGGAGAGCGGGCGCAACCTGCGCAATTACCTCTTCGTCTCGGTGGCCCGCATCGTGACGGCGCGGGGGTCGCGGCCCGGTCAGGTGGTGGTGGTGGTGGTCACCAAGGACGAGTGGAGCTTGCGCCTGAACACCAACTTCGTGCTGGATCAGGCGCGCATCGACTCGCTTTCGTTCTCGATCTCGGAGAACAACTTCCTTGGACGCAACAAGGCGCTGGCGCTAAACTTCGCCCTGGACGCGGGGCGCTACACCCTGGGGCTCACCTACAATGATCCGCGTCTGTGGGGGTCGCGTCACGCGGCGACCGCCAGCGCCAACATGTACCTGTCCCGGGACACCGGGCTGCCCGAGGGGGTCAACACCTCCCTGGTGGCGGGGCGCCCACTTTACAGCCTGCACACGGAGTGGGGCTGGCAGGCCAGCTTCGGTTTTAGCCAGAGCAAGGTGCGCGACCTCTGCGCCGGGGCGGTCGCCGACTACACGGTTGCCGCGGGGGCGGTGACCCGGACCTGCGTGGGCAGCGGGGCCGTGCCGCCTTCTGGGGAGCAGATCCCCGGCATCTTTGGGGCCACGCACTTTACCGGGACGTTACAGGGTACGCGCTCGTTCGGCGTGCTGCACAAGGTCAACCTGACCGCCGGCTTCAGCCTGCAATCGGACAGCTACAACCTGACCGACGAGTTCCCCGGCGGCACCTCGGCGAACGCGCAGCGTACCTTCGTGGGGTCCTTGCTGCCCCGCAGCGAAAGCGCCTCCGGCCCCTTCGTGGCGCTGCACGCCTTCACCGGGACCTACGTGCGGCTGAAGGACATCAACACCTTCGCCCTGACGGAGGACTTCCGCCTGGGGCCGGACCTGCAACTTCAGGTGCGGCACGCCAGCCACACCCTGGGCCTGTCCAGCGACTACGTGGAGCTGTCCGGGTCGTACGGGCACATGTTCCTGATCGGGGATGATCTATTGAGCTACAGCGCGGCGCTCTCCGGGCGGCTGCAGGACGGGGTGCTGCCGGGCACTGGCCTGGTCAACGAGGAGGTAGACGCCAGCGTGCGCAATGTGTCGCCCCGGGTCGGTCCGCTGCGGCTGCACATCGCGGGACAGATGGCGCTGCGCTATCACGACCTGACCCACGCCCGCTTCGCCCTGGGGGATGGCACGGGGCTGCGGGGGTTCGGGTCGCGGGCGATCCAGGGGGGCAGTTTCTATCGGGTGAACGTCGAACTGCGCACGACCGCGCTGAACCTGTGGACGGTGCACGTGGGCGGGGTGGTGTTCTACGACGGAGGCGACGCGCCGGTGACGCCGCCGTGGCAGAGCGTGGCGGGCTACCCGCACCTGTCCGACTGGCGTCAGGCGCTGGACGAGGTGCTGCGTCCACCGGCTGTGCGATCGGTGCCGTTGTGGCACCAGGATGCCGGGATCGGGCTGCGGGTGCTGATCCCGCAGTTCAATCGGAACGTGTTGCGGATGGACCTGGCCTTTCCCTTCGAGATCGCCGCGGGCGGGTACGTGCCCCACTTCAGCGCGTCGTTCGACCAGGCGTTCTGACGGCTACTGGCGCTTGAGGGTCCAGGCGGCCTGGGCGCGGACCAGGCGGGACAAGGCCAGGGACTTGCGGTACATGGCCTCGGCCTTCTCGGCCTCTCCCTTGGCCAGGTAGGCGTCGCCCAGGTGCAGGTAACAGGCCGCCATGCCGCCGAAGTCGCCCTGGGACTCCTTCTCCGACAAGGTGTGGCGGAAGTGCTCGATAAGGTCGCGGGCCCTGTCGTGGTCCTTTTGCGAGGGCTCGGGCAGGTCCAGGGCTTCGACGGACTCGAAGGCGTCCAGCTCTCCATAGGGACGAGGGGCGCCGGAGGCCGCGGGATTTTGGCGTGCATGCGAGAGGGGCATGGCACCTCGTAACACCGGGATCTGACCACCGCAAATTTTTTACCTACTTTGTTCGGAGACGGCAGGACAGCGTCGTGCGGAAATTGCACAGGGCGGGGCAATCTGGGGCAACCTGCGGCCCAAAAAGGGGCCGGCCCTTGCCCCTGTGCGCCGGGCCCCTTGGTGCAGCGTCGCGCTGGGTTTTCGGCCAGGCGAGGTGATTCGGTCGACGGTGATCCTGGTGGCGCTGGCGGGGCGGCATGCGGCGGGCCGCGCGCTAGACGGGCCCGGTCTACCCGATTAGATTGGCTCTTCTGTTGTCCCTGCAACCGGCCTTACCCGGGGTCATGCGAGCGGGAGATTTGTAGCCCTTTACTGCGGCGCGTCGCGAGCAATCACCGCGGCGCTTCGCGAGCCATCACTGCGGCGCTTCGCGCTTCGCGATTAGCCGGGGCCGTTGACGCACATGGCGTTGCGCAAGACCGAGGTGTCGTTGCCGTCCTTGCACTCGCCGCTCTGGCGCACGCCGTTGTCATCGCCCACGCGGAACCAGATGTCATGCGACTGCTGCGGCGGGTTCTTCCAGGTACAGGCGACCTGTTCGCACTTTCCCGGCCCGATCTGCGCCTTGGTCATCACCGTGCAGATCGCCTTGCCACCCATGGTGGGGTCGGCGTCATAAAAGGTCCCGAAGACCGGCACCGGGGTCTGTCCGACCCCGCGGTTGCAGATCCGCCCCTCCAGTTGCCATTCCGTCGCGCACATCGAGCCCTCCAGCGGGGGCTGCGCGTGGCCGGTGTAGTCCGGCTGGCTGCCGCCACCGCCCATGGGGCCGCCCTGGACGTTTTGGCGGTAGTTGTTGTAGGTCTCCCAGTTGTTCGACTCGTGGGCCGGGACGCTCAGGTCGTCGTTGACGTTGGTGATGTGGTAGCTGTGCTGGTTCCACAAGCCCCGGGAGGGCACCCAGCGGTCCATCGGGTCGCGCAGCACGAAGATCCCCTGGGTCAGGCCGGTCCACGGCGTCCCGGTCTCGGCCTCGGGTCGGTTGGCCGCCGCGCAAGCCCCGAAGTTGTCGCTGGTCACCACGATGTCGGCGTGGCCGTTGTTGTCCACGTCGGCGACGACCGGCAATTCCAGGGCCGTGTTGCTGGTGATATTGGCGGCAAAAAGGGTCTTGCCGTCGGGGCCGTTGTATACCCGCAGCCAGCACTCGTCGCGGTACACGACCTCGGCCACGCCGTCGCCGTTGAAGTCGAATACCGATGACGCAGTGCCGCCGGAACTGGCGTCCTCGGTCTGCTTTTCCCACAGGACGCCTTGATCGGTGCCCTTGCAGTCCGCCGGCTTGGGGTTGTTGATACATTTCAAGGCATAGACGAAGTAATGCCCCGCCGAGGCCAAGCCGAAGTCGGGCACCTTGTCCCCGTCGAAGTCGGCGATCACCGCCGGGCCGCCCCAGCCCCCCTCGGCCACGCCGAAGGGGCCGAAAATGGTCTTCTTGTTCTTGTAGTCATAGATGCTGACCAGCTGGCTGCCCTGGGCGGATTCGACCAAAAGCAGGTCCGGGCTTTTGTCGCCGTTGAAGTCGGCCACCTGGGCATAGAACGGCTTGGTCGAGAGCCCCGGCGGGGTCTTGTCGGCCCCGGTGATGCCGTCGTATATCTTGTCGCTGCTGATGATCTCGGGCAAGCCGTCGCCGTCCAGGTCCGCGGCGATGGGCAGCGAACCCCACCAGGCGGTCTTGTTGGGGTGGCTCCACAGGACGTCGATGTGCGGGTTGGGGGTGCGCAGGAAGCGCGACACCTGGGCCCCGGCGACGATCTCCGGCGGGCCCACTCCGTCCACGTTGACGATGGCCGGGGCGCTCCACAACTGCTGCCCATAGGTGCTGATCTCGGGCACCGGCGTTGGCGAGGTGGCCAGGAGGTTGCCCAGGTGGTCGATGACCATCACGTGCTGCCCGGCGTCCACCGCGACGATCTCGGGAAAGCCGTCGCCGTCCAGATCGGCCACCGCCACGCTGCCCTGCCCGCCGGAGAGCAGGTTGAAGGGCTTGCTCCAGTAGAGCGAACAGTCCCCGTGGATGGCCAGGATGGTATCGGGATAGACGATGGTGATGATCTCCGGCTTGCCATCCTTGTCCAGGTCGGCCACCACCGGCACCGAGAGAGACTGCACCCCCCCGTAGTGACAGGCGATGGTTGGCGCGCGGAACTGGTCGGGGGTGAACACCGGACCCTGACAGGTCGGGTCATTGTGCGGCAGCTTGGTGCAGGCGTCCCAGGGGATGCAGGCGCCCATGTAACAGCGCGTGTCGTCCTCGCAGGTGTTGTCGTCCTTGCAAGTGCCGGCGTTAGGGAAGCAGACATTCTGCACGCAGCGGTGGCCGGCGCTGCAGGCAGTCTTGTCGTCGCAGAAGGTGCCGCTGCACCCGGCGGGGTTCACGTAGGTGTTGGGTCCACCGCCGCCATCGCCATTGCCGCCGCCACCATCTCCATCGTCGCCGGGCCCCTGGCGAAGGGGGTTGCAGCCCGGCCAGGGCACGAGCAGAAGACACAGCAGCCAGGAAGAGAGGACGCCGCGCAGGAACATCATGTTTGACCTCGCCTGGGCGGAACATACCACGTCGCCCGGGGTGGCATGCTGGAGAAGGACGGCCGGCGTGGGGCCCCCGGATGCAATGCCAGGCTGACCCCATGGTATAGAGGGCCGTGCCGCTCCCCGAGGAACCCCCCGAATCTACCCGCGCCCGCTCTTGTGCCGAGCCTGCCCGGCCGGTTCCCTTCGCCGTCGCCCTGGAAGTGACCCTGTGTCTGCTCCTGGTCTGTGCCGGGTTCGGGGCCCGCATCCACCTGGGTCGTGACTTCACCTTCAGCGGCGCCGACAGCTTCGCGTACATGGGCGGCGCCATGGAACTCGTCGATCACCACACCTATGCCCTGCGCCGGCCCGCGTGGATCCGCCCGTATCGAATGGACACGCCCCCGTCCTATTGCCGCATGCCCGGTTATTCGCTCTTCCTGGCGGGCATCACCGGGCAGAAGGGGATGACGTACGAGACCCTCATCAAGAAGGCCAAGCCGGTGCAGGCGGCGCTCGACGGGCTGACCGCCCTGTGCGCGTTCCTGATCGCCCGCCGCCTGGCCGGGCGCCTGGCCGCGTTCCTGGCGCTGGTCCTGGTGCTGGCGAACCCCTTTCTGGCCCTTTTCTCCGTCTCGATCCTCAGCGAGACGCTGGCCACCTTCCTGACCACTCTGTTTCTGCTCTTCCTCTTCGCCTCGTTCCACCGGGCGTCCCCGCAATGGCAAGCGCAATTGCAATCGCACAACCCGGCACGGGATCGGCGCCGACGCGCCTTCTCACTGGGGCTGGCCGGGGGCACGCTGGCCCTTTGTATCCTGGTCCGGGTGGACTCGCTGGTGCTTCTGCCCTGCCTCTTCGTACCCTGGCTGGCCGGCTCCGTCAGCAGGCGGGGGCTGCTGGCCGCCGCCCTGTGCTTCTGCGTGGTCTACGCACCATGGCCCGCGCGCAACCTGTTCCGCTTCGGCGCCGCCCACCCCCTGGCGGGACAGTGCGACATCACCGGCGACCCGATGCCGCGCACCGCCTTTTTCGGCTGGTTCGCCACTTGGATCGTCGATGAGGAGCAGACCCACCGCACCCTGTACTGCCTCTTGCGCCCGGGGTGCCCCTCCACCACCCGCAGCTACCCCGACGAGGCCTTCGACGGCCCCGAAGAGCGCGACTCCGTCCAGCAGCTCTTCGGCATTCGTACCCGGGAAGGTTTCTCCGACTCGGTGGACCGCGGCTTCCGCGCCCTTTTCCTCCTGCGCCTGCGCCACCACCCGCTGCGCACTCTGGTGGTGCTGCCGCTGCGCCGGGCCTACCACCAGTGGGTCAGCCGCGACGACCAGCCGCTGGTGGCGGTCAACGTCCTGCCCTGGCCTCGGGTGATGAAACCGCTTTACCCGCACCTGCGAAAACTGAGCGCGTCCCTGCTCCTTCTTGGCCTGCTCGGCCTGGGGGTGCTGGCTTTCGGCCGGCGGTTCCGCGTCCCGGCCTTCGCGGCGGCCCTGGCCCTCCTGTGCCGGGCGACCGCGCTGGCGCTCATCGGCTTCGTCGATGCCCGCTACGTGCTGGAACTGCACCCGCTCCTGGCCGTTCTGGCGGCGGTGATGCTGGCACAAGGGGTGAGGGCGCTGGGTCGCCAGAGCATTCGACTCGGGGCCTCACCCGCCCGTCGGCGCCTGAGCGGGCAGCCTGCGGTGGTCTTGTGATGCCCAGTGACGCCCGGTGATGTGGAACCTCTGACGGGGCGCAATCTGCGCTATGCTCTGAAGGTGAGGCCGCGGCTCCTGCTCCTCTGTATCCCCGTCTGGCTCCTTCAGGCCGGATCGCCCGGACGGGCCGCGCCTCCTGCTCATTTTCATCCCCTGCCGTTGCCCGCCAGCCCGCCCCTGGTCCTGCCCGCGCCAGAGCCTGCCGAGGTCCCGGCCATCCACCTGCGGGGCCGCGTCTTCGAGAAAGGCTCGGTCACCCCCCTTGCCGGCGCCGTCATTCAGGCCGACTCCGGCGAGGCGGCGGTCACCTCCGCCGACGGCCGCTTCGACCTGTTCATCCGGCAGCGCGAGGGCCCGGTCACCCTCTTCATCTCCGAGCCCCTGCACCTGCCCGTGCGCACCACCTGGCCCATGCCCGCCGGCCCCGTGTCCTATGGCGCGCAGCGCAGCGCAGCGTCGTCCATCGAGATGATCTACCGCCTGCTGCCCCTTTACGCCCATGGCCGCCGCCCCTACACCGCCACCGTCCGCGGCGCCCGCTCTGCCGGCGAGGGCTACGGTGTCCGCGACGACGAGCTGCGCACCCTGCCGGGGAGCCTGGGCGATCCCTTCCGCATCATCGGCATGCTTCCGGGGGTGGCCACCCCCGTGCCGCTCCTGCCGGCCTACGTGGTGCGCGGCGCCAGCCCCGGCGAGAACGGCTACATCCTGGACGGCATGCCCGTGCCGCAGCTCTTCCACCTGCTGGTCGGCGGCGGTGTGGTCCACTCGCGCTTCGTCGACCGCCTCGATTTCTACCCCGGCAGCTACGACGTGACCCTGGGCCGCTTTGCCGGCGGGGTGGTCGATGCCGAGACCCGCGGCGCACAGGGGCCCGCCGCCCGCGACGCCCACGGCGAGGTCGAGCTGAAACTCTACGACCTTTCCGCCGCAGCCGAATTCAAGCTAAAAAGCGACGTCCGCGTCACCCTCTCCGGTCACTATGGCTACCCCGGGCCGATCCTCCACGCCATCGACAACCGCGTCAACCTGTCCTATTGGGACTACCAGGTGCGCCTCGACTGGCACGGCCTGACCGTCGAGGCCCTGGGCTCCTACGATGACCTGACCCTGACCCGGCAGGAAATCAAGAAGGCCAAGACCATCGAGGTCCCCGACGACTTCATCCTGACCTTCCACCGCTTGCAGGTGCGGCAGCGCGGTCAGAACGGGCGCCTCTCCTACGAGGCGGCGGTCGGCGGCGGCATCGACCAGATGCAGGTCTTCGGCGGCAGCGGGGTGCGCAAGCTGGCGCTCTTCGCCCGGGCCAACCTGCGGCTTTTGCTGCCCTACTTCATCTTTCAGGCGGGGGTCGATGGCGAGGCCTCCCGCTTTCAGGGCCAGAACTTCGGCGCCGGGCAGGCCATCACCTCTCCCGACGAGCTGGGAGAGCTGGCCGGCACTCGCGACGGCCTGGTCGGCAGCGCCTTCGTACTGGGCACAGTGCCGCTCTTTGGCAATGACCTTTCCCTGACCCTGGGAGTGCGGGTGGACGCCTACTCGGCGGCGGGGGTGACCCTTCTGGGCATCGACCCCCGGGGGTCCATCCGCTATCACCCGGTGGACTGGCTGACCCTGAACGCGGGCGGGGGCCTGTACCAGCAGCCCCCGGCGTTCCCGGTGCCGCTGCCGGGCCTTTCCACCTTCGCCCTGCAACTCGGCCTGCAACAGTCCATCCAGGGCGAGGTCGGCGTCCAGGCCAAGCTGCCCGACTCGGTGGAGATTTCCGTCAAGGGCTACTACCAGCACTTCCACAACGTCAATGACTTCAACATCAACGACTTCAACATCAAGAGCTTCACTTCAGGCAGCCTGGGATCGGACAATCTGGTGCTCAACTTCGCCACCTTGGTGTGCACCTCCCCGCCGCCTGACTCCCTGAGCGGCATTCCGGCACAGGGCATCCGCCAGCTCGACGGCGAGTCCTTCGGCACGGAGCTTCTCGTGCGGCGGCGAGCGGGGCGCTTTACCGGGTGGATCGCCTACACCCTCAGCCGCTCGGAGCGGCGCTTCTCCTGCGGTCTCTTGCCGGCGGACTTTGACCAGACCCACGTGCTGAACGTGGTCGGGCAGGTGCGCCTGCCGTGGAACATCATCGCCGGGGCGCGCATCTACCTGGCGACCGGGCGGCCGGTGACCACCCTGAAGTTCCCCCAGATCCCGGCCACCGTGCGCAACAACGACCGCCTCCCGACCTACGTGCAGCTTGACCTGCGGGTGGACCGGGAGTGGATCTTCGACCGCTTTTCCCTGTCGGCGTTCCTGGAAGTGGTGAACGCGACCTTCTCCACGGCGAGCTTCGGGCTCAGCTACCCAACGGTGAACGGCATGACACGATTCGACCAGGCGCCCAGTGTGAATGGCTTTCCCTTCATCCTGCCCTCTTTAGGGCTGCGCGGGAGGTTCTGATGGCCCGGCTGAACGCATGCGGTGGGTTGGCCTTGTTGCTGGCCGGGTGCAGCTACAAGTTCGGCGGGGACCTGCCGGATGTTCCGTTGCTCGGCGATCCGCCCCTCATGTCGAGCTTCCAGCGCCTCAACGACAAGCCGGCGCAGGATGCGCTTTTCGTGCGCGGGGCGGACAAGTCCTACTGGCTGGCCCTGCGCGAATACCAGCAACCGGGAGCGCTTTTGACCAACCAGATGGTCACGGTGAAGCGGCTCTCGCTCCCGGAGAAGATCGAGCAGCTCCAGGCGCATCACGTCCACATCGTCTGGTGGGCATTCTACCTGGTGCAGCCGAACAGCGATCCGACAATGCCGACCAAGCTGACGGTGCATCCGGCGGGGTCCAAGGGGCCGGATGACGAGTACCTCTTTCCGCCCGGGGACGAGATTCTCCGCCAGGGCGCGGGTGGGGCGGTGTTCACCTACTGGGTGAAGGCCATGGACACCACCGGCTTCGACGTGATCCGCCGGAAGCCCCTGTACCGGCGGCACCTGCCGTCCCCCGCCGGCCTGGACCCCATGGACCCCCTGGCCAAGGGGGCGTTTTTCTTCTCCTATGCCGGCGACCTGCTCTTCACCCGGGACGCCGAGGGCCTGGTGGTGGCGCATTCCACCGCCATGGAAGCCGACACGCAACTGGGCGTGCGGCCCCGGGGCCCCATCATCGACGACGCCCGACAGGCGCTGATCTTCTGTGGCGACGATGGGCTGCGCAGCGTGCCGTACGACGGCAGCCTGGAGACCGTGCTGGACCCCGACTCGTGCAACCCCCAGGGGACACAGTTCGACGGGACGACCCTGCTTTATCTTTCGGGCACGCAGACCCGGCAGGTGCCCGCGGACGGCAGCGCCAAACCCCGGGTGGTGATGACCGACCCGGCGCAGCGGCTGCTGTATCAGACGGACGATGGGCAGGTGCTGTATTCCCTGGACCCGGGCGACCGCTACATCTACGGCGCCGGGGATGGCTGGCTCAAGGACTGGCGCTTCATGGAGCGCGGCCTCCTGGGCTATAGCCCTTTCTCGAATGACGGCAAGCGCCTGCGCTTTATCGAGCACGCGGCGGACAACCTGGGGGTGGGCGATCTACTTTCCGCCACGGTGCCCAACGGCGATCCCCTGCGCCTGGCGCGGAACGTGCCCTGGTATCAGTTCGAGGAACTGCCCGACGGGCGGGTGCTGGCGGTCAGCAACTACACCTTCCCGGGTCCCCACAACCGCATCATCGTCATCGACGAAGCGACCCGGCAGGCGCACTGGGTGGCCGACTCCGCCAGTGCCTACCAGCACATCCCGGGTTCGTACGACCTGATGATCGAGATGCCGGTGGACGCGGGCGGCCTGAACCTGGTGCGGGTGCCGTTGCCGGCGAAAGCGAAGTGATCGGCCGACGCCGAAGCCAAGCCTCCAAGGGTCGTGTCCAGCACTGGACATGTCGGGGCTCAGATCCGCACACTCCTGGCGAAAGGCGACCTCTTCTCACCGTGCTTGCTTGCGGGCAGTCCTCGCACAACGGAATCCGAGGATGCTGAACTGGTTCGCGGGCCCGTCCCAGTCGCGGACGGCGGCGCACACGTACGACGGCCGGTCGAAGTCCCACGAACCGCCGCGCACCACACGGCGGGAAATATCTGCACATGAATGCGCATAATCTGCACAGTATGGGCTGCTTGTCCACTCCCAGACATTGCCCGCCATGTCCTTCAGCCCGAAGACGCCGTCGGGATAGCTGCCGACCTCACAGGTGCCCTCTTTCGTCGTATACCGGTTCCAGCACAGCTGCTTGCCGGGGTCGCCATTGCCCCAGGGGTACTTTCGATTGTCGCTGCCACGCGCTGCGTACTCCCATTCCTCCTCGGTTGGCAGCCGCTTGCCGGCCCAGTCACAATACGATTTCGCCTGGTTCCAGTCCACGCAGTTGATCGGATGCTTCTCCTTGCCCGGCTTGCCCGCGTTACAGTACGCGCTACCCGTGGTGGCGGCGGGCTTGCACTTCCCCGCCATCACGCAGGCCGCATAGGCCCCGGTCGTCACCTCGGTCACGTCCATGTAGAACGCGGCCACCTTCACCTCGTGAACCGGTTTCTCGTCGGACTCTCCGTCCTCGGAGCCCATGCGGAAGCGGCCCTCCGGAATCAACTTCTGCTCGGCAGTCACAGGCAGTGCCTGCGTCTT
>JBBRLA010000031.1:0-25272 GCA_038231615.1 Polyangia bacterium | reverse complement strand
GTCTTCAGGGCGCTCCACCGCGTCGCGCAACAAAGGGCCCAATTCCACCAGCCACACTGTCTTGCCATCGACCCTCTTCTTGCGGCGGAAGAGGGGGTCCTTCCCTATCCTCAGTTCACGTGGACGCTGCCGCTGTTGCCTGCTGCGTCGGCCACCGTCAGGGTGGCGCCCTGGGTCAGGTCGATCCCCGCCGGGGCCGCGGTGAACTTCCCGTCGGCATCTACCATCGCCGTGACCTCCTTGGTGGTGCCCCCCGCGACGATCTGCAAGCTCAGCACGCCGGTGGCCGGGACGTCGCCGTTGCTCGGCCCGGCAAGGCGCAGCAGCCGGTAGCCGTTGCCCACCGGGAAGTACGCCCGTCCGCTCAGAGTACCGCCGCTCCGTTGCGCTTCGACTTTCAGCGCGTCGGTGACGGTGACCTGGAAGGGCCGGCTTTGCAGGCGGTATTCCTTGCCACCCGCGTGTCCCAGCACGGCGAATCGGTAGCGTCCCGCCGGTGCCCGCAGCGCTCCCTGCAGGCCTGAGGTGGTGTCGTCCTGATCCCATCCCACCGCCTGCCACTCGACGCTCCACATGTGGTCCTGCACCTTCTCCGGCGGCGCTGTCAGGGGGATCGGGGTATAGGTCAGCAGGATCTCCCGCCCCCGGTTGGACACCGGCCGGCCGCTGCGGTGCAGTGCGGGCGTCCAGTCTCCGGCAATGCCCTCGCGCAAAAGCGTCACTTCGGGCAGGTCCTCCGCCGGGGCGCCGCCGTAGAACACAAAGGTCGCGCGCCCCGAGCCCCGCGGCAGCGTGGCCGAGGGCTGCGGCTGCAACACCTCGCCGCGCACCCGGGTAAAGGGCGAGAGAGGGCCGTCCGCGGGCTGGTTCGGGTCCTTCGGCGGCAGCGCGTCGGGCACAGTGCCGGCATGAGCCGAAAGCGCCGGGGTCACCGCGACCAGCGGGCCTGGATCGAAGTGGAGGCGGTCGGTGCCGGCCTCGGCGTCCTCGTGCTCCTTGGTGGCAGCGAGCTGTGCCAGCTCCAGCGACCGCTCCATCAGCCACTCGCCCTCCAGCGGGCCGTAGATGTTGATCGACGGCTCGTAGCCGCCCAAAAGCCAGTTCTCCGGCTCCAGGATGTAGCCGATGTGGCCCTGAGAGTAGCCCAGCACAAAGGTGCGGTCTTTGCCAAAGGGCGCCCGCTGGCGCAGCTTCTCCGCCAAAAGCGAGAGCGGTTCCCCGGGCAGGGTCAGGAACTGCACGTCCTCCTGTGCGCTGGCCTCGCTGCCGCCCGACTGCCGGCGCAGCACCGGCATGCCCGAGAGGCGCACCGCGGTGAGCGTCGTGCGGGTGGTCTCACATTCCGGCAGGGCCGGCGGAGGAGACTTGAGGAACCCGGCGACCAGGTTGATGGCGGCGCCGATCTCCGCGCACGATCCATAGGGCGCGATGCCCTGCGTGCCCTCGATTCCGCTCACCGGGAGCTGCCCCTTTTTGCTGCCACACAGGCCGGCGCCCACCGGCACATTGAACTGGGTGATGGGGCTGAAAAGGGCGTCCGACTCCGGGTGGCCGGAGTAGTTCTTGTAGATGGCCTGCGGGCTGCCATCGACGATGGCGCTTTCCTGATACGGGGCGTAGCTCAGGGCCCCGCCGCGGACCTTTATGTCGCGGCCGTCGGACACGGCGCGGGTCACCGCCTCCATGTCCAGCGTGTCGGTGGTTTCGATCTTCTGCCACAGGTCATAGATCCGCGGTGCGGCCAGCTCGCCCACCGACTCCATGCGGGCGAAGTCTGTGCACTGCACCTTCTTCGAGTCGCAATTCGCCAGGCCGTCCTTGCCCCGGGGGGAGGCATCGCCTGCCGGCCCTTGCAGGTGCATGGCCAGGACCGGCAGGGCGAAGCGTTCCTCCAGGGCCAGCTCGACGTGGCCCGTGGAGTCGACCGAGATGAACGGGTTGTCGGAGTCGCTGATGGTGCCGTGCATCGGAAAGTTGAAGAGCACCGCCATGGGGTGCCGGGCGGCGTCGTCGACCCGCATGACCATCAAGCGCTGGTCCTTGTGGGGGCCGGTCATGCCGGTGATGTCCTTGAGGACATGGTCTTCTCCCCGGCGGTCGCTGAAAATCTCGTCCTTGCTGTCCCAGCCCTCCCACACGCCGAGGCCGATGCGCGCGGGCACTGCGGCGGCGATGGCCTGCTTGCTGGCGCTGACCAGTGAGGCCAGAAGGCGCTGGTACTGGCCTTCCTGGAACTGGTCGAAGCCCAGGTACAGATGGAACACCCCCTGGTACGTCCCGGGTCCGCTGTGGGTGTGGCTGGCGCTGACGATGACGTGGCCCCGGGCCCTATCGCCAAGAAGGCCCTTCTTGGAGAGGGCAGCCTCCAGGTCGTAGACCAGGCGATCGTAGGACACGCAAAGGTCGAGCTTTACCATCAGGAGCGGCTCGTCGCCGGCTTGCAGGAAGAGCGCGCGGACCTGCGGGCGGGTCTGTACCCCACCTGACGGGGCGAAGGCGTGGGCGAAGGGGGCGCCGGGGCGGTTGTCGGGGCCTTGACCGCCCAGCAGGGTGAGGCGGGCCGAATAACCCCCCAGAGGGGTGCCGACGGGAAGGTCGATGGGCGATTCGCCTACTCCGGCGCGGACCGGGCCGGCGCCGGGGGGCGATGGGGGCCGGGCGGTGGGGGCCGGGGCCGGGTCGTAATGACAGGATGTGCCCATGTCGGGGGTAACCGGCCCGTCGGCGCCGTCCTGATCCGGGACGCAGCCTAGAGGCCAGATGCAAAGCACGGCGAGGACGCAAAGACGTGGGGCGAAGGATCGCGAGGCGCCGCGGTCCATCTTTCGGGAGTGTGGGAAAACGGGGAACATGGCAGCCATGGGGACCTCTGTGGGGCGCATCATACCTGAAGTACCCCTCAGAAAAAGGACGAAGCCGCCAGTGGCTCTCCTCGGCCCGCGCCGGAACGAAGTCCGTGCTACAAGACGGGCATGGAATATTCCGAGGAGAAAGAGTTCACCCTGAGGCTGGTCCTGCACTGCGACTTTTCGGAAGACTATGCCGGCGAGCAGGACGGCTACGAGTGGGCCGGGGAGGTGCCGGAGATCGCCGGCGATGTCTTGCGGGCGGTGGTGGCGGCCCTGGGCAACCGGCCCGGCTGGCGCCTCCGCTCGGGCAACCGCGGCCGTCCCAGCACGGACGAGGTGACGTTGATCCTCGATAAGGTCCTGGCCCCATGAGCCGACATAAGTGATGAACCTCACAGCAGGTCTTCCCGGGCCGATCCATAATGATGTCCACTGGCCTTTCGCGCCCTTGGAGATCCACCATGTCCCCCGCCGCTCCCCCGTCGTTCGCCCGCGGTCGCGCCGCGCTCTTCTGCGTCGCTCTTTTGGGCCTGGTCACCGTCGCCGGTTGCCGATCGTCCCGATCCGGCGCCGGCAAGGAGGAGGGCACGAAGACGGCCCCCGCGGAACAGGCGGCCTTGCTTCTGCCGCTTTTCCACGAGCAGGGTCTGGACGGCGCTCTCCCCGAGCGCGTAGTCATCGAATTCGCCCGCCCGATCGTCGACACCGACCAGGTCCACGAGGCCGTCCCCGGCGCCACCGTCGTCAAGCTCTCGCCCGCCGTCGGCGGCAAGCTGACCTACCTGGGGCCCTCGACCCTGGCGTTCACCCCCGAGGCTGGCTTCGCCCCCGACACCCGCTACACCGTCTCCCTGGAGGCCGTCAGGACCCGCGCCGGGGTGCTCATGCCCTCGTCGCCGTGGACCTATTCCTTCGCCACGGGCAAGTTCGCCTTCCTCCACATGTATCTCGGCCACGTCAAGCTGGCCGACGACAAGGACGACAAGGCCCTGGCCGATGACAAGGACGTTGCCGGGGACCCGCAACACAAGAAACACAAAAAACAAAAAGCCAAGGAACTGCCGACCGCGGAGTTGACACTGGCCTTCTCCGGTGACGTGGACCTCGAGTCTCTGCGCAGCCGCGCGTCCTTTCAGGTGGACGGCAGCGCCGCCGCGAAGGTGAGCTTCGAGCCCGCCCAGCCGCATCAGTCCGCGAGTCAGGTGCGGGTGACCCTGACCTCCGAACGGCTGCGTCCCGGCGCCCTCATCGGTCTGACACTGCGCCAGGGGGTGACCCTCCGGCACGACAAGGCCCGCGCCCCCGCCGCCGAGACCGAGGCCCGGGTGGACCAGGCCGCCCTGGGCGACTCGGTGAACATCATGGCCGCCCATCGCAGCGAGGGCGGCAGCGGCCACTACCTGGACATCGTCTGCGACGACGACGCGGCAGGCGAGAAGCGCTACTACTGGGACCGCGAGCAAAGCCGCGGGGGCCACGAAAGCGACGAGGAAGGCGAGGACGACGAGGGCGGCAGCGGCGGCGGCAACTTCCACATTTCCCGCCAGTGCCTGCTGCGCGAAAGCGACGCCACCGAGCGCGTCCACATCCAGCCCCCGGTCAAGTTCACCGTCGCCCCCTCTGGTGGCGGCTTCCGCATCCTCGGTGACTTCAAGCGCGGCGCCTACACCCTGCGCATCGACGCCGGGGCCCGCACGGTGTACGGCGGCTACCTGAGGGTCCCCTTTGAACGGACCTTCTCGGTCCCCGCCCGCAGCCCCAAGCTGAGCTTCGTGTCCCAGGGGCGCTACCTGCCCCGGCACTCGTGGAGCAACCTGCCCATCAATCAACTGAACGTCGATGAGATGCTGCTGACGGTGCGGCAGGTGCCTCCCGAGAACCTGGTGTTCTGGATGAGCGAGGACGAGAGCGAGGCCGCGACCGAACGGAATTCCAACGTCATCCTGAAGAAGAAAATCCCCTTGAAGGGGCAGATCGACGCCCAGAGCACCGCGTGGGTGGATGTCGGGACGTTGCTTCCGCGGACCACCCGGGGGATGCTGGAGCTGACCCTCGCCGCCGAGGGGGCGAAGCGGACCCAGGCCACCGCCCGTCTGGTGCTGACCAACATCAACCTCGTGGCCAAGCGTGGCGGGGCCCAGGCAAGCAAGGGGAACAAAGGAAAGAAGGGGAACAACCAGGACAACGAGAACCACGCGGACCCGGGGAAAAACGAGCTGCTGGTCTTCGCCCTGGACATGGACTCCGGCGAACCCATCTCCGGCGTGGAGGTGCGCCTGATCAAGAAAAGCGGGCAGGTCATCTCTCATTGCGCCACCATCGGACAGGCCGGTTGCCAGCTCCGTGTCCCCGAGGACGACCTCGATCCCAGCCCGCCCTTCGCGCTGCTCGCCAGCAAGGACGACGACCTGACCTACCTCAAGTTCAGCGAGCTGCGCACCGACGTGTCCGAGGCCGAGGTGCAGGGCGAGCCCTACACCGGCGAACGCCTCTACCGCGCGGCGATCTATGCCGACCGCGGGGTCTACCGCCCAGGCGAGACGGTGCACCTCTCGGCGATTCTGCGGGATGCCGCCAGCCTTTCCCCCAAGCTCGGCATGCCGGTCGAGGCCAAAGTGATCGACCCCCGGACCAATGTGCTGCAAAAGGCCCATCTGGGGATCAACGCCGCCGGCATGGTGGTCCTGGATGTGCCGCTGTCCTCGTTCGCCGCCACCGGCAAGTACCAGGTCGACCTTTCGGTCGCCGGCAAGTCCGCCGGGCGCCTGGCCTTCCAGGTCGAGGAGTTCGTCCCCGAACGGATGAAGGCCAGCGCCAGCGCCAGCGCGACGGACTACCTTCTGGGCGACAAAGTCAATGTGCATATCGAGGCCCATTACCTTTTCGGCAGCGTCGCCGCCAACCATCAGGTGGAGCTTTCCTGCCAGCTTGAGCCCCAGGTCTTTGCCCCCAAGGAGAACCGCCAGCTCCACTTTGGCATGTGGGACGCCGGCAAGCCCAAAAAGGCCATGTCGCTGGGCACGGAGAACGGATCTCTCGATGACCAGGGTCAAGGCCGCCTGACCTGCCCCGGCACCGGCGAGGCGGGCAAGTACCAGGGGACCGCGCGTTTGACGGCCACCGCGGCGGTGCTGGAGGCCGGCAGCGGGCGCACGACGCAGGCCAAGGCGGAGGCGTGGATCCACCCCGAGCACTACTATCTGGGCCTGAGCACCGGGGTCGAGCAGGCGTCCTCCGGGAAGCCGCTGCCGGTGTCCGGGGCGGTGGTGGATTGGGAGGGGAAGATCATCCCGACGGTGTCTTCGCTGAGCGCGGAACTCTACCAGATGGAGGAGGAATACGGCTGGAGCTACGACGAGGAAGCCGGGGAGGGCAGCTACCAGCACTACACCCGGCTGATCCTTTCGGGCAAGACCCAGGTCCCGGTGGCGGGCGGCAAGTTCAGCTTCAGCCTGACCCCCTCGGAGGACGCTTACCGCTACCTGGTCCGGGTCAAGGCGGGAAAGGCCCGCACCGATCTGGAGGTCGGGGGCACGGGCTATCATTATTACTGGCCCGGCGAAAGCCGCACCGACCAGACCCCCCGCCCGCTGCGCCCGACGGCCTTGAACCTCGAGGTCAAGGGCCCAGTTCGCGTCGGCCATTCCGAGACCCTGCACTTTCGCGCCCCCTACCGCGGTCACGTCCTGTTCACCATCGAGACCGACCACGTGCTTTCCTCAGAGTGGCGCGCGGTGGACGCCGGGGAGGTAAACTGGAACTTCAAGGTCGAGGCTTTCGCACCCAATGTTTATGCCAGCGTGTTCCTGGTCAAGGACCCGCACCTGGACTCGCAGCAGGCGTTCATGCCCGACCGGGCCTTCGGCGTGCAATCCATCCCCATGGAGCTGGGCGAATACACCCAGGAACTGAAGCTGGACGTGCCCCGGGAGGTCCGGTCCCACGGCAAGCTCTTGGTCAAGCTGGACCTGGGCCAGCTGGAAGGGCCGACCTACGTCACGGTGGCCGCGGTGGACGAGGGCATTCTTTCACTGACCCACTTTCCGACCCCCGATCCGTTGCAGAGGATCTTCGAGCGCCGGGCGCTGGGGGTCGAGACCTTCGAGACGGTGGGCTGGTCGCTGCTGCTGCCGCCCTCGGGTTCGTCGCGCTCGACGGGTGGCGATGGAGACGAGGAAGCCGGGGATGGGGAAGGCAAGTCCGGCAGGGTGCAGCCGGTGAAGCCGGTGGCCCTCTTTTCCGGGCTGGTCAGCGTCCCACAGGACGGCAAGCTGACGATTTCCTTCGATCTGCCGCAGTACCGGGGGTCGCTGCGGGTGATGGCGGTGGCGGCGGGGCCCAAGCGCATCGGGCGGGCCAGCGCCCAGGTCACGGTGACCGACCCGCTGGTGGTGCAGACCACGCTGCCGCGCTTCCTGACGGATGGGGACGAGATCGAGATCCCGGTGTTCCTGAGCAATCTTTCCGGTGCGGCGCAGCAGGCCACGATCTCCCTTATGGCCGAAAATCTCGCGGTGCCCGGGCTCTCCGCGCCGCCCCCCGGCGAGGGGTCCCCGCTGGTGCTGACCGGGCCGCAGAAGGCGACGCTGCACTTGAAGAACGGCGAGTCCGGCAAGGTGGTGTTCCGCGCCCGCGCCGCCAAGCAGATCGGCGCCGCGCGCCTGCGGGTGGTGGCCCGCGCCGGCAACCTGGAGAGCAGCGAGGAGGCCGACGTCCCCTTCCTGCCCGCCGGCCCGCGCAGTCGCATCGTGCAACGCATCCCCTTGTCGGCGGGGGAGGTGGATCTTTTGCCCTATCTGAGCGGCTGGGTGCCGACCAGCGAGCGGTCGAGCTTCTGGGTGACCGCCAACCCCTACGCCGACGCCTTCGATCACCTGGGGTATCTTTTGCACTATCCCTACGGCTGCATCGAACAGACCACCTCCGCCGTGAGGCCCCTGCTCTTCGCCGGCGCGCTCATCGGCAGCGTCGATCCGACCCTTTTGGCCGGGAAAAAGATCGAGGACCTGGTGATGTATGGGGTAAACCGCGTCTTCTCGATGCAGGTGCCCTCGGGGGGCTTCGCCTTCTGGCCGGGGGACACCAAGCCCTTCCTGTGGGGCACGGCCTATGCCACCCACATGCTGCTGGACGCGCAGAAGCAGGGCTATCCGGTGGTGAAGGACCGCCTGGACAACGCCCTCAAGTTCATCGAGGAGCAGTTGACCAGCACCTTCGAGGCGGGGCGCAAGCCGGACAAGGACGGCTATTATTATTCGGGCGACCCGGAGCCCTATCTTCAACTGGTCCTGGCCCTGGCCGGTCACGGGCGCAAGGGGCGCATCCAGCACCTGATCGACACGCTGCCCAAAAACCCCAAAGGCGAAGATCGCGAACATCCCTACATGCTCAAGGCGGCGCTGTACCTGGCCGGCGACCATCGCTACGAGCGCGACCTCAAGCACCCCGACGTGTCCGCGCTCTCCGATGAGCGCAGCAACGACTGGTCGCTCTATTCGGATCGGCGGCGCCGGGGCTTCATGTTGAGCACCTTCCAGGATCTCTTCGGCGATGACCCGGCCGGCGAACCGCTGGCGGAGATGGTCGCCGAGGGGCTGCGCGGCCACGAGAGCGGCTGGTACACCACGCAGGAGCTGGTCTGGGCGGTCACCGGCCTGGGCAAACGGGTGTCGAAGCGGACCCAGAGCTTCGCCGCGCCGGTGCTCCTGGCCGAGGGGAAGAAGATCGCCGGGACCCAGCGCCATGAAGGAAAGGCCGGGGACGTAAGCTTCGCCTTGATCCGGGCCAGCGAGTATCAGACGCTGACGCTGACCGTGCCGCGCAAGGACAAAGGGACGCTCTTTCTGATCCTGGGCAGCGAGGGGGTGCGGCAGAAGCCCGACGATCGGGTCGGCGGCGATGGGTTGAAGATCGCCCGGCGCTACCTGAGCGCCGATGGCACTGAGATCGACCTGCACCAGCCGCTGGAACTGGGCCAGTTGATCTACTCCGAGGTCGCCGTGACGAACGTTTCGCGAGAATTGGTATCGAACATCGCCCTTACGGATCGTTTTCCGGCGGGCTGGGAGATCGAAAACCCGCGCCTCGGCCGCGAGCGGGCCGCCGATTGGATCGACAAGGAAAGCCTGTGGGAAGTGGACTACATGAATGTCCGCGACGACCGCATCGAGGTCTTCGGCGCCCTGGATTCCGGCGAAAGCGTCAAGCTGGTCTACGTCCTGCGCGCGGTGACCGCCGGGACCTTCACTTCGCCGTCAGTAGAAGCAGAGGCGATGTACGATCCGCGGATCTGGGCGCGGCAGCCGGGGGGTCGCCTCTCGGTCAACCCCCCGCCCTCGACCTCGAAGCTTCCGAAGCCGGACAGGCAGCCGAAGAAGGCCAAATAACCTTGTCCTTTGTGTTGCGCCGGGTCCGGCTGGCCTTTTCAGGTCGTCGCCTGCGGGTGACGTTCCTGCTGGCGCTCCTTGCGCTGGGGGGCCTGTGGCTGTGGGCCCGCCTGGCGCCGCTGCCTGGCCGCCTGTCCGAGCCCGGCTCCGCGGTCATCGAGTTCGCCGATGGATCGCCGGCCCACGTGTTCCTTTCGCCCGATGGAAAGTGGCGGGTGCCCATCGCCCCCGCCGACGTGGACCCGGCGTACCTGGCGGCGCTCTTTCGCCTGGAGGACAAACGATTTCTCCACCACCCCGGCATCGATCCCCTGGCGGCGCTGCGATCTTTCGTTCTCAACCTGCGGCGGCGCCGGGTGGTCTCCGGAGCTTCTACCCTGACGATGCAGCTTGCCCGAGTGCTGGAGCCGGGCCCCCGGTCGTCCCTGCGCACCAAGCTGCGTCAGGGGCTGCGCGCCCTGCAACTGGAGCTGCGCCTGTCCAAGGACCAGATCCTAGCAGCCTACCTGCAATTTATTCCCTTCGGCCACAACGTCGAGGGCGTGGAGGCCGCCGCCCTGAGCTATTTCGGCCATGGCGCTGCCTCGCTCAGCGCCGCGGAGATCGCCACCTTGCTGGCAGTCCCGCAGGACCCCGGCCGGCGCTTCCCGGATGCCAAGAACACCGCGCGCCTCACGCACTTTCGCGACCGCATCGCCGAGCGCCTGTATCAGCAGGGGGCGCTTCCCCTGGGCCGCGGCGAGGGGCGCATTGCCACCGCCACGGCCCTCTCGCTGGTGCGCGCGGCCCCGGTGCCGGATCGGCTGTTGCCCTTTCCGCGACACGCGATCCACGCAGCGATGTGGTTACGCCGGCGCAAGTCGAATTCGCCGCGCCTGCGCACCACCCTGCAAAGGGACGCGCAACTGCTGGTGGAACGGCTGCTCTTCGCCGCGCGCGCCGACGCCGTGGCGAAGGGCATTCACAACGCCGCCGTGGTGGTGGTGAATCACGAGAGCGGCGAGATCACCGCCCTTGTGGGCAGCTTCGACTTCTGGGACCCGGCCCACGGCGGGCAGATCGCCGGCTTCGATCGGCCGCGATCTCCCGGCTCGGCGCTCAAGCCGGTTCTCTATGCGCTGGCCATCGACCGGGGCCTCGGGTTGCCCGACTTCCTGGTAGCCGACATCCCCATGAGATACGGTACCTATGCGCCCAGAAATTTCGACCGGGAGTTTGCCGGCCTGGTGCGGCTGGAGGACGCCCTCTCGCGCTCCCTGAACCTGCCCTTCGTCAACCTGCTGAACCGGCTGGGCGTCGAGCGTTTCGTCGGCACCTTGCGCTCCATGGGCGCCGCGAACCTGAGCCGCGAGCCGGGCCACTACGGTCTTTCCGCCGCGGTCGGCGGACTGGAGGTGACCCCGCTGGAGATGGCCGGCCTCTACGCCGCCCTGGCCGCGGATGGGCGCTACCGGCCGCCGCGCCTTTTGCGCGATGCCACGCCGGTCGGGACCTTACAAGGCTTTTCCCCGGGGGCCGCGTACCTGACGAGGCAGGCGCTTTCGCGCAAGGACCGGCCGGACTTCCCACGGCGCCGCCGCATGACCGGGGCCGCCCCGGCGATCTTCTGGAAGACCGGCACCAGCTTCGGCCATCGCGACGCCTGGGCCGCAGGCGCGGGAGCGCATCACACCGCCGTGGTGTGGCTGGGCAATTTTGACAACGCCCCCAGCGTGGACCTGGTCGGGGCCGAGGCCGCCGGCCCGATGCTTTTCGATTTGCTGGAGGCGCTGCACCCAGGCCCCACACGCCACATCGCCCCGGTCCCCGAGGACCTGAAGCAGATCGAGGTCTGCGCCTACTCCGGGCGCTTGCCCTCCGCCGCCTGCGCTGAAACGCACCGGGTACTGGCGCCGCGCGGCAGCGTGCCCACCGAGCGTTGCCCCTATCACCAGGCGATCGACCTCGACAAGAAGACGGGCCTGCGCCTTTCTCCAACATGCCGCGCCAACCATGACTATGCGACCCGCACGTACCTGGTGTGGCCCGCTTCGCTCCAGCGCTGGTTGAAGGACCAGCAAGAGGAGGCGCCGTCGCCGCCGCCCTACGCGCCGGGCTGCGAACCGGGAGGCAAGCTGGCCCCGCCGGTGATCGTCTCGCCGCAGGCCGGACAGACGGTCTTGCTGATCCCCGGGGTGCCGGAGGCCCGGCAGCCGGTCCCGCTTTTGGCCGAGGTGATGGGTGATGGGGCGGCATGGTTCATCGACGGGGAGTTTTTGGAGACGGTGGCCTCGGGCGAACGTGCGTATTATACGCCGCGCCCGGGGGAGCACGAGATCACGGTGGTGGATAACGCTGGGCAGCTCGCCCGCCGCACCGTGAAGGTCCTGAAGGTGACCTCCCGGTGATCCCGGACGATTCGCGACGGCCGGCGAGAGCTGGCAGGTGGACCTGCGGCAAGATGCGTATACAATGGATGATCGTGTCCTCTGTGCAAGGCCTGGTATCGAGGTGAGTGATGCCCCCTTCCGATAAGCATCCGGTAGAGGCTTCTTCCATGGTGGGAGAGCGGATCGGCAAGTACGTCGTCACCAAGGAACTGGCCCGTGGCGGGATGGGCGTGGTGTACGAGGCGGTCCACGAGACCATCGGCCACCGGGCGGCGGTGAAGGTGCTGGCGGCGGAGCTTTCTCAGGATGGACAGTCGCAGCAGTACATCGGCCGCTTCCTGGACGAGGCCCGCGCGGTCAACGTGGTGCAACACCCGGGGATCGTCAAGATCTTCGACTTTGGGACCAAGGGCGACACGGCCTACATCCTGATGGAGTATCTGGAGGGGGAAAACCTCTACGACCGTTACATCAGTCTGGGCAAGCCGGTGCCGCTTCTGGAGGCCCTGCGCATCGCCCGGCAGATCGCCTCGGCGCTGCACGCCGCCCACCAGAAGCGCATCATCCACCGTGATTTGAAGCCGGAGAACGTCATCCTCGTCGCCGATCCCGACATCCCCGAACAGGAGCGGACCAAGGTGGTGGACTTCGGCATCGCCCGCTTCCTGGACTCGTCGTACCGCCGCACGGCGACCGGCCTGGTGATGGGCACGCCGATTTATATCTCACCGGAGCAGTGCAGCGGAGCGCCCAATGTTGACGGCAAGGTGGACGTCTACGCGCTGGGGATCATGCTTTACGAGATGCTCTCCGGGAAGGCGCCCTTCCAGGGGGAGGCGGGGACGGTCATGAAGGCCCACCTGGCGAAGGAGCCGCCGGCCCTGCGGGAGCGGGTGGCGAGTTTGCCGGAGGCCGTGCATCAGCTCGTACACGAGATGCTCGCCAAGAACCCGACGGCGCGGCCGACGATGGAGCAGGTGGTCGCGCGGATCAAGAAGATCGAGCTGGAGCGCACCCAGGCGAGGCTCCTTTCTGCCGGGCCGGAAGCGTCGTCTTCGGGTGGGGCCCTGGGCGCCGCGACCATCGAGATGTCCTCGCCGCCACGCGGGGTGGGTGGCTACGCACATACCCAGATGGTGTCGGCGCTGGCCAGCACCAACAAGCTGTCGGCGGAGCGGCGGGTGCCCCGGCGCCTGGCCCTCATCGGCATCGCCGTGGGCTGCCTGCTGGTGATGGGGCTGGTGATCTACCTGATCGCCGGCCGCGGCCCATCGCTGCCGGTCACGCCAAAGACCTTCGATCCCAAGGCGGATCCAGCCACCAGACCGAACGACTCTTTAGAGAAGCCCGAAACAAAGCCGGAAGTGACGCCGGAAGCAAAACCCGAATCCAAGCCGGAAACAAAGAAGGACGAGACCGCGAAGCCGGTCAAGCTGCCGAAGAAGACGCATACCCCGGCCCATGGGCCGAAGAGCGCAAGGCACCACTGACCCCTCTGAAACGCGCCTGAGTCTGTCTGCGAAGCTTGCGCCAAGCTGGCTACTTCATTGAATATTATCAAGTATCGCTGGATTCATTTCCGCAGCCGGTCGCGGCCGGGGTAAAATAGGCGTGTGGCAGCCTCTGTCCGTACCACGCGAGTCGTGGGCAAAGCCGTGGAACGTACCGGGCTTTCGTCCCATCCCTCGCGACCGCTGGGATTTGCGCCGGCCCCGGACATGACCGGGCGCATCGTCGCGGGATACCGCCTGGCGCGCAAGGTGGGGGAGGGGGGGATGGGCTCGGTCTACGAGGCGATCCACCAGGGCATCGGCAGGCGCGCAGCCGTCAAGCTGCTCTCTCCCGAACTGGCCCGCGAGCCGGAGATCATCGACCGCTTCTTCAACGAGGCCCGCGCGGTCAACATCGTCCGCCACCCGGACATCGTCAACATCTCCGACCTGGGGCAGATGCCCGACGGCACCGCCTATCTTGTGATGGAGTATCTGGAGGGCGAGTCCCTATCCCTGCGCCTGCACCGCGTCGGCAAGCTGCCGCTGCCCGAGGCCCTGCGCCTGTCCCGGCAGATCGCCTCGGCGCTGCATGCGGTCCACGAGCAGGGGGTGGTCCACCGCGACCTGAAGCCCGACAACGTGATGATCATCGCCGATCCCGAGAGCCATGCCGGCGAACGCGCCAAGCTGCTCGACTTCGGCATCGCCAAGCTGGCCGAGGAGCACCAGCGCCTGGGGCCGCGGCAGGTAAAGACCCGGGTCGGCATGGTGTTGGGCACTCCGGTATACATGTCGCCGGAGCAGTGCCGGGGCGCCGATCAGGTGGATGCCAAGGCCGACGTGTACTCGCTGGGGGTGATGGTCTACCAGATGCTCAGCGGGCATCCGCCCTTCGTCGCCGAGGGCGAGGGCGAGCTGATGGCGGCGCACATCTACGAGGAACCGGTGCCCCTGTGCGACGTCCTGCCCGGCGTGCCGCTGCCGCTTTCGGACCTGGTCCACCAGATGCTCGACAAAGACCGGGCGCTGCGGCCAACCATGGCCCAGGTGGTCAATCGGCTGGAAGAGGCGGGTGCGCCGCGGACGACGGGAAACATTTCGCTCGTCATGCCGCCGGCCACCCCGCGGCTGCCCCGGGCGGCGGAGGAGCTGGCCTTCGCCGTCACCGGCGCCAAGGTGTTGGAGCAAGCCGGGAGGCGCCGGTTTTGGCTGCCGGTCTCCGCGGCGGCGTGTTCCCTGGCGCTGGCCGGGGTCGCGATCCTGGCTTGGGTCTCGTTCCATCGGGCGACCGCGTCACGGCAGCCGGTGCCGGTCCCGCCGGCACAGGTCAAGCAGGCCCCGCGACATGTACCCGTCCCGGTCCCGAACGTCGCGGTCCCCGTCGGCCCTCGGGTCCACTGGTCGGTGATCACCGAGCCGGATGGAGCGGAGATCGTGCGGGTCGCCGATGGCGCGGTGCTGGCGCTGACGCCCTTCGTCACCGAGCGCCCAGCGGAGATCGGGTTGCTGACCGTGGCCCTGCGCCGCCGGGGTTTTGTCGAGAAGCGGATCGACCTGGACCTCTCGGCCAACCTGATGATTCATGAGAGTCTCTCCGCCGAGGGGGTCCGGCAAAAGCATGGCCCCCGTTTGCATGCGGCGGTCACCCCCGAGGTCAGGCCGAACCGGCCGGACCCATCGGACAAAGGCCATGCCCAGGACCCGGCCACGATGGTCACGCCGCCCCTTCCGCCGAACTACCAGATCGAGGACTTCGAGCGCCCGCTCATGCGGCAGAAGGCAGGGGATGGTCCGAGTCGGTGAGCCCGCGTACCGTGCGCCACGCCCCGGCCTGTTGAGCACCCTCCTGCTCGTGTGCGCCCTGTTGCGGGTGGCACCGGCGCGTGGACAGGGCGACGCGACCGATGACTTCCAGCGGCACTACGACCTGGCGCAGGAACTTTATCAGGGCCGCCGCTATGACGAGGCCCTGGTGGAATTGCAGGCGGCATATGCCGTGCGCCCCGAGCCTCGGCTGCTCCTGAACCTGGGGCACGCCTGCCGGCGCCTGGGCAAGGGAGAGGATGCGTTGGGGTACTACCTTCGGTATCGGGTCGAGATGCCCGCCCTTTCCGCGGCGGATCGCAACGCCACCGATGAATACATCGCACTGGCGCAGCGGCAGGTGGACACGGCGATCGCCGCGGCGAAGCCCGTGCAGAAGGTCCTGCCGCCCTTGCCCGCCCTGTCTCCCGGGGCCGTGCGCACCGGGACGGAGAACGCGCTGCTAATGGGCACAAATGTACCCTATGATGAAAAAAAAATGTCCAGCCCGCGCTTTTGGCAACACGGCTGGTTCTGGGGCACGGTTGGCGCGGTCACCGTCGGAATCGTGGTGGCGGCGACGCTCTCGACCCAGCCCTGGGACACCAAGGTGCCCAGCAACATCCCGATTCACGACGCGAGGTTTTGATGGGCAGGACCAGTCCATACATCCCGCGGGGCGCGGGGCGGGTTTTCTGGCTTCGGGGGCTTCTATGGTTCTTATGGCCCCTTTGCGTCTGCTCCTGCGGGTCTGGCGCCAACGGCGGCACCGTCATCATCGTCACCCTCACCGGCGTCGATTCGAACACCCGGACGCTGCGAGCCACCTCGTACCTGGACGGGCGCCGGGAGCTTTTCCCGGTCGAGGAGAGCGGCGTGACCCAGTTCGGCATCCGCCTGCCCGCGGGCTCCACCGGCACCTACCGGGTGGACATCGATGCCCTGGGCGACGACCGCTGCTCCTTCGCGGCGGGCCGGGGGGAGCAGGCGATCGGCGACCAGAGCGTGGTGGAGCTGACCGTCCCGGTGCGGCCCCTGGACGTGCCCACCTGCGGGCTTACGGTCGGCACCCTTGGGGCAGGACAGGGGTGGGTCGAATCGGTCCCGGCGGGCATTCGCTGCGGCAGCCAGTATGATACCTGCTTTGCCCAGTTCCAGCAGGGTGCCCCGGTGAACCTGAGGGCCAATCCGGAGATCCGCGCCTCGTTCGACGGATGGTCGATGGGTTGCGCCGGGACCGGGGGCTGCCAGGTGGTGCTGAATACGCCGATCACGGTCAGCGCGGCCTTCGGGGCGATGCCCAATCAGTCGTTGACCGGTATGTTGAATCGGTCGCCGGCCGATGGGTTTTATCGTCCTATACCGGAATGATCCCGCGCTTCCGGGCTGGCCGTTCCACCACGCGGTTCCAGGACATCTCCAGCCCCAGGCACAGGACCCGGCGGGTATCTCGGGGATCGATGACGTCGTCCACCAGCCCCCAGCCGGCGACCTTCTGGATGTCGATGTGTTGCTGCAACATCGCCGCGAGCTGCGCCTTGACCTCCGGCGGCGGCTCGACGTCCCCGAAGAGCTTCTTGCCGGCGATGCCGATCATCCCTTCCGCCCCCATGACGCTGATCTCGGCGCCGGGCCAGGCCACCAGAAGGTCCGGCTCGTAGGCCCTGCCGGCCATGACGTAGTAGCCCGCGCCGTAGCCCTTGCGCACCACCACCGTCAGTTTCGGCACCGTTGCCGAGGCCATGATGTGCAGCATCTTGGCGCCGTGCCGGATGATGCCTTCGTGCTCCACCTTCGAACCCACCATGAAGCCCGGCACGTCCATCAGGAACACCAGGGGGATGCCGAAGGCGTCGCAGATCTGCATGAAGTGCGCGGCCTTGTCGGCGCTGTTCACGTCCAGGATGCCGCCGAGCATGCGCGGGTTGTTGGCCACGATGCCCACCGGATAGCCGCCGATGCGGCACAGGCAGGTGATGATGTTGCGCGCCCAGCGCGGCTTGATGTCGAGGATCTTGCCATGATCCACGATCAGCCGGATGATCTCGTACATGTCGTAGGACTGCCGGGATTGCTCGGGCAGGATGTCCAGCAGGCGCTCCTCGCGCCGGTTCGTGGGGTCGTCGGTCTTCAGGATGGGCGGTCGCTCGCCGCAATGCTGCGGCATGTAGGACAGATAGTCCTTGATCACCGCCAGGCAGGCCTCCTCGTCGGGCACTTCCAGGTCGCCGACGCCGGACTTCTCGGTGTGGACCTTGCTGCCGCCCAGGTCCTGCTCGGAGATCTCCTGCCCGGTGACCGCCTTGACGAGCGGCGGGCCGCCCAGCGCCATGGATCCGTGTTCCTTCACCATGGGCACGAAGTCGGCCAGGCCGGGAATATAGGCGGTGCCCGCGGCGCCCGGCCCCACCATCGCCGCCACCAGAGGAATGACGCCGGACATGATGACCTCTTCGCGGAACAGGTGCCCCGACCCGGCGAAGATGGAGAGGATGTCGCCGCCCCCCGCCGCCTTGGGATCGATGCGGGCGCCCGCCGAATCGATGAACCACACCATGGGCATGCGGCACCGCAGCGCCAGCTCCCGCAGGCGGGTCACCTTGGTTTCGCCGACCATGCCGATGGAGCCGCCCTTGACGGTGAAGTCGTAGGCCACGGCGGCGACCATGCGCCCGTTCACCTTGCCATAACCGCACACCACCGCGTCGGCGGGGGGCTTGTCCTTGGGGTCCGCGTGTCCCATCTGGGTACCGTGGAGCCCGATCTCGAAGAAGTCGCCGGCATCGTAGAAGTGGTCCAGGCGCTCCCGGGCGGTGAGCTTGCCTCGGTCGTGCTGCTTCTTCACCTTGTCGGGCCCGCCCATCTGCTTGATCCGCTCCCGTTCGGCCTCAAGGAGGGTCAGGCGTTCGCGCAGGGTCGGCGGCATCTACGGGGCTCCTTGTCGGGAGGATTGGCGGGTGGAATTGGGATTCATCGGACGCTAATGGTAGCAGATTCGCCGGGGGGAAATCGGATCTCCCAAATTCAGATCAGGTCGTTCAGGCTTACCGCGGCCAGTCGCTCCGCGCCCAGGTCCGTCACCTCGCCCAGCAGGCGGTCCAGGCCATCCTGGTGCCGTCCCGGGACCGGCTCACCTGGATGGAACGCGTTCAACACGTCCACCACCAGCAGTTGCGCCGGTGGCCGGGCGGGCAGATAAGCATCCTCGATGGGGATCACCATGTGGCATACCTCCAGGCGGCGGAAGATGCGGCGCAGGGTGTCTTCGGACAGACAGTGGCGGCGGCGCAGCACATCGGCGCTCAGCGCCTTGCCCCCCGCGGAGAAGTGGCGCACCACGTCCAGCAGCAGCCGCGCCGCCATCGAGCCGGTGATCAGCACCGAATCGTCCCCCTCGTGGGACAGGGGCGAGCGCGCCGCCGCCTCCAGGGTGCTCAGCCGCTGCGCTGCGTGGGCCATCTCCGCCCCCCACAGCACCGTCAGCCAGGCGACGTAGATCCACACCAGGAAGAGCGGCAAGGTCCCCAGCGCCCCGTAGATCGATCGATAGCTGCCGGTGATCCACGCCAGGTAGAAACCGAAGCCATACTTCGCCGCCTCGAAGAGCACCGCCGAGGTCAGCCCACCACACAGCGCCGGGCCCCAGCGCACCCGCCCCACCGGCAGCATGCGGTTGCCCAGCACCAGCGCCACCGGGGTCGAGAGCAGCGAGGCCACCAACTGCAACTTGTTGGCGCCTTTCCCCAGCGTCGAGACATGCCACAGGGAAAGCCCCAGCAGGAAGGGCCCCAAAGTCACCGAGGCATAAAAGAGCAAGAATTTGTTGAAGTAGGTCCGCTTGCGGGTGGAGTTCCAGATGCGGTTCCAGATCTCCTCGACGGAAAGGAACAGAAAGAAACCGGTGACGATGGTGGCCGCCAGGCCGAAGCTGCCCAATGCCCCGGCGGCGATCTTGCTGGTGAAGTCGGCCAGGCGCTGGACGATCTCGCCGCGGGCCTCCTCAGACGAGGGGAGGATCTGCTGCCCCAAAAAGGCCAGGAGCTTGGAGCTGACCTCGAGCTGTCCCGACGCCTTCAGCAGGGCGAAGGCCACCGCCAAAAGCGGCACCAGTGCCAGCGCCGTCTGGTACGCCAGCGATGAGGCCGCCTGCGTACACCGATCGGACCACCAGCGGTTCCAGGCCTGCACGCACACCCGGGCGAACCACTTTACCCCGAAGATCACCTGCCCTGGCCCCTCGTGGAAGACCCGCTCAAGGGAGGTCGCGGGCAAAAGTGCGCGGCTCATCCGCACATCTTACAATCCTTCCTCCCGCAGACGAACTCCAGCGGACCCGCAGCCGAATCCCAGCGTTCATGCGGCGGCGGCCCGAGTTCGCCGGGACGGAAGGCCATCCAGTTGACCCGCAGACCAACGGTTCATGCGGCTGCTGCGGCGGCCTCGGCAGGCTCTTCCTTGTCGGCTGGCAGCGCCCGCAAGAGGGCCGAAAGCGCCTGCTCTACCTGGGAGATCACCGCGTCCGGCACCACGTTCGTCTCCCGCAACGAGCCGATCAGGTCCGAAAGCCGCCGCGCCGCCTTGCCGGCCTCCTTCACTCGCTTGCGGTCCTCGGCACCCGTCTCGCTGGGGAAGAGCGTCTCGCGGAAAAGCCGCGTCACCTTGGGCAGCGGCATGTTGTCATCCACCACCGCCCGGCGCACCTCGTCGACGGTCTCCTGGCTGGCCTTGCCGTTTTGCGCGGCCTCTTCCGCTCGTCGCAAGAAGTCGATGCTCTGCCAGCTCGGGATGTTGTCGTTCACCCCGTCCCGCTCCAGCACCTCCGGCGCGCTCTTCCGCAGGAAAGCAAACGATCCCGTCAGCTTGTCCACCGTGCTTTCCTTCAGGTGCAGCTCCCGCTGGTAGAAGTCTGGAAAACTCTTGTAGCCCCACTTGCGGAAGCGCTCCTGCTGCCGGCAGTCGGTCAGCGCCTCGGCCAGCTCGATCCAGCTCGACTTGAAGCGACGGGTGCGGGCGATCAGCTCGGCGCGCTGCGGATCGCTGGCGTGGCGGCGCTGCGCCTCGGCCAGCGACGCATCTACCTGGGTCCGGGTGGGGTCCTTGGCGGTCTCGGCTTTCAACATGGGCGCGTTATACCATTTGCCGCCGGGAGGGTGGCATTTTACAAGCGCCGGATTTGGGCCATAATGGAGCGGCATTATGGCGCAGGAGCATGCTTTGAATACCGACGAGAGCGCTGGGGTCCGGGAGGATGCGGACGAGCTTTATCCGGCAGTCGAGGCGCTGGAGGCCGATCCCGGCAACCTGTCCGCGTGGATGCGGGTGGCCATCGGGCTCTGCGACGATCCCGACACGGGACAGGCCGACGGCGCAGCCGGCAGGCAGGCCCTGGATAGCCTGGCGGCGGCCTTCGGCGAGGCCGGCCATCTCCCCTTGGCCATCATCGCCTGTCTGCGCCTCTCGGAGCGCGGCGAGGAGCGCCAGGCCTGGGCGCGATTGACGGTGCTGGGCAACGCCTACGGCAAGACCTCGACGCGGGTCGATCCGGCCATCCGCCCCCGGCCGATGCAGCCGCCGAAGCTGGGTGCCGGGACGGCGGGGGACTTGCAAAAGGCGCCCGGCCCGGTGCTGCGGGCCCGCGCTGTGGCGGCCCTGCGCAAGGCGGCGGCCCACGCCATCAGCGTGCAGCAGATGAACGCGGTGCAAAGCCGCCAGCTCCGCGAGCCCCTGCCGCAGGTGCCGCTTTTCTCGGCCCTTTTGCCGGACGCCTTCGTCAAGCTGGCCCAGCAGCTCACCATCAAGGAGCTGCCGGCGGGGACGCGCATCCTACAAGCCGGGGACATCGGCGACACCCTTTTCATCATCGCCCGCGGCACGGTGCGCATCGAAGCCCGGGACGGCACGGCGCTCTCGACGCTGCGGGGGGGACACTTCTTCGGCGAGATGGCGCTTTTGAACACCAGCCCGCGCCTGGCCAGCGCCATTGCCGAGACCAAGGTGCTGCTGCTTTCGGCCCGGCGCGACGATCTGGAGCAGCTCAGCGCCCGGGACGAGTCGATCGCCCAGGTGCTGGCGGAGTACGCCCGGCGGCGACTGCTCCTTGACGTGATGCTCACCTCTGAACTGTTCCGCGGCCTGGATCACAAGGCCCGCGACCTGCTGATGTCGCGGGTGACCTCCCGGCGCTACGAGGCGGGGGAGGTGCTGATCGCCGACGGACAGCCGGGCAGCGAACTGCTGGTGGTCCTGGCCGGCCGCGCGGAGGTGGCCCGGCGTCAAGCCCCCGGGTCGAGCGTGCTTTTGCCCGTGGCGACGCTGGGGCTGGGGGACGTGATCGGGGAGATCTCCCTGCTCAGCGGCCACCCGACCTCGGCGCTGGTCCACGCGCTGGAGCGGGTGGCGGTGCTGGTGCTGCGCAAGGAGGACTTCGAGGAGGTGCTCTCGGAATACCCGCAGGTGCGGGAGCGGCTCCAGACGCTGGCCACCCAACGGGCCAGCGAGGCGACGGAGGAGCAGCCGGCGAGCCGCCTGGGGCCCAGACTCATCATGCCGGAACTGCTCTTTGAAGATGGGCCGGAGATGGGGCCGCTGCTTTAGATCGCTCTTGGACCGTGGATGTCCGCTTTCCGCGCGAAGTGAAGTATCAAGGGGTTTTGCCGCGCGATGTTCGCCTGCTGAAGGTCCACCTCCTCTTGCTGCTCCAGAAAAGCCGGGCTTCCCATCACCGCGACCTCCTCCAGAGCGCCTGATAATGCGTCACGTACTTCACTATCAGGGAGGGCAGTTCGGCCATGGCCCGCCGCGATTTGACTTCATCCCAGCGGCTTCTTACTCTTGTGCAAACGAATTTGTTGGCCGGCGGTGAGGAGAAAGCATGGTGATTCCGGGCTTCAAAGGAATGGGTCTGAAAGATTTTGGCAAGACGTTTTTCACCGAAGTGATGAAGAACGACCTCATCGATATCGCGGCGGAGCTGGCTTACTACTTTCTGTTCGCCATCTTCCCCTTGCTCTTCTGTCTGGTCGCAATCACCGCCTACCTGCCTTTGGGCGACGCGGTGAACGACCTTTTGTCTCGGCTCGCGATGATCATGCCGAAGGAGGCCATGGGTATCATCCAGGGACAGCTCACCGGGCTCCTGAACAACCCCCATCCCAAGCTGCTGAGCCTGGGGCTCATCATCGCCCTGTGGAGCGCGTCGCGGGGGATCGATTCGCTGCGCAACGGGCTGAATTTCGCCTATGATGTGAAAGAGACGCGGCCCTGGTGGCGGGTGCAGCTCATGGCGCTGGGAATGACCGTGGCGGGGAGCCTTCTTTTGCTGGTCGCCTTCTCGCTGATCATCCTGGGGGGCAAGCTGGGCTTCTTCATCGCAGACCACATCGGGATGGGCCGGGTATTCATGTTCTCTTGGTCGTGGTTGCGCTGGCCGATCAGCGCACTGGTGATCATGCTGATGCTGGCTCTGTGCTATTACTTTCTTCCTTCGGCGAAGCAGGAGTTCAAGTTCATCACCCCAGGCGCGGTGTTGGCCACCTTGTTATGGATCGGGTCTACCTGGGGCTTCACCGTCTACGCCGAGCACTTCGGCAACTACAACGCCATGTACGGTTCGATCGGCGGCGTGGTGGTGCTGATGACCTGGCTTTACCTGTCCGGGTTGATCTTTCTGCTCGGCGGAGAAATGAACGCCATCATCGAACATCACTCTGCCGACGGTAAGGACAAGGGCGCCAAGGCGGCGGGCGAGGCCCCCGCCCCCAAGTCGGAGCGCCCGAGCGCCGCCCCCCGTGGGGAGACCCAGGCGCCCGGTGTCGATTCGCTGACAACCCCCTGATCTTCAAGTGAAAGCTTCAATCTAGCGATGTGCCCGTGGGCCCGATGAATAAATCCACCTTTGCCTCGTCCATGATTAAGGAATAGCCTTGAAGAAGGAGATGAAGATGAAAAGCCTGCTGCTGGCAGCTATCGCCGCCCGGGGGTTGGGCGGATGTTATGGCGATTACTACGAGCCCACTCCGGGTGTATACGGGGGTGGGGGGTATACGCCTTCCTCGGGGATCAGTGTCTCGGTGGCCCCGCCGGCCCCGCAATATGAGGAGCCGCTTTCCTGCGGCTACGGGTCGGTCTACATCCCCGGACAGTGGGACTGGAACAGTTCCTGGTACTGGACCGCTGGCTACTGCTCGGCGGCGCGGGCGGGCTACCTGTGGATCCCGCCGGTCTACGCCAACGGCATCTACATCCGCGGCTCCTGGGGCACCCCAGCCGCCTATGAGTACCATCGCTCCCACTATGGGGCCTACTATGGCGGTGGCGCCTACCGCGGCGGCTATGCGGCGCCGGCCTACCGCGGCGGCTATGTGCCCCCGCCGGCCCCGGCATATCGTGGTGGCTATGTGCCGGCCCCGGCCCCGGCGTATCGCGGCGGCTACGTGCCGGCCCCGGCGTATCGCGGCGGTGTTCCCGCCCCGGCCCCGGCCTATCGCGGCGGCGTGCCGGCCCCGGCCCCGGCGTATCGCGGCGGCGTGCCGGCCCCGGCATACCGTGCCGCTCCGGCGTACCGCGCCCCCGCGGCTCGCGTGCCCGCCCCTGCCTACCGGCACTAAATGCCCGCAAGCCATCCGCGCGGCTCGCCTGCTCATCCCATCGAGTTGGCCGCTCCCGAAGGGCGTCTGCCGGGCACCTTCCTGGGTCCAGGGCCTGCGGCGGGTTCCTCACCGGCGGCGTAGCGGTACTGCTGCGGCCTTGGAGATAACCCCGGCGCCAGCGCCGCCAGCTTTCGGTAGGCCGCCCGGGAGACGTGGCGCTGCCCATGGACCAGTTCGCGCCAGATCTCCCCTTCCCGTTCTTCTGCCTCGACGGTCTGTTGCAGGTCGAAGCGGGCCACCCCGCTGAGCCCCTTTTTGCCCAAGACCCCAGCGTTCGCCGCCCGCCGGGCCAGGTCGCGGAAGACTCCCTTGCCGAACCGGTCATAATAAAGCAGCGTGTGCGCCGTCGAGATCGCCCCCGCCCAGGGATAGTGCGAGAGGCGCCACTTCTGCGACAGGCGATCCAGGGCCTCGTCGATGCGCTGGTGGTCGCTCTGGCGCTTGGAGGGCCGCGTCTCCTCGTAGAAGAGCCCCGTGCCGAAGTGGTCCCCGTCGAGCTGCCACACATCGCGCAGGCCGAAGCGCCCGGGTTCCTGGGCCACCAGCGCCCCGTGCGTCAGGTCGAACTGACCCACGATGAACAGGGCCACGTCTTCCCGAAGTTCGTCGAGGAAACGCAAGGTCGCCAGCGCCTCCGGGCCGGTCTCGGTGGGGAAGTCGGTGAAACACATGGCCTCGACCGCCACCCCCGCGCGGGAGAGCCGCCCGATGACCTCGCGCACGGTCTCTACAGGTGCCCCCTTGTCGATCAGCGAGAGCACCCGCGGCGACGCCGACTCGACCCCCAATGCGCAGGCCACCGCCCCGGATTTTCGCAGCACCTGCGCCCGCTCATCGGTGAGATACTTCTCCGGCTTCAGGTCGGTGGCCCAGCGCAGGCCCAGCCCGGCGTCGATGAGGCCCTGCGCCAGCTTCAGCAGGGTCTTGGGCGCCACCGAGTCCTGGGATAGATAGAAGCGCCGGGTGCCGTATCGGACGGAGAGCGCCCGCAAGTGCTCGATCATCACCGGCACCTCGCGCTCGCGGTACGAGGCGGTGCCCACCTCTGCCAGGCCGTAGTGGCAGAAGGTGCACTTGCCCCAGTAGCAGCCCCGGGTCGGGTCGTAGGGCAGGACCCGATCGGGCGAGAGATAGCGCGCAAGGGGCAGTCCGTCGAAGTCGGGGGCCGGCAGGAGCTTCAGGTCCTCCATGCCGTGGCCCGGCAGGTAGCGCGCCCCGAGCAGGCTGTCGCGCAGGACCAGGTTGCCGATGTCCCGCAGCGGGCGCCTTTCGTCAAGGGCCCGAAGCAGCGCCAGCAGGGTGTGCTCGCCCTCGAAGACCACCGCGGAATCGAAAGCGGCCAGCGCCCGGGCCAGGTCCTTCCCCGAAAGGCGAATCAGCATCTGGGTCATCGCCGGCCCCCCCACCGTCAGATGAACGCCGGGCAGCGCCCGCTTCAGCTTGAGGGCGAAGGCGTAGGCCGGCTGAAGCTGTCCGGGGAAGCACACGGAGATGCCGACGGCGTCGACCTTCTCGGCAAGCAGGCGCGGGACCAGGTTGGTGGTGACGTAGGCGTCAAAGGGGTCGCGGCCGGGGGCGGCGTCGGCCTCGATTTCCTCGACGGTGGTCAGGGCAAAGGGGGTGCGGTAGGCGGTGAAATCCAGGGTCAGAGGGGCGTGGGCGGCGGAGATGGCGCGCAGGGCCGCCTCGACGGTGGCCACGGCGGCGCCATAGTGCTCTGGGTC